>WLOK01000160.1 GCA_009699315.1 Actinomycetota bacterium
CAGTCGACGGGCATTTTGCTTCAAAAGCAGGAACGAAGGCTCGCACCACCGCTGCGCCGGGCAACCGCACGGCGATCGTTCATGCTAGGAGAAGCAACACATGGCACAGGGAACAGTGAAGTGGTTCAACGCGGAAAAGGGCTTCGGCTTCATCGCTCAGGCCGACGGTGGCGCAGATGTATTCGTCCACTACTCCGCAATTCAGTCCGATGGATACCGTTCGCTCGACGAGAACCAGCTCGTGGAGTTCGACATCGTCCAGGGACCCAAGGGACCGCAGGCCGACAACGTCCGGATTGTCTGATTTATCCGACTGCTTGACGAATCGATCTGATTCACGAAGCCCCGGTGCGCAAGCGCCGGGGCTTCGTGCTGTTCCCGGCACATCGGATCCCCTCCCACTCAGCTCCGATCACAATGCCCATTGCGCTGAGGTAGAGCCACAGCAGCAAAACGGCCACACCGCCGAGTAGCGCGACTGCGACATCCAGTGTCGACGAGTACGACACGTAGATATTCAGCCCCAGAGTCATCAGCACCAGCCACGCCGTCACAACAGCAGCACCCGGCGACCACCACGTGAGTGCGCCACGCTGGACCGGCCCGAGGTGGTAGATCGTGCGGAGAAGCGCGTAAACGAGAAGAAGAACCAAGATCCAGATGAGTGGCCCCGAGAATATGTCTCGCACGAAGCCTTCGACATGCAGTGCATTGAGAACTACGGGAACGACTGTGAGCAACACCAAGAGAATCATCATGACGATAATCCCCAGCAAGATCACCAAAACCGACAACGCGCGTAACACAAGCCCCCGTCGTGCATGCGGATGTTCGAAGGCAACATCGAGAATCTGTCGAGTGGCAGTCACGATCCGCGTCGAACCGAATATTGCCACTGCGATGCCGACTGCTCCAGCCACAGTCAATCCAGTACTCGAAGTGCTTTTTGCAAGTGAAATGAGTTCATTGGCAAACGGTTCGAGGACACTCGCGGAAGGGAATTGCGCGATGAGTTCTTGCATCGCGAGCTCAAGTCGGGTGGGGTCAATAACTAGACCAGCAAGTGCGCCAAAAGCAACGACCAACGGGGTGATCGCCAGAGCAGTAAAGAAGGCAAGTCCACCGGCGAGAACAGAGCCATGATGGCGGCCGTAACGCGACACAACCCCTAGTCCGAGATCAGCGACGCGACCCCACCACGTGGTGCGGCCGCCGAGTCTGCGTACGACAGTGACCAGAAAGCCCGAGCCACCCTCGCGCACACACAGCAATTCTTTGCTCTGCGGTTGTTCCGTGGCCATTTAGGCATCGTGCCAGCATGCATCTCGCGGCTGTTAGCCTGTACCGACCTTCGAGCCCCCGTAGCTCAGGGGATAGAGCGGTGCCCTCCGGAGGCACAAGCGCAGGTTCGAATCCTGCCGGGGGCACAGCCGTGTTAGCAAATGGCAGGAGGAGCGTTGTGCGTAGGTCAAGAATTGTGCTCTCGGTAGTGGCTTTGAGCCTGCCCGTTCTCGCGCTCAGCGCATGCGGCAGCAGCAGTGGGGACGCCACGAGCAGCATGCCCGTACCTACGACTTCCGCATCGAGCTCTTCTGCGAACTCTTCGACGCCAACGAGTGATCCCTCCGCATCAGCCGTTTACCCAGAAGCTTTCTGTGCGGCGTTCGAACCTTTGCTTGGCCTGCCAGACCCGAGCGGACCAACTGATCCGATCCTCGACGAAGCCTTGGCTATCCTCGAAGCCGCTAGAGCGGTTGGCGACGAACTAGGGGTAGCCCAAGTGGACGCCATCATTGCTGTGTATCAGGGCGTCCAAGACGGCACAATCACGATTCCGGTTCAGCAGGATGACCCTTTAATTGCGGACGGCGCGACCGCTATCCAGCAAATCATCCTCGGCTGCAACTTGATGTAAACCGGCTGTTCAGGTTACGGCAGAGTAGCGGCGGCCAGCGCCCGATCGAAGCCGTCAGAACCGCCGAGATAGCCCGCCAAAGCCGACGCGTCAACGGTACGTGCATGCGCCCGGCCCAGCACCGATCCGAGCGCCTCAGCCTCCCGAAGCCTCATCCACTGTGGCATCGAGGGGCGCACCGGATCGTCGTTGACGGCCTGAGACCACATCACCGACCGGGTCTGGCGCACATCGCTGGACCAACCGAGCAATGGGTCGGGCGACACCTGGAGCAGAGTGGATGCGAGCAGGACCCGCTGAGCATCCGACCCTAGAACGACATCTCCCGCATAGGGCTCCCACGCAGATTCACGCACCAAGGTCGTCTGCAACAAGATCGGATCGTTGCCTTCTTCGTCCACGGCAAGCACGAGGAGGCCGCCAGAATCTGCCCGCCCCACTGCATCCACCACGACCATTCGCTGCATGCGTAAAGCCAATGCCTCAGGTATCGCCTCGCGATACTCAGCGAACATCCGCAGAACCGCATCGGAGTCCGCCTCGACTCGATCGAAGGGCAGTGTCTTGCGGACGATTCGCGAGCGTCCCTTGACCCACTGTGAGGCAGTACGCCCACGCACTATGACCGGGAAGGCCGCTGACGCCACTTTGCCCTTCTCTCCGCCGCGAGTGAGTCGCGCGTATGCCCCACGAGCCCCTGGTCCCGACGCCAGCCCCTGCCAACCACCCGCATGCTCAAGTGCAGCTGTAGCCCTGATTGCCTCGCGATAGGCGCGAGCAAACTCTGCGACGACCGCGCGCCCCTTCTCTACCGATTGAGTATCACGCGCCACCCGCAGAGCGATCGTGCGCACGTCCCATTCCCAAGGGCCCTCGATCGCGTGGTCAAGTCCACCGAAATCAGCAACGACGAGTTCCGACCGCTCATCCTTAACAGCAAGGAGATGCGCGGTGGGCCCGACCAGATGTGCCATCAGACCCGACGTGGGTGCCTGTGCAACGACAGCACATAGCCCAGCGATGTCGAGGGGATCGATCAGGAGCGAGGCGCCAGTTGGCCACTCCACGACAGCAGCCCACGGCACGTTACGTCTACGCGCCCGACCCGCCTCACGGCGTTCGCTACGCGATGAGCCGATCTCGATCCACGAGGGACTGGTGAACACGATCGTCACACTAGAGGAAGGATTGACGAAGCCGCTCGAAGCCCTCAGCGAGGCTGATTTTTGGCTCCCAGTTGAGCGTCGTCTGAGTCTCGCGCTGATCGAACCAGTGTGCGGTCGCCAGCTGTTCGGCGAGGAAGGTCGTAATCGGCGGCTCGGTCGAGCGCCTTGCCCAGATACGTTCGGAAACGGCCCCAGCCATCCACGCGAGCGAGAAGGGCACACTGCGGATCGTGCCGGCACAGCCACCCGCCGCTGCGATGCGTTCGAAGAGTTCGCGAACGGGTCGGGGCTCGGCATTGGACACTACGAACGCGCGTCCATGCACTTCCGTCTCGGTCGCCTGCTCAAGTGCAGCCGCAATTGCGTCGGCTGCATTGTCGACGTAGGTCGTATCCACGAGCGCATTCCCGTGTGCGACAACGAAGAGGCGTCCTTGCCGCGCGCGTTCGATGATGCGCGCTACTAGTTGAGTGTCACCGGGGCCCCACACCAGATGCGGGCGAACCGCAACGACAGCAAAGCCTGGCACGTCGCTGTTGAGCGCACAGATCTCTGCCATTGCTTTACTGCGCGAATAGTGACCGCGAGCAGAGTGTGCGTCGGCCGGGGTCGCGCCTACACCGACTAGAGCATGGCCCACATGTGCTACTGACGGGGAAGAAACGTGCACCACTCGCGCCACTCCGGCTGCTCGCGCTTCTTCAAGGACGTGGCGAGTACCGATCACATTGACTTCGTAAAACTCTTGCCACGAGCCTGTCACAGCTACTCGTGCCGCGAGGTGCACCACCGCGTCCATCTTCGAGCACGCTCCACGAACATCATCGCGATTGCGCACATCCCCAAGTACTTCTTCAACGTCCCCACATCGCGTAGCCACGGCACTCGAGGTTCGCTGCATGATGCGTACAACGTGGCCTTCGCGTACGAGCGCTGCCACGGTCGCTTCACCAAGAAGTCCCCGACCTCCCGTCACGAGGACACGCATCAGC
>WLOK01000161.1 GCA_009699315.1 Actinomycetota bacterium
ATGGTTGCGCTTGCACCAGGCATCATCCTGTGCGCATTTATTAACTGGGACATGATTCCTGTCGCGTTCACCGCGCTCGCCATGATGTTGTGGGCTCGCAAACATCCGCTCTGGGCCGGCATCCTGCTCGGCCTCGCAATCTCAGCGAAGTTCTATCCGCTGATCCTCTTGGGCCCTTGGTTGCTCTTGGCAATCCGAAGTTCGCGACTCAAGCAGTTCTGGTGGCTGTTGCTCGGCACGGTGGCAAGTTGGCTTGTTGTGAACTTGCCGTTCATTCTGGCGAACTTTGATGGCTGGTTCTACTTCTACAAGTTCAGCCAGACGCGTGGACAGGACTTCGGCTCAATTTGGTACGCCAGCAACCTGCTTGGCCTTCCGCCGATTCTGCCGGAGTGGCTAAACATCGTTGCAACCGGAAGTTTCCTCGTATTGTGCGTCGCGATCGGCGTGATGATCTTTGCAACGCCGCGTCGACCTCGTCTCGCGCAAGTGTTGTTCTTGGTAGTGGCAGCGTTCTGTCTCACCAACAAGGTCTATTCACCGCAATACGTCATGTGGCTAATTCCACTCGCGGTGATGGCACGTCCACGCTGGCGCGACTTCCTCATTTGGCAGGTCGGTGAAGCTGCGTACTTCGCCGCAGTGTGGTGGTTCCTGGCTGGTTATGACGGCGGCAAAGGCCTGACGCAGCAGTGGTACGCCGTCTTTGTGTTTGTGCACGTACTCGCCACAGCGTGGTTCGCAGCGATGGTGATCCGCGACATGTTCAATCCGCGTTTTGATCCGGTACGAACTGATGGTCGCGTGGAAGATCGTGATGATCCAGGCGGCGGATGCTTCGACGGTGCACCTGATCGCGTTGCGATGCCGAGTGCGCGGCCCGCAGCCGGTCGCCATGCAGCCGCAGTCTGACGGCGACTAGCTGTTGATCTCCATGATCACCGGCGCGTGATCGGACGAGCCCTTGCCTTTGCGTGCTTCACGATCAACGTAGGCACCTGACACACAGTCAGTAAGACGGGCATTGCCGTAGATCAAGTCGATACGCATTCCCTTGCCCTTCTGGAAGCCAAGGTCGCGGTAGTCCCAGAAGGTGTATGGCTCGCCCTTGAGTGCGCGCGGAATGACCTCGATCAAGCCGATCGCCTCAAGGTCGCGCAGCTTTGCTCGCTCAGGCTCGGTTACATGTGTGGAGTTGGCAAAAGCGCTGACATCCCACACGTCTGCATCCGTGGGCGCAATGTTGTAGTCACCGATAATGGTGAATGCCTGATCGGGGTTAGCTGCCATTTCGGCGACGGCCATGTCGCGCAGTGCGTCGTACCACTGCAGTTTGTACGCATAGTGAGCATGATCAACCTCGCGACCATTGGGTACGTAGACACTCCACACTCGGATACCGCCGCACGTGGCCCCGATCGCGCGCGGTTCGATTGAGCCCTCGAATTCTGGCTGCGTCGGCAAATTGCGCGTTACATCTTCAAGTCCGACGCGTGAGAGCAACGCGACACCATTCCATCGCCCGTCGCCGAGTGCAGCGATCTCGTAGCCGAGCGCCGCAAACTCTTCGACTGGGACAGCAGTCTCAGCACACTTCAACTCCTGAACAGCAAGCACATCGGGCTGAGCAACCTCAAGCCACTCCAACACACGCGGCAGCCGCGCTCCGATTGAGTTGACGTTCCACGTAGCAATGCGCACCCATGCAGGGTAGCGGGTCAGATTCCCATGTCGTCAGGGATTACCAGCGACGGCTCGAGCCCATTCGTCGGCGGCTCGAATACCGTCGGCAATCATGGTCGTCGTCACCTCAAATGGTTCGTGGTGGGCAGTTTCACCTGGTTGCACAGTGCGTTCTGCAATCGCAGTGATGGATTTCGCGTCGAGATCAGCGAGTCCAAGATCAGATAGACGTGTGGGGAGTCCCACTTTGCGGCAGAAGTTGATCACCTCAGAAATCTCCGAACCTTCGCGACCTTCAACAACAAGTTGCACCAGAAGCCCGAAGGCGACCTTTTCGCCGTGGAGATACGCATGTGTGGGCGGCAACACGGTCAAACCGTTATGCACGGAGTGCGCAATGGCAAGTCCGCCAGATTCAAAGCCGAGGCCGGACAGCAACGTATTCGCCTCGACGACTCTCTCTAAAGCGGGTGTGACGGAGTGGGCATCAACAGATCGTGCCGCATCGAGCCCGTCTGCGAATAGCGTGTCTCGACACAACCTTGCAAGTGCACCGGCAGTCAATGTGGGTGCACCGCCTACCTGATTGACGCCATGCGCCTCGATCACTGTGCGTGCTTCGTACCACGTCGCGAGGGCATCGCCCATGCCGGAAACTAGGTAGCGTCGAGGTGCCTGGGCTACGAGTGTCGTATCGACAAGTACGAGTACGGGATTCGTGGGGTAGAACTGATAGCGGTCCACCGATCCGTCTTCGTTGTACACAACAGACAATGCGCTGCACGGCGCATCGCTAGACGCGAGTGTTGGGCAATTGATTGCGGGGACTTGAAGTTGCGCTGCGACTGCGCGCGATGTGTCGAGTGCTTTACCTCCGCCAGCGCCGATGACCGCCGTCGCGCCCGCAGCTCGCCCGGCTTCGACACCGGCGTTGATTTCGGCTTGCGTGCATTCGCCGCCGAAGATGTGAGTGATGTAAACAAAGTCGGTGAGGGCCTGTTCCCACAAAGTGCTGAGTTGGTCCGCAGTGCGCTGGCTGGCGAGGAGCAGGACCGGTCCGGAGATCTGTAGATGTGCCAACTGTTCGCCCAGCGCAGCTGTCGCGTCGCGCCCCTGAACGTAGCGAGAGGGTGCGCAAAAGATTTCCAGCATCTTGACGTACCTCTCTACGTGCCTAAGTGTTAATGGACTCTAACAAGTACAGCGCATAGGGGATCCCGGTGAACTGCTGAGAGTCATTCCCGTGTCATCCAAAGTCAAGAGAGATTCTCCTTCGAGAATCACCGCATATGGAATGTCCCCCAGCATCGCCTGCACGACGAATGCAGCTGTGAGTCCATTCACGTCGACAACGGCTCCGATATGGAAGAGCGATCGCGTTTCGTCAATTGCGTCATCCGCTCCAGCACGAATAACTACCGGCACGTTGGGGGCCACCGCGATTGCAGAGATCGCTACCGCAATGTTGTCGCGTTCCTCGCTGCCAGCCGCTACAACTGCAATGGCACGGCTTAGACCCGCACGACGCAGCATGCGACGTGAAGCGGCATCTCCGACTAGGACGGGAATAGACAAGTCACGTGCGATCACGAGGGAAGGTGCCTGATGGTCACGCTCGATCCCGACCACGGCGATACCGAGGGCTCTGAACTCTTGCGCTAGCCGAAGGCCGACCTGTCCCATTCCGACGACGACGACGTGTCCGGCTCGTGGCACGACACGTCTGCCGATGAGCGAAACACGACGCCCCGAGAGAAGGTGCTGGACTATGCCGGCAGCGAATGCGGCGGTGAACCCCATCACCAACAGCGCGGCGACGAAACCCCAGATGAGGTATGCCGGTTCGTTGGGTAGATCAGGCGAACTAATCGTGGCGGTCGTTCGTGCTGCGTCGTACAAAGCTCGGAGCAAAGACTCATGTCGCAATCCGACGAGAGTGTCGATGATGATCACGAGTATGAGTCCGAGCGCGCCGCCGAGAAGAACCGCCGACCCAGCGTCGTAGGGACGCAGTTGACCGCGCAGGCGACCCCACCATCCCCGCGCACGGATCCGGCTTGGTGTCTCGAATGTTGTGATGCGAGCTCGTCCGTCAACGGGCTTGTCGATGGACACCCATTCCTCAATCGAGGACGAGGTACTCCGGCGCACAGATGCGTGCTCCGGCGCAATCGCCTCAGCAACGATCGTGGGGACCGCTATTGCCGAAGGTGAAAGCACCACGCAGTTGGGAATCACCGACTCGATTTGTGCTCGAGCAGTTCGGTCGAAGATCGCGACGAAGATCCGGATTCCTCGCTGGGC
>WLOK01000162.1 GCA_009699315.1 Actinomycetota bacterium
TCATCTCGAATGCGATCGTTTCGCCCTCGCCGAGGAGGTGCTGCGGGTATGCCATGTGCATACCCTGACACAACGACCCCTAAAGCGGCCGCAACCTCGTCACATCGCCAGCGGCGATGACGCGCAAGTCGCCAGCCACATCCACGAGAAGGTGGCCATCGGAGTCAATGCCCATCGCTGGCCCAATGAGATCTATCCCGTCAGGCAGGGACACGCGTACGTCCCAGGACAATGTGCGACATAACTGGCGATATCTATCAGCGAGCCCGCTAGCCTCCGCGTTGCCGTCGGCTGCTGACCAGGCATCGAACTCGATCGCAAGGGAACGCAGCACCTCAGCGATAAGGGCCGTGCGGTCAATTGGACCCACAACGCGTTCCACGCACGTAGCCTCGGCAAAGCCGTGAGCTGCCGCCTCGCTCACATTGATCCCGATGCCCACGATCGCCCCAACAGGTGCCGAGACTCGTTCCAGCAAGATCCCGGCTAACTTGGCGTAGGGCTCTCCCACGACGACATCGTTGGGCCACTTCAGATCCGCTGGGACACCCACGCTCCGAAGCGCGGTAACGGTCGCCACGCCAGCAAGGAGCGGCAGCCAACTCCACGAAAGAGATTCGGCTGGCCGGAGCAGGACCGACATCCAGATGCCACTGCCCGGGTGTGACTGCCAGGCCCGGCCCAGCCGGCCCCGCCCAGCGGTCTGCTCCTCCGCAATGAGGACTGTCCCCGAAGACGCACCGGTGGCCGCAAGGGCGGCGAGGTCGGCGTTCGTGGAGCCCGTGGAATCCACGACGCCGATGGACCAGTCGACCGAGGGCGACGAGGTCCGCATCGCGTCCGTGAGGCGCTGGACGTCAAGGGGGACGTACGGAGCCTGGTCTGAATCCATGAGGCTAAAGTATCCGTTGACGTCAAAGTATTTGGAGGAAGCATGGCTGCGGTTGCCAACGAAGGGGGCCTCGACCCCCGATCCACCGCGGGCAAGGTCGCCGGCCTCCAGCAGCGCCGAGAGGATGCCATCGGGCGTCGCGAGGCAGCGGTGGCCAAGCAGCACGCCAAGGGCAAAATGACGGCAATGGAGCGTATTGAGAAGCTCCTAGACCCCGACTCCTTCCAGCAACTCGACGGACTGGCCCGCCATCGTTCGCACGCCTTCGGTCTTGAGGAGAACCGTCCCTATGGCGACGGTGTCATCACCGGATACGGCACGATCGATGGCCGCCCCGTGTGCGTGTTCGCTCAGGACTTCACCGTCTTCGGCGGATCCCTCGGCGAGGTGTTTGGTGAGAAGATCGTCAAAGTCATGGATCTGGCCCTGAAGACCGGCTGCCCGATGAT
The DNA here is from genome assembly GCA_009699315.1 of Actinomycetota bacterium. Classification (GTDB taxonomy): domain Bacteria; phylum Actinomycetota; class Actinomycetes; order S36-B12; family S36-B12; genus CAINMH01. Next base: position 1,342 of record WLOK01000162.1, read on the forward strand.
CGGCATTAACGATTCTGGTGGCGCCCGCATCCAGGAGGGCGTGGTCTCCCTCGGCCTATACGGCGAGATCTTCTACCGCAATGTGCAGTCCTCTGGAGTCATCCCACAGATCTCCTTGATCATGGGGCCATGTGCGGGCGGTGCGGTCTACTCCCCTGCGATCACTGACTTCACGATCATGGTCGATCAGACCTCTCACATGTTTATCACCGGACCCGACGTCATCAAGACAGTCACTGGCGAGGATGTTGCATTTGAGGATCTCGGCGGTGCACGCACACACAACTCCAAGTCCGGTGTTGCGCACTACATGGCCACCGACGAAGACGACGCGCTCGACTACGTGCGCGCACTTCTCGATCACCTACCAAGCAACAACCTCGAAGATGCACCTACGTACGAGGTCGAAGCTGAACTCGAGGTGACCGATGCTGATCGCGAGCTCGACACCTTGATGCCCGACTCTCCTAACCAGCCCTACGACATGCACACCGTGATTGAGCATGTCCTAGACGACGGCGACTTTCTTGAGGTGCAGTCGCTCTTCGCGCCCAACATCATCTGCGGCTTCGGTCGCGTCGAGGGTCGCGCTGTGGGCGTGGTGGCCAATCAGCCCATGCAATTCGCGGGAACCCTCGACATCGATGCATCAGAGAAGGCGGCGCGTTTTGTGCGCACCTGCGATGCGTTCAATATCCCCGTGCTCACCTTTGTCGACGTGCCCGGCTTCCTGCCGGGCACCGACCAGGAGTGGAACGGCATCATTCGCCGCGGCGCCAAGTTGATCTACGCATATGCCGAAGCCACCGTGCCGCTCGTCACGGTCATCACGCGCAAAGCGTACGGCGGCGCATATGACGTCATGGGGTCGAAGCATCTAGGCGGTGATCTCAACCTCGCGTGGCCGACGGCCGAGATCGCGGTCATGGGAGCGCAGGGTGCAGTCAACATCCTCTACCGCAAGGAGCTCGCAGACGCGAGCGATCCCGCTGCGGCTCGTCAGCAGTTCGTAGACGACTACCAGACGACGCTGGCAAATCCCTACATCGCAGCCGAGCGTGGCTACATCGATCGCGTGATTCTGCCTAGCGAGACGCGTGTGATGGTGACTCGCGGCCTGCGCGCATTGCGCAATAAGCGTGCGAATCGTCCGCCGAAGAAGCACGGAAACATCCCACTGTGACCGAGCAGCAGCCACATCTGCGTATCGTGCGCGGCAATCCCGATGCGGTCGAAATTGCCGCTGTTGTTGCTGCGTTGACTGCGCTGCGTGCACCTAGTGGCGCGCCTGCTCCCCAGCGCAGCTTGTGGAGTTCGCGTGCACGCAACACACGCCCGGCCACACGCCCTGGCCCAGGCGCATGGCGTGCCTCGATGATGCCGCGTTGATCAAAGCGCTCTAACATCCTCATATGGCTACCGAATCTGACGTCCTCGCTGCGCTGTCCGCTGTAAAGGACCCGGAGATTGGTCAGCCGATTACTGACCTCGGCATGGTCAAGTCAGTCGTGGTTGAAGGTTCACACGTCACTGTGACGATTCTGCTGACCATCAGCGGCTGTCCCATGCGCAACGAGATCACTCAGCGCGTTGAGGGAGCGGTCCGTCCACTCGCAGGTGTTGGCGAAGTCACCGTGGTGCTCGATGTCATGAACGACGAGCAGCGCACGACGATGCGTACCAAGTTGCGTGGAGGCGAGTCGCGCGAGATCCCGTTCACACAGCCTGGCTCATTGACGCAGATCCTCGCGATTGCATCCGGCAAAGGCGGAGTCGGTAAGTCGTCGGTCACCGCCAACCTCGCCGTTGCTTTGGCCGCGCGCGGACTTTCGGTCGGCCTGCTAGATGCAGATGTCTACGGCCACTCGATCCCGCGCATGCTCGGCGTGCATGCCGGTCCGACCAATGTCGATGGTTTGATCCTGCCGCCTGTGGGTCACGGCGTGAAGACGATGTCGATCTTGCCGATGAAGCCCGGTGGCGTCGCACAACCGGTCGCCTACCGCGGACCAATGCTCCACAAAGTGCTCGAGCAGTTCCTCGCCGATGTGTGGTGGGGAGATCTGGACTTCCTGCTACTTGATCTTCCGCCGGGCACCGGCGATATGGCGATCTCTGTGGCTCAGTTGCTGCCTCACGCCAAGCTCATCGTTGTGACCACGCCGCAGATTGCCGCCGCTGAGGTTGCTGTCCGCGCGGGCATGATGGCCGAGATCACCAAGCAGCAGGTGGGCGGCGTGATCGAAAACATGAGCGGATTCCCGTGCCCGCATTGCGGCGAGCCAATGGACCTCTTTGGTCGCGGCGGTGGAGATCTGGTTGCCGAGCAACTCTCCAAGTCGCTGGGCACATCTGTGCCGGTGCTCGGGCGCATCCCGTTCGATGTACGCCTGCGCGAAGGTGGCGACAACGGCCAACCGCTCGTCACTGCGGTGCCCGATGCGCACGCATCTCTCGAACTGCTGGCAATCGCTGAAGCGTTGTCATCGAAGCCACGCGGGCTCGTCGGTCAGTCACTCGGTCTTAGCCCGTCGCGCAA
>WLOK01000163.1 GCA_009699315.1 Actinomycetota bacterium
AGGCGGTGGACGCGAGTGGTGCATAGGCCTTGGAGCCAACAGCAATTGAGATCACCGGAGCCGCTCCCGGACGCAACCAGTGCATCACGCGAGTGAGCGTGACGCCGTTGATGGCTACGCACCCAGCCGTGGGCGCGCCGGCTGACTCGTGCAGAAAGAACGCCGATCCCGCGCCAGACTTGATCGGGTTGCGGTTGTAGTTGATGACCATTGCGTGTCGGTAGAGCGAAATGCTCGCGAGCGGTTCGGAAACGTCGGTATCGAATGTGCAGGCACTGCGTCGACAGAACTGCATGGTGTTGTACGCCGGGGACGTCGTGTCGGACACCCACCACGCCGAAGAACCCACCTTGCGGTAGGGCATCAGGGTGCCGGGGTTGGCGGCCCAGCCGAATCCCTCGGTCATACTGAATACGCCGCTCGGAGTGCGAGAGCGCCATTCAGAAGCTTTGCCAATGCCTTCGCTGCCGACGTAGGCCGTGACCGGGCCAAGGGTGCGATGGAAGGACCCTCGGCGCCAAGTGTACGCCTCCAGAGTGCCTACGGTCGCAGTCGAATTGGCCGTCGTCACGATGAGAACCTGGCGATGTGCGGGGGCGGCAGGCGGTTGCGACACGAAGATTGCGGCAGCCGCCATGAGCGTGAGCATGATTCATTGTGGCTCATGGCGCTCGCGGATCTACTCTGGAGGAGTGACCACCCAGATTGACCTCGCGGTAAGCGGCATGACGTGTACGTCGTGTGCCGCCCGGGTGGAGCGCCGTCTGAATCGTTTACCGGGGGTCACTGCCACAGTCAATTTCGCCACCGAGAGTGCCCGGATCGCCATCCCCGAGGGTGTGACCGTTGCTGATGTCGTCAAGGCAGTCGAGGAGACCGGCTACGGAGCCAGTGCCCTAGGCACGGCTGCGGGTCCCGCTGAAGAGATCGCCTCACTGCGTCGAAGATTCTGGATCTGTTTGGTTCTTGCAATTCCCGTGATCGCGTTATCGATGATCCCAATTCTGCGATTCAACGGCTGGGAGTGGGTGGCGCTGGCGTCGACTTTCCCCGTCGTGACTTGGGGCGCATGGCCTTTCCATCGTGCTACGTGGATCAATGCTCGACATCGTGCCGTGACTATGGACACGCTGATTAGTCTCGGCGTCGGTGCGGCATTCATCTGGAGCATGTGGGTGCTGATTTTCGCGAGTGATCACGGGATGGAGATGAACGGGCCGCAGACCTACTTCGAAGTCGCGGCGGCAGTGCCCGTCTTCATTCTGGCTGGGCGCTGGTGTGAAGTGAGCGCGAAGTACCGATCTTCTTCTGCCTTGCGCGCACTCATGGATCTGTCTGTCCCAGAAGTGTCTGTGTTGCGCCATGGCGTAGAAGAAGTTGTTGGCGCAGATGATTTACAGGTCGGCGATCTATTTGTGGTTCGACCCGGCGAGCGCGTCGCTACCGATGGCATGGTTGAAGAGGGCAATTCCTGTATTGATGAGTCATTACTCACTGGTGAATCCCTTCCGATCGATGTCACGGAAGGGTCGAAAGTCACCGGCGGAACAATGAACATTGATGGTCGACTCCTAGTCCGCGCTTCACGCGTGGGGTCAGACACCCGGTTGGCTCAGGTCGCGCGACTCGTTGTTGCGGCTCAGATGGAGAAGGCACCGATTCAACGTCTTGTAGATCGTGTCTCAGCGGTTTTTGTGCCTGTTGTGATGCTGATTTCGCTCGTCACATTGGCCTCGTGGTGGTTCATCACTCATGACGCCCAAGCAGCCTTCACTGCGGCTGTGGCAGTCCTAATCATCGCTTGTCCCTGCGCTCTCGGTCTTGCGACGCCGATCGCGCTGCTGGTCGGCACTGGACGTGGTGCACAAATCGGGATTCTTATCAGGGGGCCACAAGTTCTCGAAGACACCCGTCGAGTCAACACGATCGTCCTCGACAAGACCGGCACCGTGACGATGGGCGCGATGAGTGTGCTCGGCGTCGCAGGGGAAGGGGTGTCTGAAGCGACCGTCTTGCAACTCGCGGCGAGTGCGGAGATCGGAAGTGAGCATCCAGTTGCACGTGCGATTGTGGCTGCTGCTGGAACTGTGACCCCGATGCGCGAGTTTTCTAATGCTCGAGGTGCAGGCGTGCAAGCGATGGTAGGGGAGGAACAGATCACCATCGGTCGACCGCAATGGGTCGCCGAATCGGTGGGATCCATGCCATCGGACAACTTGCAACTTCGTATGGACGCTTGGGGTGATGTAGGGGCGACAGTGGTTGCTGTTGCCCAAGGCACGCGCGTAATTGGCGCGATTGCCGTGGCTGACGAGATTCGCCCCACGAGCGGACGAGCAGTCTCGCTACTTCGCGACCTCGGGCTTCGTCCAGTTTTGCTCACGGGAGATCACGAACGTGCTGCACGGGCCGTGGCGATCCAGGTGGGCATCACGGATGTTGTCTCAGATGTGATGCCCGAGGACAAGGTCGTACATGTCACGGCACTACAAGCCCAAGGGTCGGTTGTGGCCATGGTGGGAGACGGAGTCAACGATGCCGCGGCGCTGGCGACCGCGGATCTCGGAATTGCTATGGGCAGTGGTTCGGACGTTGCTGCTGAGGCGAGCGATCTGACGTTGGTGCGATCGGATCTGCTGGCTGCGGTAGACGCGATCCGACTGTCGAGGAAAACACTCGCCGTCATTCGTGGCAACCTTTTTTGGGCGTTCGCCTATAACGTGGCGATGATCCCGCTCGCCGCCGCTGGCGTGCTCAATCCCATGCTGGCGGGAGCCGCCATGGCGTCATCAAGTGTGTTTGTGGTCGCCAACAGTCTCCGCCTACGCAGATTCGTACCCACGACCTAAAACGGTTACAGACACCCTGATTCATGGGGAAATTGCGTCAGGTGTGACGCGGGAGACGTTGACCGATCATTCCCTTGTGCCATTGCTCACAAATGGCCCCAAACGGGGCCCCGTGGCTGTCGTCTGCTGTTGTAACGCGGCATCATTACAGAACACGTTTCATCGAATTCGGGAGTCTGCTCATGAGCACTGTTGACCTGACCAATGCACCGACTCGCAATAAGAAATTATTGGAGTGGGTGGAGCAGGTAGCCGAACTCACGCAGCCCGACAACATCGTGTGGTGCGATGGGTCTCAGGCAGAGTGGGATCGTCTCACCGCTGAGATGGTGGCGTCGGGCATGCTCATCAAGCTCAACGAAAAGATTCGTCCCAATTCCTTCCTTGCTCGCTCCAACCCCAGTGACGTTGCACGCGTCGAAGATCGCACGTTTATCTGTTCTCTCAATGAGGAAGACGCCGGCCCCACCAACAACTGGATGGATCCTTCGCAGATGCGCAAGAACCTGCGCGGACTGTTCGAGGGTGCGATGCGTGGCCGCACGATGTACGTCATCGCGTTTTCGATGGGGCCACTTGGCTCACGCATTTCGCAGCTTGGCGTCGAGATCACCGATTCCCCCTACGTCGTGGCGAACATGCGCATCATGACGCGCATGGGTCAGGCCGCATTGGACCTCATTGGCGAAGATGGCGATTTCGTGCCTGCTCTGCACTGTGTCGGATACCCACTCAAAGATGCCGCTGGAGTTGAGCGTGCTGATGTCGCGTGGCCATGCAGCGACACGAAGTACATCGTGCATTTCCCCGAGACGCGCGAGATCTGGTCCTACGGATCGGGATATGGCGGCAATGCGCTCCTCGGTAAGAAGTGCTTCGCGCTTCGCATTGCATCGGCGATGGCTCGCGATGAAGGCTGGATGGCCGAGCACATGCTCATCCTCAAGCTCACCTCGCCGAAGGGTGATGTGCGGTACGTGACCGCGGCGTTCCCCTCGGCTTGTGGCAAGACAAA
>WLOK01000164.1 GCA_009699315.1 Actinomycetota bacterium
GGGTGCTTGTCGGATGCATCGTGATGGCGCCCGTGGTGTGGGTGTTGGCTTTCGGGCGGGTCTGAGCGCCACGAAGTCCTACGCCTAGGCTGTACCCATGACCTTCGTCCTGCTCCCTGCTGTCGATGTGGCCGATGGGGTGGCTGTGCGCCTCGTACAAGGAGCCGCGGGCACCGAGACTGCCTATGGCGATCCAGCTGAGGCGGCGGCGGCGTGGGCGAACCAGGGCGCGGAGTGGATTCACCTCGTGGATTTGGATGCTGCCTTCGGTCGCGGGTCTAACGCCGAACTCCTCGCTGGCGTGGTGCGCAGTCTCGATCTCAAGGTGGAGTTGTCCGGTGGCATTCGCGATGACGAGTCGCTCAAGGCTGCCCTTGCGACAGGTGCGGCCCGCGTCAACATCGGCACTGCGGCGTTGGAGAACCCAGACTGGTGTCGACGTGTCATTGGCGAATACGGCGATCAGATCGCCATTGCGCTCGACGTTCGCGGTGACACGTTGTCGGCACGTGGCTGGACGCGCGATGGTGGCGATCTGTGGGAGACGATTGATCGTCTCGATGCCGAGGGATGTGCGCGCTATGTCGTCACCGACGTGACGAAGGACGGCATGATGAGCGGACCCAATCACCATCTGCTGCACAAGGTCGTGCATCACACCAAGGCCAAGGTCATCGCCTCCGGTGGCGTCGCGCGTCTTGAGGACCTTCATAAGCTCGCTGATCTCAAGGGCCTCGAGGGTGCGATCGTCGGCAAGGCTTTGTACGAAGGCGCATTCACGCTTCCTGAGGCACTCGCCGCGGTTGCTCCGCGCGTGGGCCTCATGCCGCACGAATGACCGTCTCCGTACGCGTTATTCCGTGCCTAGACGTTGACGCCGGGCGCGTGGTGAAGGGCGTCAACTTCGTCAATCTGCGTGATGCCGGTGACCCGGTCGAATTAGCGCGGGCCTACGACGCTGCAGGCGCTGATGAGTTGGTCTTTCTCGACATCACCGCGTCCAGTGGCGGACGCGAGACCACCTATGACGTCGTACGCCGCACCGCCGAGCAGGTGTTCATCCCATTGACCGTGGGTGGCGGTGTGCGCACTGTGGCGGACTTTGATGCGTTGTTGCGTGCAGGTGCCGACAAGGTCAGTCTCAATACTGCTGCGCTGGCGCGACCCGAACTCATCACTGAAGCGGCCGAGCAATTCGGGGCGCAATGCGTGGTGTTATCTGTAGATGCGCGGCGATGTGCCGATGGCGCCTCGACGCCGAGTGGCTTTGAGGTGACGACGCATGGTGGTCGACGTGGCACTGGGATCGATGCGGTGGAGTGGGCGGCCAAGGGCGCTCAACTCGGTGCTGGCGAGATTTTGCTTAACGCCATGGACGCTGATGGCACGACCTCGGGTTACGACCTCGAACTCATCCGTCTCGTGCGTGGTCAGGTCAGCGTGCCTCTCATCGCGAGTGGGGGAGCCGGCGCCGTGGGCGACTTCGCTCCGGCCGTCGAGATGGGGGCCGACGCCGTTCTGGCCGCCTCGGTCTTCCACTTTGGCATGGTCACGATCGGCGAGGTCAAAGAGGCTTTGCGTGCTGAGGGCTTCCCCGTCCGGTGACGATCCGGCACCAAAATCACCATTTCCGAACAACTTCCACCCGCAAATTGTTGGGACCCGTCATGCTGAGGGCCGGTGGGCTGCGGGGGAGTTCACTTTCCGGGTCCGGCTCTTATGAGCCGGACCCGATTTGGTGTGCGGATGGGTGCCCGTGGTGAGTGCGGCAGAATGGGGCAATGTCCACTCCGGCAGACCTCCTCGCTGCCCTACGCCCCGGCTCCGACGGACTGGTTGCTGTCGTCGCCCAACAATGGGACTCCGGCGAGGTCTTGATGGTCGCGTGGATGGATACCGAGGCACTCCGCCGCACATGTGAGACCGGGCGCGCTACCTACTGGTCGCGTAGCCGCCAGGAGTACTGGGTCAAGGGTGAAACTTCCGGACACGCCCAGCATGTGCGCGAGATCCGGCTCGATTGTGACGGTGATGCGCTGCTGCTTCTCGTCGACCAGGTCGACGCGGCATGCCACACCGGCGCGCGCTCCTGTTTCGACACCGCACGTGTGGTGATCGAGTCATGACCGACAGCCGCATCGCGGCGACGTTCGCCGGAAGTGCGACACCTGACCTTGAGACTTTCCGTCGACTCGCACGGAACCGACGTGTTATCCCCGTGGTTCGTCGGCTTCTTGCTGATGGCCAAACTCCCGTGGGCTTGTATCGCGCATTGTGTGGCGAGCGTGCGGGCACGTTCCTGCTGGAGTCCGCAGAGCACGGCCGATCATGGGCGCGTTACAGCTTTGTGGGCGTACGTAGCGCAGCGATGCTCACTGAGATCAATGGCGAGGCGACGTGGCTTGGTCACGCACCGATCGGGGTGCCCTCCGGCGGGGATCCCGTTGCTGCGCTTCGCGGCACGATTGATCTGCTGCACACCGAACGACTTGAAGGTTTGCCGCCGCTAACTGGCGGCATGGTCGGCTTCGCGTCCTATGACGTCGTACGTCGTTGGGAGCGCGTGCCCGACGGCAACCCTGACGAGTTGCAGATCCCCGAGATCGGGTTCTTATTGGCCAGTGATCTTGCGGTGCTGGATCACTGGGATGGATCGGTGTTGCTGATCGCCAATGCGATTAACTTTGATGCGACTGATGAGCGCGTGGATGATGCGTGGGCTGATGCGGTCGCGCGACTCGATGCGATGCAGGCCGCCCTCGCACAGCCAACCGACTCGACAGTGGCGACCTACGACCCCGATGCTGCGCTTGATGTGCGCCATCGCACCGAGGCCACTGACTACCTCGCCGCCGTAGCGACAGCCAAGGAGCATATTCGCGCGGGCGATGCGTTTCAGGTCGTGCTTTCGCAGCGCTTTGAAGCTGATTGCCCCGCGACTTCGCTCGATGTCTATCGGGTACTGCGCGTGACTAATCCGAGCCCATATATGTACCTCTTTCGCATGCCTGCGATCGCGAGCGATCGCACGACGCTTTCGGAGGAAGTCGCGTTCGACATCGTGGGCTCCTCGCCGGAGGCACTGGTTACTGTTGATGGGGGTCGCTGTCGTCTGCACCCCATCGCGGGCACTCGCAAGCGCGGAGCGAACCCCGAAGAAGATGCGGCGCTCGCCGAAGATCTGCTTGCCGACACCAAGGAGCGCGCTGAGCACCTCATGCTCGTCGATCTCGGGCGCAATGACCTCGGTCGCGTGTGCGTGCCCGGCAGTGTCGAGGTGGTGGAGTTCATGCAGGTCGAGCGCTATTCGCATGTGATGCATCTGGTCTCGACTGTTGTCGGCCAACTCGCGCCTGATCGCACGGCATACGACGCCCTCGCCGCAACCTTCCCGGCCGGCACTCTCTCGGGTGCACCCAAGCCGCGTGCGATGGAGATCATCGACGATCTCGAGCCCTCGCGGCGCGGTGTCTACGGCGGCATCGTTGGCTATCTCGACTTTGCGGGCGATCTTGACACCGCGATCGCTATTCGCACCGCGGTGATTCGTAATGGGGTGGCCTACGTCCAAGCAGGCGCGGGCATCGTCGCTGATTCTGTGCCCGAGGCCGAGGAAGCCGAATGCCGCAATAAGGCCGCGGCTGTCCTGCGCGCTGTCGCGATCGCGAGCACGATGCGCACCATCGGTGCATCGTGACGGCGCGGCGCGAATACACACTGGTCTGGCTTGCACTCGCAGTTGTGGCAGTGGGTCTGCTGCTGGCGTGGCAGGCGACCTGGGCAGCAGGCACCGAAAA
>WLOK01000165.1 GCA_009699315.1 Actinomycetota bacterium
ACCGAATTGCTGAGCTGGGCGCACACCCTCGAACAGGAGAACCGTGAGGTTCAGGATGTTGAGTTCACCGTCGAACAGGGTCGTCTCTATCTCCTCCAGACCCGTACTGCGAAGCGTTCACCAGATGCAGCGGTTCGCATCGCCGTAGATCTAGTCAATGAGGGGCTCATCACCGCGGACATGGCGGTGCAACGAGTGACAGCCGAGCAGGTCGACACTGTGTTGCTTCCCCATATCTCCGCGGAAACTGCTGCGAGCGCGAAGGTCCTTGCGTCAGGTGAGCCTGCCTGTCCGGGAGTCTCTTGTGGCATCGGTGTCGTCGACCCAGATGAGACCGAACGGCGTGCGCATGCGGGCGAGGAGATCGTTCTCGTACGACCTACGACAAGTCCCAACGACGTTCACGGCATGATCGCCTCAGTTGCTGTAGTAACCGATCTCGGCGGATCTACCTCGCATGCAGCAGTCGTGACGCGCGCACTCGGGCGTCCCTCCGTTGTGGGTGTCGGTGACGGCACCGCTGTGTCGATGGCGGGCAAGTTGCTCACCGTAGACGGTGGTGCGGGCAAGGTCTACGAAGGACGTCTTCCCCTTATCGCGACCGAAGTTGATGAGCATCCAACCCTGCGCACTCTTTCGGCGTGGGCTTCAGAGCGCTGTCCGGTCAATGTCGTTCACGAGTTCTCGGGATCAGTAGTTGACCTCGATGCCGATAGAAGCGCCGTAGATGCCGAGACCGGCAAGATCGATGTGGAGAAGCTGACGGCATTGCTCACCGGGGCTGAAGCGGCTAAAGGCGGGGTGCTCAATTCCCCTGAGGGCGCCCAAGCGATTGCTGCGTCTGGAATCAAGACGGTTGTCGCACCCCGACGCCTGCCGATTCAGTTGCGTCTGATCCAGCAGTAACAGTTGAAGGCGTTCCTACTGTTCTAGGAACGCCTTCAACTGTTCGATCTCCCCGGTTTGCCCCGCAATAATGCTCTTCGCTAGGGCCGCCACGTCAGCATTGGTGGATTCGACGACCTGCTTCGCCATCTCGATCGCACCTTCGTGGTGCGCGATCATGTATGTCGCATACAACCGGTCGAACTGTGGCCCTGAGGCCGCCTTCAGTTCGGCGATCTGCGCATCACTCAACATGCCCTGCATTCCGTGACCCATGGCCATGGCTTCATCGTGATCCATAACCGAGGAACCCCAGGCTTGCAACCAGGCAGTCATCGAGTCGATCTCTGGCTGCTGCTCGCCCTTGATGAGCTCCGCCAAGGCGACGATCTCTACATCCGTCGCGCGCGTCTCAGCCAGTGTTGACATCTCCACCGCCTGCTCGTGATGTGGAATCATCATTTGCGCAAACATCACGTCGGCTCCGTTCATGCTTCTAGTCTGCGTCGATATTGTTTTTCTGCCAACTCGAGAGCCTATGAATACCAATGAGGGGCCCGGACCTAAATCCGAGCCCCTCATTGATTCTGATGCAATAACTACCAGCGACGCAGTGCCTCAATGTCTGCTGCGTTGAGGCCTGATCCCTTGCCCTTGAGCTGGATTGAGTTCTCCTGTGCGCGACGGTAGAGATCGTCCGCCTCTGGTGTACCCACGTGGTACTTGACCCACTGATCGTCGTAGAACCGACGCGGTCCTTCGATGATCGGCGGCGTGAAACCGCGAGCAAGCGCATTGGCCTCGTCGGCCGTGAGCTTGCCACGCGTGGTCGTGTACTTGGCCGTCTTGCGGGGCAGCGAAGTGCTACCGCCACGGATCGGACCAACGCCGGCTGTGAACTCATCATTCGCCAGCGGTGAATAAGGCACGGCCGACCACATGTCGCCGGGCGCGTTCGAGAACTTGCTCATCGTGTACGGGCTTCCCTGCTGCGAGGAAAGCGACACATAACCCACCAACTCCGCGATCGCCATGCCACCGTATTCATCGTTCATGATCGGCTTAAGGCGCTGCACACGATCTTCGACAGTGAACCAGTCCTCTTCGGAGTAGACACCCGCGAAGTGTGCAAGGTCCTTGGCTACGGAGTAGTAGACCAGTAGACCCGCGTCGATCATCTGATCACGTGTCCAACCCGAGATGCGCTTCCAGAGATTGGCGGTTGCGACCTGCATCTGATCACGCATGTGATCGAGGTAGTCCGCGAGCTCTGAGGCGTTGTTCATATGCACGGGGATGTAGCCGTTGGACAGGTAGTCGGAGGTGTAGAGACCCACCGCGACCATGTTGTCGTGGTCGTAAGCCGGCGTAGCCTCGAAGGAACCCCAGTCATCAACAATGTTGAAGTGAGTGTCCTTCATGATGACCGGCAACGTCACGTTGTTGTATTCGATCTCGGATGCAACACCATCCATCCAGGGGTAGTCACCCTCGGCCAGATCAACGAAGTCGCGAACGAGCATCTCGTTGTTGCCGACCTTGTAAGGACCACTGTTGTGAATGCCGAGACGGCACTCGCAGTTCTTCAAGAAGGCGTACTGCGAAGCTGTCGCGAGGTACTTCACCACGGCCTGGTGCAACTTGTCACCCGGCTTGCAACCGAGCGCGTCGGCCTCGAACACCTGAAGCGTGCGCTCGGGCAGAAGCTGCGAGCGGTGGTTCATAGCGCTATTGAGGTTGTACGAGCTCTGGCGGTGGTAGGACCGGTTGACGCGCTGCGCGAAGTCGAGAACAAAGTGCATGTCCTCGAGTCCGTCTGTCGCATTGATCAGTCCCATATCGAGCAGGTACTGCCGGCCACCCAAGTAGAACTGCTGGATGATGCCGAGCATGATCGCGTTAGCGGAAGTCGAAACCTCGCGCGCACGATCGCCAAGCTCTTCGGGGCTCATCGCGTCACTGATCTTGCGAAGGAGTTCCGGGTAGCGGTACCAGCAGTTGTAGTACGACAATGCGATGTAGGGATTAACCGGGAAGAGCTTCGATTCCTGCACGGTACGCGTTGTGCACTGGAAGTAGAAGACGTCGCTGGACTCGCGCAGCCACTGGTTCATGTCCTGCATCTGGGCATAGGTCAACTTTGTAGGCATCAGATGTCTCCTCAGGCGATCTTCGAGATTCGGACACGGGCAGCCTCATCGCGCTCTGCGTAGGCATCCCCGGCGGGCTTGGAGTATTCGATAAACACGCGGTCACCCTCGACAAGTCCGTCGAGCTCGGCGGCCATGATGCACGGGATGCCGTATTCGCGCGTGAGAATGCCCAGGTGCGAGCGGGTGGTGCCGCCCATGCAGACCACAGCCTTGAATCCCTCGAGGATTGGCGCAGTAAGCGTGCCGCCAGAGTCATCAATGATGGCGATGGTGTCCTCGGGAACGCCTTCAAGAAGCATCTCCATGACAACATCGACCGTGCCGATGAAGCGAGCAATGCCCTCGACGTCCTTGGCCTGGAAGACGTTGTCTCCAGAACCTACGACCATGCGGCCCTGCTCGTCCATGACCTGATTGCCCGAGTTGCCCACGCCAGCGATCGGCTTGTACTTGTCCGGCTCCTCTTTGATGGAGACGTCGGCCGACATGGTGAAGCGATAGCCCGTGGCGAGAAGGTCGGCTTCGATCTTCTCAAAGTCCGCGCGGGTCAACTCCATCGCTGGATCGTTGACCGCTTCCTGCCACGTCTTGCCCGATGCAGCGAACTTTTCGGCGACGAGCTTGCGAATTGCGGTGTGGTAGAACTCCACAACCTCGCTCATGGCCGGCTTCGCCCACTTGCTATCGAGAATCTGGGGCTCGCTCATGACACCTCCTGCTTCTTCTCGTGAAT
>WLOK01000166.1 GCA_009699315.1 Actinomycetota bacterium
CTCTTGGCATGGATCGCCGCGTCGGTGAGCACTCGGGTGGTCTCCTGGAAGGAGGCCGCCGAGAGCCAAGACTCAGTAGCGAGAGACGCCTTGGTGATGCCCATGAGTTCGGGGCGAGCAGATGCGGGGGTGTGACCTTCTGCCACGACCGCGCGGTTGCCCGTCTCGAACGCCGTGCGCTCGACCAATTCGCCCGTGAGGAAGTCCGTGTCACCGGGCTCGAGGATCGTCACGCGCTTGAGCATCTGGCGCACAATGACCTCGATGTGCTTGTCATGAATCGACACGCCCTGCGAGCGGTAGACCTTCTGCACCTCATCTGTCAGATGCAGCTGCACCTGACGGTTGCCGAGAATGCGGAGAACCTGCTTGGGATCAATCGCACCCACTACCAGCGGGTCGCCCACGTTGATGCGTCCGCCGTCTTCGACGAGCAGACGAGCACGCTTGGAAACCGTGTAGCTGATCTCTTCGGCGCCATCATCCGGGATGATGACAATCTTGCGGGTGCGATCGGAATCTTCGAAACGGATCCGACCAGTGACATCGCTGATGGGCGCGACGCCCTTGGGGGTACGCGCCTCAAACAACTCGACCACGCGCGGAAGACCATGTGTGATGTCATCGCCAGCCACACCACCGGTGTGGAAGGTACGCATCGTCAGCTGGGTGCCGGGCTCGCCGATTGACTGTGCGGCGATGATGCCAATTGCTTCGCCGACATCCACAAGCTTGCCGGTAGCAAGGCTCTTGCCGTAGCACATCGCACACGTGCCTACCTTGCTCTCGCAAGTGAGGACGGAACGAACGCGGACAGACTCGACACCGAGCGCAACAAGCTCTTCAGAACGAGCGGTGGTGAGTTCCTCTCCAGCCGGCGCAATGGTCTCGCCATTGACGACTACATCGCGCGAGAGAACCCGTGAGGACACCGTGGTGTCGAGGGCATCGTGCGGACGCACCTTGCCGCCCACAGTGACTGCAATCGTGAACTCGAGGCCACGATCTGTTTCGCAATCAACCTCACGAACGATGACGTCCTGCGACACGTCGACAAGGCGACGAGTGAGGTAGCCGGAGTCTGCAGTACGCAGAGCAGTGTCGGCCAGACCCTTGCGAGCACCGTGCGTGGAGATGAAGTACTCCAGAACCGAGAGACCCTCACGGAAGTTCGACTTGATCGGACGAGGAATGATCTCGCCCTTCGGGTTTGCCACCAGGCCACGCATGCCGGCAATCTGACGAACCTGCATGAAGTTACCGCGGGCACCCGAGTCGACCATGATGTAGATCGGATTGTCGATCGGGAAGTTCGCCCGCATCGCTTCTGCGACCTCGTCGGTAGTACGAGTCCAAATTTCGATGAGCTCCTGACGACGCTCGGAGTCGGTGATCAAGCCGCGGTCAAACTTCTTCTGTACGTTTTCGGCTTTGTCCTCAGCCAACTTAAGAAGTTCGCCCTTGCTCGCTGGGGTAACAACGTCCTCAAAGGAAATCGTGACACCAGAGCGCGTGGCCCAGCGGAAGCCGAGTGCCTTGAGTAGATCGAGCGTCTCCGCGACCACGACCTTCGGGTAATCGTCAGCGAGACGATTAACCAAGCCGCCGAGAACCTTCTTGTCTACATGGCGATTGACGAACGGGAATGACGAAGGCATGGCCTCGTTGAACAGCGCACGACCAAGAGTGGTGCGCACAATGAGATCGTCTCCGACCTCCCAGCCCTCAGGAACTTCGCCTTCGGTCGGGGTGATGTCAGACAGGCGAATGTCAATCCAGTCGCGGAGTCCGAGGAAGCGCGAATCCATCGCCATAGTCGCTTCGGCAACTGAGGAGTACGCCGGTAGTTGACCGGTTGGACGTTCCACGGCTGAAGTGAGGTGGTAGATGCCCAACACCATGTCCTGCGTGGGCGTCGTGATCGGACGGCCATTCGAGGGCGAGAGGATGTTGTTGCTCGAAAGCATCAGGATGCGTGCCTCGGCCTGCGCTTCTGCAGAGAGCGGAAGGTGCACGGCCATCTGGTCACCGTCGAAGTCAGCGTTGAACGCTGTGCAGACGAGCGGATGAATCTGGATGGCCTTGCCTTCGATCAGTTGTGGCTCGAAGGCCTGGATGCCGAGGCGGTGCAAAGTAGGCGCACGGTTGAGCAGAACGGGATGCTCTGCAATGACCTCTTCGAGGACATCCCACACGACTGGACGCGAGCGCTCCACCATGCGCTTTGCGGACTTGATGTTCTGCGCGTGGTTGAGATCGACGAGCCGCTTCATGACGAAGGGCTTGAAGAGTTCGAGTGCCATCTGCTTAGGAAGTCCACACTGATGCAACTTCAGCTGCGGGCCGACGACGATGACCGAACGACCGGAGTAGTCGACGCGCTTGCCGAGAAGGTTCTGACGGAAGCGACCCTGCTTGCCCTTGAGCATGTCCGAGAGCGACTTCAACGGACGGTTACCCGGGCCAGTCACTGGACGGCCACGACGACCGTTGTCGAACAGCGCGTCAACGGCTTCCTGAAGCATGCGCTTCTCGTTGTTGACGATGATCTCAGGCGCGCCAAGGTCAAGCAGACGCTTCAACCGGTTATTGCGATTGATAACGCGACGGTAGAGGTCGTTGAGATCGCTAGTCGCGAAGCGGCCGCCATCAAGCTGAACCATCGGACGAAGATCCGGCGGAATAACGGGAACGGCATCAAGGACCATGCCCCCAGGCGAATTGGTTGTGCTCAGGAATGCCGAGACAACCTTGAGGCGCTTCAGCGCACGGGTCTTGCGCTGACCCTTGCCGTTGGCAACGATGTCGCGCAGCTTCTCGGCCTCTGCCTCAAGGTCGAAGGACTGCAGGCGCTTCTGGATAGCTGCTGCGCCCATGCTGCCGTCGAACCAGCGGCCATAGCGATCACGCATCTCGCGGTAGAGCATCTCGTCGCCCTCAAGGTCTTGGACCTTGAGCGTGCGGAAGCGATCAAATACTTTGTCGAGGCGTTCGAGCTCAGTGTCGGCACGACGACGAAGGGATGCCATCTCGCGCTCGCCGGACTCGCGTACCTTGCGGCGCACATCACTCTTGGCACCCTCTGCCTCAAGGGCAGCGAGGTCCGCCTCAAGCTTCTGCTGACGGGTTTCGATATCAGAGTCACGACGTGAAGCGATCTGCTTCTTCTCGACACCGAGTTCGGCCTCGAGGCTGGGCAGCGCCTGATGGCGACCATCCTCATCAACGGTCGTGATCATGTATGCGGCGAAGTAGATGACCTTCTCGAGGTCCTTGGGCGCAAGATCAAGTAGGTAGCCCAAGCGGCTGGGAACACCCTTGAAGTACCAGATGTGCGTCACCGGAGCAGCGAGCTCGATGTGGCCCATGCGCTCGCGACGGACCTTGGCGCGAGTGACCTCAACGCCACAACGCTCGCAGATGATGCCCTTGAAGCGCACGCGCTTGTACTTGCCGCAGTTGCACTCCCAGTCGCGAGTTGGTCCGAAGATCTTCTCGCAGAAGAGACCGTCCTTCTCCGGCTTGAGGGTGCGGTAGTTGATTGTCTCCGGCTTCTTTACTTCGCCATGCGACCATCCACGGATGTCGTCGGCGTTTGCGAGGCCGATTCGGAGCTCATCGAAGAAATTTACGTCGAGCACTGTGATCCTTTTCTAGTCTGCTTCCGGACGGGTGATTTCTAGGAGTTCCTAGATCTCATCAACACTGCTCGGCTCACGCCGGGACAGGTCGATTCCGAGTTCATC
>WLOK01000167.1 GCA_009699315.1 Actinomycetota bacterium
GTTGCCGAGGACGCTCAGTCTCTAGCAGACGCAGGATTCGTCGTGCTGGCATACACGGCGCGTGGATTCGGCGACTCTTCTGGAGAGATCTCCATGAACTCCCCACAGTTTGAAGTTGCAGACGCCTCAACACTTGTGACGTACCTCAGTAGTCTCGCCAGCGTCACTCAGGACAGCGATGGTGATCCCGTTGTTGGAGTCGCAGGAGGGTCGTACGGCGGTGCGCTCGCGTTGCTGCTCGCTGGCTACGACCGCCGGATCGATGCCGTTGCTGCAGACATCACATGGAACGATCTTGAGACTTCACTGTTTGCGCAGAGCACAGTCGATGCAACTTCACCAGGCGTCCTGAAGAGCATGTGGACATCCGTGTTCTTCTCATCAGGGCTCGGGTTCGCTCCCGGCCAACCGGTGACCGAGTGTGGCCGCTTTACGCGTGACTGGTGTGCCGCGTACGTCGAGGCAGCGACTGACGGAGCAGTATCGGATGTGTCATCAGCGCTGATGGCGGCATCGTCGCCTAAGAGCATCGCGGGCCGAATCACTGCTCCGGTATTGCTTGGTGCAGGGCAGTCCGACTCGTTGTTCCCGCTTGCGCAGGCGAATGCCAACGCGCAGCAGATCACAAACGCTCCGCTGAAGATGGTGTGGCACGCCGGCGGTCACGACGGCGGCACTCCAGAGACCGACCGCCTTCGACTTCTCACTGCACAGTGGTTCGATGCTCACCTGCGTGGTGGTCCCGCGGTGAGTGACAGTTTCGATGTGTCAGTGGTGGCTGCCTCGGCAATCAGCGATCGCGATCCAAGCACCATTGAGATTCTTTCTTCGACGACCTATCCCGGCCTATTTGGTGATGCCCAGACGTCGATTCCAGTTCTTGGGCCTCCTCAGCAAGTGCTCGCTCCTGCAGGAGGCGCGCCAGCTGCGATCACGTCCTTGCCCGGTGCGGGTGGGTTGGCGGGAATAGCGAGTGGACTGCTAGGTGTGTCACTCCCCGGTCAGACGGCCGTGTTTGTCTCCGAGCCACTATCTGCTTCGCGACGCATCGTCGGGGCATCGCGTGTGAGCATCACTGTGTCGAGTGACCGTCCGATTGAGGATGCAGTGCTGTTCGCATCGCTAAGAATTGTGGGTAGCAATGGACGCCAGTCGTTGCCACAGGGGCTCGTTGCTCCGATTCGTGTGCCCAAGTTGGACTCGCGTCCGGTCACTATCAATGTCGTCTTGCCCGCGGTAGTTGCACAGGTAGCCGCTGGCGATCGCCTCGCGATTGTCATCGGCACTACTGATCAGGCATACCGCATGCCGAAGGGGCCAGCCGTTTACTCCGTCTCGGTCGCCGGATCGGTATCGGTGCCGTCGCTGGAGGGCACTGTCACGCGCTCTAGTGCCGCGTTGTGGGTATGGCCGTTGGTTGCATTAGTCGTGATCGTGATCCTGTGGATTGCATTGAGATTGCTACGTCCCCGTTCCGGGACGGCTCCGCGCCGCGAAGATCTCGCGCAGGTACCTCTGGCGATTGAGGGCCTAGCGAAGGACTTCCGGGGTGACGTACGCGCTGTAGACGACCTGAGTTTCGAGGTGCCTCCCGGCGTGATACTTGGGCTCCTCGGACCCAACGGAGCAGGCAAGACGACGACGTTACGTATGGCTATGGGTCTCATTAGGCCAACATCCGGCGATGTCTGGGTTTTCGGCGAGCACATTCTGCCGGGTGCACCGGTGCTGGCACGTATCGGAAGTTTCATCGAAGGGCCCGGATTCTTGCCGCACCTGTCTGGTCGACGCAACCTTGACCTGTACTGGCGCGCAAGTGGTCGCTCGCACGACGATCCGCATCTCGAGGAGGTCCTTGAGATCGCTGGGCTCGGTGCGGCTATCAACCGACGTGTTCGCACGTACAGCCAGGGCATGCGACAGCGGCTTGGCATTGCGCAGGCGATGCTTGGCTTGCCAGATCTCCTTGTGCTCGACGAGCCCACGAACGGCCTCGATCCGCCGCAGATCCGCGAGATGCGCCAAGTGATGCACAACTATGCCGCGACGGGCAAGACCGTGATCGTGTCTTCGCACCTGCTGAGCGAAGTAGAGCAGACCTGTAGTCACGTAGTGGTTATGAATCATGGCCGCCTGTTGTACTCAGGCACGGTGGAGACGCTTCTAGGTGGGCGAAGCGACCTACGACTCGAGGACGTGTTCCTCAAGCTCGTCGGAGAAGGGCATCAGGTGGAAGCATGACGGTCGACATCCAGACCTATACACCTCGAGCGACACTCACGGTGCGCGTCGAACTCGTCCGTCAACTTCGTCGAGTGCGCACGATTGCCGTATTCGCTGTCATGGTCGCCCTGCCGCTGGTTGTCACGGCCGCGGTCAAGTGGGGTGGATCCAGTCGTGGCGTGGGAGACGGTGACTTCGACCTGGTCGGCCTCGCGACGGCCGGACCATGGAACTTCACACTCACGATGCTGTTGTTCACGTCGGGATTCTTGCTGGGGATTCTTGCCGCGATGTTCTTGGGTGACACTGTCGCCAGCGAGGCCTCATGGTCGACGCTGCGCTATCTGCTCGCTGCACCGGTTCCACGCCGCCGATTCGTACGCGCAAAGATCATCGTTGGTCTGCTACTCACGGGTGCTGCCGTGCTCGTGCTCGTCATCGTGTCCTTCGTGATTGCACTCGTCGTCTTTGGTTCGGCACCCTTGGTCAACCCGCTGGGCGGCTCGTTTGATGCCGCCACCTCGTGGCAACGCCTTGCCATCGTGGCTGCCTACATTGCGATTCAGCTTCTCGTGCCGGCAGGGCTTGCCTTCCTGATGAGTGTGTTGACAGACGTGCCGCTTGGTGCGGTCGGTGCGGCAGTACTACTGCTCATTCTCATGGGCATTCTCGACCAGATCGATGCCCTTGGCGACCTGCGACGCTTTCTGCCGACGCACTACTCGAACTCGTGGGTGGATGCATTGGGAGAGACCATCCTCTGGAACGACATGGCGATCGGGGCCTCGTACGCCGTAGGTTTCTTTGCCGTATTCGTCTCAGCCGCAGTGTTGAAGTTTGATCGCAAGGACATCAACTCCTGAATTGAGTACCTAGCCGAGGTGATCAGGCGGCTGGCAGGTACAAAAAGTCGAATACGTCGGTTACTAATCTGATGGCAGGGCAGAGAGTGCTTTCCCGAGTAGACCCACTGCGGCATCAAGCTTCCAGGCGTTCCCAGACAGCGGGTGTCCATGGCGCGACAACTCATCGTCGAAGACACTAAGAACATTTTCAGTCGAGTCGCCTCGATCCAGTGCTGCCTCGGTCTCGATCGCGCGCCAGGGGATCGGGGCGAGCGCACCGAGGACCACGCGATGATGTGGCGACGATTCGGGTAGTCGACTCACGGTCACAGAAGCTGTAGCGAAATCACCCGACCACAGCGCGAGCTTACGAAACTCCGCGACGCGGAGGCGAGCAGCGGCGGGAATGCGTATCGCGCACAAAACCTCATCCGGTCGTACGACCGACTCACCGGGCCCGCTGTACAACTCTCCTGCCGAAATTACCCGTCGGCCTTCAGTGCCCAGGATTTCGATTGTTGCATCCAGCGCTACGAGTACGGTGCCGAGATCGGATGGTGTGGTCGCCTGACAACGATGGGCCTCCATGGCCGCGTGATGAAAGCGATGATCACCGGTGACGGCGAAGCATGGTGCTGTCGCACCTGCA
>WLOK01000168.1 GCA_009699315.1 Actinomycetota bacterium
ACGAGGATGTCACGGCTGACCGCTTCGACGCGGCGATGGCGGGAATCCCCCAGATCGGGTAGCACCCATAAAAAGTTGTGGAATTGTCCCTACATGCGGAATATGCCCGCACTAATTGTCCCGCGTTAGGTAACGTCTGAGGTGATACCAAAGACGAACCGTCAGTTGGTCGGCGTATCCCCTTGAACGCCTTCCGCCTGCCCAGCCCCCCCGGGCGGGCGGAAGGTCCTCATGGCTTGGGTGTGAACCGATGTGGCCGCGTCCACTGGCCCAAGGTCAAATCAAGCGGCACTTCCTGACCGTCAATGACGACCGTCCCACTAAGCATCACCGAGCCAGCTTCGTGCGGCTTGGGCGGCATCAGATGTAGCGCTGCTCCGCTGTTGAGCGTCACGCTGTCTGAGCTGAAGTCCTCGGATGTAGTAACTGTGCGCACGCGATCGTCAAGAACCCATTCGGCAATCTGGGTATCGTTCGCATACAACGTCACGACCACGATCTGTGCCTTGCGGCCAACGACTACGACCTTCGTCGACATCGACGTACCAATCTCTGTTGTGAATTCGCGGATGCCAGGTACGCCGTCGATCACGAGAGATACTGGACCGAATTCCTGTGAGTCAGGAACTGGCTCCATCGGTCGAATATCAAGTACGAGCGTGCCGTCGCCGCGAATCGAAGCGCGCTCAAGTGTCATCGCGATCGTGCCATCTGGCGAGGTGAGAAACGCGGTGGGACGTGTGACGGGGAATGGCGATGTACGACCGTCATCAGAGGGTTGCCAACCAAGGACACGCAACATCGAATCAGTGCGCATCGTGCCGGTGAGGTGTTGTCGTGGGGCACTGAACCACGAAACCGTGTTATCGGTACGAGCGAGAGTGAGTCTGATCGGATCGCCACCTGCAACGAGCGCCGCATTCACCGCACGTTGCACAAACATCATCTCCCCGCGCGTGGTGCCCTGAGCGACGGGACTAGGTGTCGGCGTTGGAGTGGGTGACGGACTCGGACTAGGCGACGGTGTCGGACTCTTTGAGGTCGGCGTTGGAGTGGGCGATGCACTGCTCGAACTTGTGGGCGCGGGCTGCGGAGTGCTAGCGCATCCGACAACGAGAAGACTGGCGCTCAAGCCGATTACTGCTGGCAAAACAAAGGATGCCTTGATCACGAATCCACTCTAAGCGTCGTAACTCATTGATTCAGCGCGGCAGGATGTGAGTACGCCCACCCAGGAATGGCTGTAGCGCTGCTGGAATTCGGACGGAGCCGTCAGCCTGCTGATGATTTTCCAGAATCGAGACAATCACTCGTGGCATTGCAACAAGTGTGCCGTTGAGAGTTGCGACCGGCCGCGTCGCGCCATCTGCGTTTCGCATACGAGTAGCCAGGCGTCGTGCCTGAAACTCTGTGGTGTTCGATGTCGACGTAACTTCGCGATAGCACCCTTGAGTCGGAATCCATGCTTCGATATCGAATTTGCGTGCAGCACTGCTGCCTAGGTCGCCCGTCGCCACGTCGATCACGCGATAAGGGATTTCCAACGCATCAAGGAAGTCACGCTCCCACTGCAGGATGCGCGCATGCTCGGCGACTGCGTCCTCTGGTGTGGTGTAGACGAACATCTCGACCTTGTCGAACTGGTGCACACGAATAATGCCTCGGGTGTCGCGGCCATGCGAACCGGCTTCGCGACGGAAACACGAAGACCAACCGACATAGCGGCGTGGAAGTGTCGCGGCATCGAGAATCTCGTCGGAGTGGTATGCCGCGAGTGGAACTTCGGAAGTGCCGACCAGGTACAGATCATCTTCGGGAAGCCGGTAGACGTTCTCAGCGGCCTGCCCGAGAAAGCCAGTGCCTTCCATCGCGGACGGCGCGACCAACACCGGCGGAATCATCGGCGTGAAGCCGTTGCTCACAGCTTGCTGCATTGCGAGGTTGAGTAGGGCCAATTCAAGAAGCGCACCATCGCCAGTAAGGAAAAAGAATCGCGCACCGGAAACCTTCGCACCACGTTCGGTGTCAATCGCTCCGAGCATCTCTCCGAGTTCGAGGTGATCTCGCGGCTCGAACCCCTCGGCGGTGAAGTCACGAGGTGTGCCAGTGTGCTCAAGCACTACAAAGTCATCTTCGCCCCCCACCGGAGCGTCGAGATCAACGAGGTTGTCGATCTGCAGCCATGCCGCTGCCAGAGCTTCTGCGGTCGCGTTGACCACCGCCTCAGCTGCCTTGACATCATCGGAGAGCGTGGTCGCTTGAGCCATGAGCACGTCGAGCTCGGCTTGGGCCGTTGAGTCACCCTTTTTGACCCGGCCCTGGAGCGGACCGATCTCCTTGCTGAGGGATTTCTGTGACGAGCGAAGGTCGTCGTACGCCTGCTGCTGCTCACGGCGGAGCCTGTCGAGCGTGGCTAGACGATCGACGGAATCGGGGTTTCCCCCACGGCGCCGCTGGGACTCACGCAGGCGCTCGGGCTCGTCACGGAGGATTCGAGGGTCGATCACGCTCATGAGACTACCGAGTACCGGCGGTCGGAGTTGTGCCGCGGTCAGGTGAATTTTTGCTGTCGTATGTCTGATGAGGGCGGTGCGCATTTCACATCGGGTCGGCAACGTGCCAGAATCGGCGCTCGTTTGGCATTTGCATCGGAAGCGAGGTGGGAATGGACTACAACTGGTTGAACCCGAAGGCCGAGGCTCGCCCGGTCGGCGAAAAGGGCTGGGGCTCCTTCGCCACTGAGCCGATTGCGGCCGGCGAAGTCGTGGCCGCCTTTGGCGGCTGGGTAGTCAACCGGGAGTACCTGTCTAGTCTCACTCATGATCGCCAGGCCCGGTCCATCCAGATCGCCGACGATCTCTACCTCGTCTCCAGCGATGAGCGCGAGCCCGGAGACATGCTCAACCATTCCTGCGATCCCAACTGTGGGCTCCTTGGGTCGCAGCTCCTGGTGGCTATGCGAGAGATTGCGCCTGGCGAGGAGATCACCTTCGACTACGCAATGTGCGACGCAAGTGACTACGACGAATTCCGTTGCCTGTGTGGATCAAGTAATTGCCGCGAGGTCGTGACTGGCTCGGACTGGCGTTTGCCGCATGTCCAAGAGCGTTACATCGGCTGGTTCTCGCCGTACATCACTCGCCGCATCGCAGCGCTTCCGACGGCCTGAAGCGCGACGCCACTATGTCGTGGCCTGATGGACTTATTGTTCGGCAACTTGTCGCGACCGACGACTCTGACGTTGAGGGTGCTCTGCATGTCATGGTCGAACACGAACGTGAGTTCTGCTTCGAACCCGACGTCACCCGCACGATCTTGATCGCGCAACTGACGGGACCTGCTGCTCTGGCTGACCGGCACCTCATAGTGACCCGGGGAGATGACTACGTAGGTGTGTTGATCGTCGAACTCGACCTTGCAAAGCGTGACGTCTTCTTTGACGTTTACGCGTTACCCGGCGAGGATCACGAAACGACGCGTGCGCTTGTTGAGGCAGGGCTTGCGGCTGCTGCAGACGTGATCCCCAGCGAGCCCGGCTGGACGATTTCCTCAGGATGTGTCAAGGAGGACATTGCATTGTCGCGGGCTCTTGACGCAGTGGGCTTTGAGCACACACGTACTTATGCACGCATGGTGCGTTCGCTGGCAGGTGTGTCGGCAACGATGCCGCCGGCACCTCCT
>WLOK01000169.1 GCA_009699315.1 Actinomycetota bacterium
CTGCGCGAAGGTGGCGACAACGGCCAACCGCTCGTCACTGCGGTGCCCGATGCGCACGCATCTCTCGAACTGCTGGCAATCGCTGAAGCGTTGTCATCGAAGCCACGCGGGCTCGTCGGTCAGTCACTCGGTCTTAGCCCGTCGCGCAAGAACTAGCGGTTCAATAACACCTGCACGGCCGCGCCTATAGGTAACTTCAGAGGTTCATGGCCCATGTAGGAACCCATCGCTTCCCCAGACACCGGGTCGAGTCCGAACCATGCGTATTCGAGAACGGGCCCGTCGGAGGGATTCGCTCCGCCTGGTGCGCCGCGAGGACTACGGAACTCCCCCTTCAGGATGACTACAAGCATCTCCGACGTCGTCGCGTGCGCCCCACTAGCACCCCGAGCTTCGTCAAATTCGTCACCGGAGATAAGGCCGATTTCGACGTGCGTCGTCGACTTTGGCCAACCATCGGAGGCTGGATCTTGCATGGAAGCTGCGACTGCCAATTCCTGAGCCCGCGAATCGGCCCACGACGGGAAGACCGGCCAAGGCTCTTCGCGTAGTCCGGTTGGAGGCTGTACCCGTGACTCGGCGGGGCTGGTCGAGATGAAACTCGGCGAGGGTTGCAGTCCGGTTGACTGTGATGAACAGCCCCCCGTCGCGAAGATGCTCACGGCTGCCGCGCCCACTACACATGCGCGAATGAAGTTGACTATGGTCCTCATCTGCCTCACCCCGATTCAGCCGAAATGGGCAACCTAAGTTGATCCTCAGGCTGGGGCCTCAGACCTCAAACGTAGTTGCTGACTTGTGGCAACCGTACTCGTGTAGTTGCTGACTTGTGGCAACTTCTGGGAGCCGAAAAGTTGCCACAAGTCAGCAAGTACGAAAACTCCATTGCCACAAGTCAGCAACAAAGGGGATGGGAAACGGCAGTGATCGGTAGTGCGAAGTCCCGTGAACTACCAAGACTGCAACTCGCACTCGCGTTCGATCGACAACCCAGAACGACGCTCGCGGTACAGACCGCAGAAGGTCTCCCATTCGAGGAGGTCTTGCATCAATGCAGCACGTGGCGTGTGAGTGAGCCCAGCCCACATCGCTGCGGCACCCGTACGAGCCATAAACCCACGCCATTCAGGATCGTGCAGCCACATTGTCAATGACTCAGGGCCCATAAATTCCGAAACTCCCTGCTCAATCAACCAACTAGGATCCACCGCGCGCACCTCGCCCGAATGTCCAGCGACCTGACGCGCCAACGCGATCCAATCGCCGAGTGACATTTGCGGGCCAACCGCATCAAAGGTTCCGGTCAACCCATTCTCAATCGCGCCAACCGCCCACTTTGCAAGATCGCGTACATCGATGACCTGAGTCACGAGATCAAGCGAGTCGGGAACCATGAGCGATTCGTCAGGGAATCCCGCGCATCGCGCAACCCAAGCTCCGGCCCGATCTGACATATCCCCCGAACCACCAATAAGTCCGGGTCGTACGAGTAACAAGCGGTCGCCAACGAAGCCACGTGTCGCGACCTCGCAGGCGACCTTCGCTTCACCGTATTCGCTCATCTCTGCGCGGAGAGCGGATGTGGCTGCAAGAAGTTCAGCGGACTCGTCGCCATCGACATCGCGA
The DNA here is from genome assembly GCA_009699315.1 of Actinomycetota bacterium. Lineage (GTDB taxonomy): Bacteria > Actinomycetota > Actinomycetes > S36-B12 > S36-B12 > CAINMH01. The sequence continues at coordinate 1,627 of WLOK01000169.1, forward strand.
TGCGACGCATAAACACTGCAACTGGATACAAAGGTCCAGTGTTTTGCCCGACCTGCAAGAGCCCGCAACGCGTCGCCACACTGCCCCGGCTGCCACGTCAACTCGATGATGGCATCGAAGGAATCGGCTGCGATGTCAGCAAAGTCGTACGAATCCCGATCAGCGGCGATAAACCGAGCGCCCTCGGCAACACCACCGGATGTTCCGCGCGCAATGCACGTGACGGCATGGCCACGGTCTAGCGCAATAGCCGAGAGTTCCCGGCCCAACCACGCAGTGCCGCCGAGGATCAGCAGGTCCATGTTGGGTTGCTCAGGTCGCGTCGGGATCGAACGGCGCGGGCCCGTCACCCTTTGGCGTTTGCGTACGTTTCGGCTTCGGCTCAGGTTCGTCGTTCATGAGGCTCGACACGATACGACGCGGATGCAGATCGGCGATGTCACGCAGCGCATCCTTTGCATCCGATAGATCCACTCCAGCCGAGTCCGCGAGGTCCTTGCGGGCCCCTGAAGCCATGCCGCGCAATTGACGCACCAGTCGGCCAGCATCGGCAGCAGCCTTCGGCAGACGTTCGGGGCCAAAAACGACCAGCCCGAGGATCGCGAGCACGATGATCTCGCCGATCCCAATGTCGAACATGACCTCAGCCTAGGTGATCGATCACCCCTTCTGCGACCCCAAGGTGAGATCGACTGTTACATCAGACCCATCCCGGCTCACGGTGACCGGCACCGTCTGTCCTGGCTCATTACTGCGAATGGCCACTACGAGCTCGGTCGAGTTAGCGATCAATCGGTCATCGAATGACGTCACGATGTCACCGGGCTGTAAGCCCGCCTGGGCAGCCGGGCCGCCTTCCGTGACTTGCTGGATGCGCGCACCTTCTCCGGTGTATTTCAAATCGAGAGTCACGCCCATGATGGGGTTGGTGGAAGTCCCCGTAGCGATGATTTCCTCAGCGACGCGCTTGACCGAGTTGGACGGGATCGCGAAGCCAAGGCCGATACTGCCGGCCCGACCGCCATTTGCGAGCGTTGCGATTGCTGAGTTGACACCAATGACGAAACCCTTGCCATCGAGCAATGGGCCGCCGGAGTTGCCTGGGTTAATGGCAGCATCGGTTTGAATCGCATTGATGTAGGACTCATTGCCGTCTGCCTGACCCGCAGTCACAGGGCGGTTGAGTGCGCTCACGATGCCAGACGTGACCGTGCCATCAAGTCCGAGCGGTGCACCAATTGCAATCGTGCTGTCGCCCACCTGGACGGCATCAGAATCGCCAAGAGTTAAAGTCGCAAGGTCATCGCGATCTACCTTCACCACGGCGATGTCGTAGGACAGATTGCGGCCTACAATTTCGGCCTCGGCTTTCGAACCGTCGAAGAATTCGACCTCAAGCGTGCCGCCATTGAGGGACGATTCGACGACGTGATTGTTGGTGACGATGTAGCCGTCAGCAAGAAGTACAAAGCCAGATCCGTTGCCCGAACCATTCGGTCCCTCGATCAGAATCGATACGACCGACGGCAACGCACCCGCGACAATCGCGGCGATTGTGCCTTCGGCTCGCGGCGAAGTGTCACCCGAAGCCTGCGGGATGGGTACGACTGCCGAATTGGTCGTCGACGAGGAGACTCGACCGATGCGCGCACCGACAACTCCCGCAACTAGACCCACAACGAGCGCGACAACCGCTGCAACAATGACGATGGGCCACATGCGATGCCACAGAGAATTAGGGGACTTCGGCGCGGTCGGCAGCGGCGCCGAAGGCTCCGGCTCGCTCTCGTGATGGAAAGCGGGGTAACCGCTCCATGGGTTTTGCGTCACCTAAGTCCCCTCATTCGAAACTGTCGAATCCCTATCCTTGCCCGAAGAGGCCCGATATCCCGCATCGGGAGGGGGCAGACCCCGCTAGGCTCCCCTTGACCGGTCCGCGCAACATGGAGGTGCCCCATTAACGAGCCGATAGAGGGCCCGCTCGCTCTCACTCCGTTGTCCTGGGCCTACGCCGACGCGTGGGCAGCCGAATCCGCCCCCGTGAGCGCCGC
>WLOK01000017.1 GCA_009699315.1 Actinomycetota bacterium
AGCGTCACGCAGGTGAGTACGAGGACCGCGATGATGACGCGGAGCCGTCTGAAGCCCTTCATCCGCGCGTGACCCGGAGGTTAGTGCCGGGGCTCGGAGATGAGGACCTGCTGAAGCGCCTCGAACTCCTCCACACACTTGCCCGAGCCGAGCGCCACACAACTCAGTGGCTCATCGGCAATAAGGATGGGCATTCCGGTCTCGTGCCGCAGGCGCTCATCAAGGCCCGTGAGGAGGGCTCCACCACCGGTGAGGACGATGCCGCGGTCCATGATGTCGCCGGACAGCTCGGGAGGCGTGCGATCCAGAGTGGTCTTGACGGCATCCACGATGGCGTTGACCGGCTCGTCGATGGCGCGACGAATCTCCTCCGATGTCACCACGACGGTGCGTGGCAAACCACTGACAAGATCGCGTCCGCGAATCTCAGCATGCGGTTCTTCGGGTGCGGGGAATGCAGAACCAATAGCAATTTTGATTTGCTCGGCAGTGCGCTCACCCAACATCAGTGAGTATTCCTTCTTCACATACTGAATGATCGCGTTGTCGAGTTCGTCGCCGCCGACACGAATCGAGATGCTCGTGACGATGCCACCAAGTGAGATGACAGCGACCTCGGTCGTGCCACCACCAATGTCGACCACCATGTTGCCGGTCGGCTCGTGCACGGGAAGTCCCGAACCGATCGCCGCAGCCATCGGCTCTTCGATGATGTAGACCTTGCGCGCACCAGCTGCGTAGCCAGCGTCCTTCACTGCGCGCTGCTCAACACCCGTGATGCCCGAGGGCACACAGATGACCAGGCGCGGCTTAGCGAGGTGACGACGACGGTGCACCTTCTGAATGAAGTAGCGAAGCATGCGCTCGGTCGTCTCGAAGTCGGCGATGACTCCGTCCTTCAAGGGTCGGATCGCGACGATGTTGCCCGGGGTGCGACCAATCATGCGCTTGGCGTCTGAACCCACCGCGAGGATGCCGCCGGTGTTCTGATTGATCGCGACCACGGAGGGCTCATTGAGGACAATGCCACGGCCGCGGACATAGACAAGGGTGTTGGCTGTGCCGAGGTCAACGGCCATATCGCGACCGATGAAAGACATGTTGTTCGCCATGAGAACCCTTCGAGCGGTAGCGCCGGACTCCCTTAGTGTAGGCGTAGAGGCGGGGTGCGCGCGCCTGTGAGGAATTAAGCCCCTAGCTGAGCGGCTCGAGCGACCTCAGCCTTGCGCAAGAACTCCTCCAGCCGAGCGGGGATGTCCCCACCCGCGGGGAGGTCATAGGCCGCGGTGACCACGGCCCCCAGATCGGCCCGGTAGTCATGGCCACGGCTCTCAAAGAGGCCCGGCTTCACATTGGAAGCGAAGAACGTGTCGATGAGCACCTGTAGCCACGTGATGCCCGGAACCCACGACATCTTGGGTGGGACATTGCGGCCGCGGGGCTCACCTGGGGTCAGCCATGCGGACCGGTGCAAAGCGAGGCGCGGGCGGTTGTGCACGATCGGGTCGCCGTCGTGCTCCAAGAACCACACGCGCGGGCGAGGTTTGCCCGTGAGATCAGGCAGCTGCTCGGGCCGATCGACTGTCACCGAACTTGAGGACACCTCGGCGTGGAAGACATCGCTGAGTTTGCCGCCGGGAGTGCCGACCCACAGTGCGCCGTCGATGCCGTTGATGTCGAGGTCAGGGAACCCCGCCGGGATCGCGGTCTGCAATACGCGAGCACCGAGGCTCTCACCGTAGACCAGCAATCGCGGACGACGGGGCAAGGTCGCGAGCTTGGCGCGCAATGCAGCGAGCAACGCGGCTTGAGTCTGCGCGGCGAGTGGCACCTTGCCCAGTGACAAGAACGACGGCAGCAATCCGTACGACACTGCGACTGTTGCGACGTCACCACGCAACAACACTTCGACAACAGAGATTGGAGTCGGGTTTGCGTAGCCGGTGCCCGCAGGTGCTTCGACGATCAGAGTGCTGCGTTCGAATGCACCCGTGCGTTCGAGTTCGGCCATCGCGATGTCTACGCGTGCTTGCACTGTGGGTGCAGAAGCGACACCGACGAATACACGCACAGGTTCGGCAACTGCGGGCTGACCAGTGACCTGCTCAATGTCTTCGGCACTTACGACCGAGTGCAAGAAGCGCGCACCTTCGCGCCCGACGGTGCGGTAGTCCAGCCACGAACTCGTCGCAGTAGACAGATGCGCACTCATCGGCTCTTGCGCGAATGCGGTGTCCATCGTTCGGCCCTTGGTGGCTAGGCCGGCGAGCACCTTGCGTGCAGCGAGTGTGCCACCCACACCCGCAACAACACCGACGCCTGCGAGCCCAGCAAAAACACCCGGACGCGGGAGTCGAAAACCCCCCACAGCCCATGCGGTGGTGATACCTACCTCCACCGCACACGCGCCGATGACAGCCGCGCGCACTTGAGTGGGCCACGACATGAGCGATGGCTTGGATGCCAAGTAGCCCGCAGCGGCGCCAGTGACTACACCGGCGAGCAGCGGGAACTTGCGCATGGCTTAGGCCAGGCCGGGGAAGAACAGGCCGATCTCGCGTGCGGCTGACTCGGGTGAGTCAGAACCATGCGTGACGTTGTTTTGCGTCTCGGTGGCGAGGTCGCCACGGATCGTGCCGGGGGCGGCGTTGGCCGGGTTGGTCGCGCCCATCATCGCGCGCCACGACAGGATCGCCGCGGGGCCTTCGATGACCGCAGCGACGAGTGGCGCGGAGGTGATGAAGTCGACGAGGTCCTTAAAGAACGGCTTGTCGGCGTGCTCGCCGTAGTGCTCCTCGGCGATCGCGCGCTCGAGCGTGCGCATCTGTAGGGCAACGACGCGGAAGCCCTTGCGCTCAATGCGCCCAAGAACCTCTCCCACGAGGCCGCGTGCGACGCCATCAGGCTTTACCAGGACAAGGGTGCGCTCAGTCATTCCGCGACCTTATCTGCTCGGTCGATGCGTCCGCCAACTCGGACCGCGTAGAACCACAACAGCGCGAAGATGCCACCGATGAAGAACATCAACGGCACGAGGAACCCGGTCAGCACGATGATGACCTGCAACACCCACCCGGCGATGACGGCGCCCCGGCGCGGAAGCGAGCCAGCGACCGCGACCATGACGAGCGCGAGCACGATGCCACCGATGATGAGGGCGAGATTGGGTATCTCGATCCAGCGCCACCCGGCCATCACGGCGACGGGAATGGACAAGAGCACGATGATGACCTCGAAGCCGAGGACGAATGCGCCGAGGACCTTCACTCCCGACCCCTTCGCGGTCGCTTGAGGAGTTTGAGCGCGTCACCGGCGGTGGCCACCGAGCCGGTGATGAGCACGCCGAGGCCAGAGATAGAGGAGTCGCCACCCTCTTCGGCGATGTCGACCGCGCGGGCGATTGCGTTGGAGAAGTTCGGCACAACTTCGACGCGGTCATCTCCAAACACCTCGATCGCGATCTCGCCCAACTCATCGGGGTCGAAGGCGCGCGGTGAAGAGTTGCGGGTCACTACGACGGTGTCAACGACAGAGGACAACGCGTCGAGGAAGCGCAGCGCGTCCTTGCCTTCAAACATCGACACCACAGCGACGAGACGTTCAAAGGAAAAGGAGTCGCCGATCGCTTCGGCGAGCGAGCGAGCGCCGTGCGGATTGTGTGCGGCGTCGACGATCACGGTGGGGCTGGTGCGCACGACCTCGAGTCGACCGGGCACGCGCACTGCTGCAAAGGCTTCGCGCACGACCTCAATGTCGAGACGATCACCACCAAGGAACGACTCGACTGCGGCGAGTGCACATGCGGCGTTATTGGCCTGATGTTCGCCGAAGAGTGGCAGATAGATCTCGTCGTAGACGCTGGTCAGGCCGCGCAGAGTGAGTTGCTGTCCGCCGAAGGCGACCATGCGCTCGAGCACCTCGAAGTCGATGCCTTGTTGTAGTGGTGTCGCGCCGACTTCTTCGCAGCGGGCGAGCAGCACGTCGAGCACGTCCTCGCGCTGCTCGGCGATGACTGCGGCGGCACCGGCCTTGATGATGCCGGACTTCTCTATGGCGATGTCGACGTAGGTGTCACCGAGGATCTCGGTGTGATCGAGATCGACCGGCATGATGACCGAGACCTGAGACTTCACGACGTTGGTGGCGTCCCATGTGCCACCCAGGCCCACTTCGACCGCGGCCGCGTCGATGGGTGCATCGGCGAATGCAGCGAACGCCATTGCGGTGAGCACTTCGAAGTAGGACAGCGCTGGGCCGCCCTCTGCTTCGGAGCGGGAGTCGATGAGGTCGAAGTAGGGCGCGGTCTCGACGTAAATCTCCGCGAAGCGCTCTTCGTCGATTGGCTCACCGTCGAAGCAGATGCGCTCGCGCACATCCTGCAAGTGCGGGCTGGTGTAGAGGCCAGTGCGCAGACCATTGGAGCGCAGCAGTGCCTCGATCATGCGGGTCGTGGAGGTCTTGCCGTTAGTGCCAGTGACGTGAATGACGGGGTAGGACAGTTGGGGGTCACCGAGGACGTCCATGAGGGCGACCATGCGGGCGATGTCGGGCTCCATGCGGTTCTCGGGCCAGCGTGCCTTGAGTGCCGCTTCGATGTCGGAGACCATGCCTGAACCCTAAAGCCTCCGCCCTCCTAGGATTAACCACCGTGACCACTCCCCGGATCCCAGAGACGCCCACGATCGCTGGCCTCGAGCAGCTTTGGGCTGATGCGTGGGAGGAGTCGGGGGTCTACCGCTTCGACCGGTCCAAGACCCGCGAGCAGGTCTACTCCATCGACACTCCCCCGCCGACCGTGTCGGGGTCGCTGCATGTGGGTCACGTCTTCTCTTATACGCACACCGACTGCATGGCCCGCTACAAGCGCATGCGCGGGCTCGAGGTGTTCTATCCCATGGGCTGGGACGACAACGGCCTGCCGACCGAGCGCCGGGTGCAGAACTACTACGGCGTGCGCTGCGATCCGTCGCTGCCGTTTGACCCGAACTTCACAGCACCCGAGACACCGGATGCGAAGAACCAGATCCCGATCTCGCGACGCAACTTCGTCGCGCTGTGCGAAGAACTGACCACGCAGGACGAGGTCGTCTTCGAGGAACTGTGGCGCCGACTCGGGTTGAGCGTCGACTGGACGCAGACCTATCAGACCATCGGGGCCAATGCGCAGACCGCGTCGCAGCGAGCGTTCCTGCGCAACCTCGCGCGCGGTGAGGCCTATATGTCGGAGGCGCCCACGCTGTGGGACGTCACCTTCCGCACCGCGGTCGCACAGGCAGAGCTCGAAGACCGCGAAATGCCCGGCGCCTATCACCGCATCGGGTTCACGCAGCCAAACGGCGAGACCGTCTTCATCGAGACGACACGGCCAGAGTTGATCGCGGCGTGCGTGGCGCTCGTGGCACATCCTGATGACGAGCGCTACCAGCCACTGTTTGGCACCACGGTGACGACGCCGATCTTCGGTGTTGAGGTGCCCGTGGTGGCGCACACACTCGCGGACCCCGAAAAGGGCTCGGGCATCGCGATGATCTGCACCTTCGGTGACACAACCGACGTGACGTGGTGGCGCGAGTTGCAGCTCACGACGCGGCCCATCATCGGTTGGGACGGGCGCATCCTCCAAGAGACGCCGGAGTGGATCACGACGCCCGAAGGCCAGGAGGCCTACGCCTCAATCGCTCGCGCGACGACGTTCACCGCCAAAGCCCGTATGGTCGAGTTGCTCACCGCATCAGGCGACATGGTCGGCGACCCGCGCTCGATCACGCACCAAGTGAAATTCTTCGAGAAGGGCGACAAGCCACTCGAGATCGTGACGACGCGCCAGTGGTACATCACCAACGGCGGGCGCGGCAAGGAGTTGCGCGCCAAACTGCTCGCGCGCGGCAGTGAGTTGAAGTGGCATCCCCCGCACATGGCGGTGCGCTACGAGAACTGGGTCGAAGGTCTTAATGGTGACTGGCTGATTTCGCGTCAGCGGTTCTTCGGTGTGCCGATCCCGCTGTGGTACCCACTCGATGCCGATGGGCTCCCTGTTTATGACAACCCGCTCGTGCCCGACGAGTCTCGCCTGCCGGTGGATCCGTCGTCGGATACGCCCGAGGGCTACACCGAGTCACAGCGCGGTCGGGCCAATGGCTTCATGGCCGACCCCGACATCATGGACACGTGGGCGACGAGTTCGCTCACGCCGGAGATCGCCGGCGGCTGGGAGCGCGACCCTGATTTGTGGGCACGCGTGTTTCCGATGGACGTGCGCCCGCAAGCGCACGAGATCATCCGCACCTGGCTGTTCTCGACCGTCGTGCGCTCGCATCTGGAGTTTGACGAAGTGCCGTGGTCAAACGCGGCTATCTCGGGCTGGATCCTCGATCCCGACCGCAAGAAGATGAGCAAGTCCAAGGGCAACGTCGTCACGCCACTCGATCTGCTCGAGGAACACGGCTCCGACGCCGTGCGCTACTGGGCCGCGAGCGGTCGCCCCGGTACCGACACTGCATTTGATGTGGGCCAAATGAAGATCGGTCGACGCCTGTCGATCAAGATCCTCAACGCCTCGAAGTTCGTCCTCGGCTTGGGCTCGCAAGAGAACGCAACGGCAATCACCGAGCCCCTCGACCGCGCGCTGCTCGCGCTCCTCGCCGATCGCGTTGATGCCTGCACTGCGGCGTTTGAGGACTACAACTACGCCCGTGCGCTTGAACTCGCCGAAGAGTTCTTCTGGTCCTTCACCGACGATCACGTCGAGCTAGTTAAGGACCGTGCGTATGGAGGCCAAGGCGAAGCAGCGGCTGCCTCAGCGCACGCAACTCTCGCAACCGCACTCTCAGTGATGCTCCGCCTCTTCGCACCCTTCACCCCATTCGTGACCGAAGAGGTCTGGTCCTGGTGGCAAGAGGGCTCGATCCACCGTGCGGAGTGGCCCAATGCAGCTGAGATCCGCACATTGGCCGCAGATGGCGACCCAGCATTGATCGCAGACCTCGCCGTAGTGCTGTCGAGCGTGCGCCGCGCAAAGAGCGAAGCCAAGGTCAGCATGAAGGCAGAGATCGAATCCCTAACCGTGAGTGCACCAGCAGCGACAATCAAGCGCCTTCAAACGGCCGCGGGAGATCTAGCGGCAGTGGGTCGCATCAAAATCGTGACCTGGACCGAGTCAGAAGGATCGATCGAAACAAAAGCAACGCTCGCCACCACCGAATAGCTCCCTGCGAGTCAGCCAAGCACTTGCGGGGTTTTCCACAGGCAAAAATTCCTTCGATCTCATGCACCGCATGCACACCTACTCTCGGCCTAGCCGATCGAGAGGGATGCAGTGCCGCCGCGCCCGTTGCTCTTCACAAATCACGCGCTCCAACGCATGAATGAGCGTGGCGTAACTCCAGAAGATGTAGTTTCCGCGATGAGACGGCCGGCCGGGGATCCTCGACCAGGATCGGCCGGCAATCACGTTGTCGTGGGTTACGCTTCTGGTGGCCGATTGTTGCGGGTCGTTTTCGCTTCAGACGGTGAATCAGTGGTTACCGTGATCTGGGTTTCGTCGTGAAGGGGAGAACGATGCGCAAGACTTTCGATCCGGATGCCTCGGCCATCTACGTCTACGTTGACGAAAATGCTGATGTCACTCGCTCGGTGAGCTTCTGCGATTCAATCAGCATTGACTTCGCAAGCGACAGTCATCCTGTCGGCATTGAGGTGCTTGCCGTCGATGAGGCGGGAGTGCCCCTCGATATGACGCAAATCCACCACGCGTTAGCCAAGCACCCATTCCCAGCAGGAGCGGCTGAGCTCATCGCTCAACCCTGCGCTCCGGTAGCGAACCTTTAGGCAGCCTGCACAAGAACTTACGAGTGAGCTTCGAATTAGGTCGGAATCAGCGATGACAGAAGTTCCTGCGTTTCTGGATCGCACGAATAGACGACCGTGCCGACCATGCCGCGCGTAAGCAAAACCTTGTAAACATTTATGAGGAGCAACCCGAACTCGACATCGGACACCTTCGTCCGGCTCTTGAAGTCGGGATCCTTGTTGGCGTCTCGCACAGGGACCCAGCGATCGGTGCGCCACACGAGGTCGGGTCCAAGAATGACGCCATTCCAGTCATATTCGAAACCCTGAGCCGTGTAAACGCATCCCACTTGGCTAAAGCCCGCGGGGTCGGACGCCCAGAGTGCCGATGGCGGGAACCCTCCGACTGCGCGATCAGCCCTGACATTCCAAGGGTGCGCCCAATCACCGATAACAACATCGTTGACGAGACCGCCTTCCGGGGTCGGATCACTCCAGCGCCAGCAATAGCCAGCCGTCATCCGGGCTCCATAGCCTTCCGATGACTTCTCATCGAGTAGATCCTCAAGTGCGCGAGGTGAGGACGCAGTCTTCAACTCGAAGTTCGAGTCTGGGTCCCATTCGCATGGGCCACCCTCTTCCAGACCTAAGAGGTGCTGCACCCATCGAACGTAGGCTTCGCTTCCACCACAACGGAATTGGTCATCCAAGGACACGCGAAGCACACGAAGTCCTTTAGCCTCCGCAGCTTGTTCAATCGCCGCGACGGTGCCCATCTCGCCAGGGCGCACTACTTGATACTCATCGAGAAGGAACACGGGCACCCGCGCCGCGTCGAGTAGTTCATCCACTTGCGCGCGGTCACTACGCAGGGCCGCACGCGTCCATCGATTAGCGGAGGTCTCGCGAATGCGGTGCGCCTCATCCAAGATCAAGACATCAAGACCATTCCGCTCAGCCGACATAAACGAATTGAAGTACTTGAACATCCCCTTCACCCGTGTCGACCCGCGGCCAGCAATCTGGCGCATCGTGAGTGTGAAGGACCTCGATCCAGTGGCATGAAGCACTGATCGCCCCTGCCGCGCGAGCTCACCCAGAAGGGAGAGCGCGATGACGCTCTTGCCAGTCCCAGGCCCACCCGTCACAACAATGACGGACTTCGAATCTGATGCTCGAGCTCTCTCAACTTCGTGGAGAACAAGCTCATAAGCAACTCTTTGCTCGTCCAGTAGAACAAACTGCGTACGTTCCTGAAGCTCCGCCGCGACAACCGTTAGAAGTTGTTTGCTCGGTCCCGACTTCATTCCAAGGAGACTGTCAGCGGCATCGGTGCCACCAACCTCTGTGCTCAGCTTGGTCCGGAGAAAGTCCATAAAGTCGCCCTTGCGCTGCCCAGTGAACATGCGCGCTTGCTCGGAGCTCGGCAACTCGCGAAGCCCCAAGACTTGCTGGTCAGTTGCGTTGTGTAGATAGGCAACAGCTGACACGCGCTCCGGGACGCCTGAAAGAGCGGGGAGGAAGTCGAGAAGATATTGGCGATAAGCGCTGACTTGCAGGACCGGATGGAGCACTGGTGAGTTTCCGTAAGCTGCGATCTGAACCAAGCACGGCTCATTGTCGTAGATTTCCGCCGAGCTCCACTGCTTCAGTTCAATGAGCACATAGGACGGATCGCCCGAAATCGGATGATGGCCAGCGAGGATGGCGTCAATGCGGCCACTGGAAAGAGGCAATTGGTGCTCCACCAGAACCTCGACATTGCCGAGTCCCGCAGCAACCAAATCATTGGCGAGGATAGGCAGCGAGGCCTTCCAAGATCGCACTTCACCCGGACTCGGTCGGCGACCGGTAGTTGCGAGCATCTGCGCCATCATTTGCTCGAGAACACTATCTGTCTCAAACAACGAACGCAGACCTTGCGCGGACTGGCGAAGAAACACCACTGACAGGCCCCCTGGGCAGCACGAAAAGAATCGTGCGGGTGGGGGCATGTCATGAATCTCAAAGGACTCAGGAAGCCTGTCGGGCCGCATTCAAATTGTAGCCACCTTGCACGGCCGCTGTGGGATAGTCGTGACGTGTCTGACCTAGAGGAACTTCGTGACCGTATGCGCGCATTCACCGTCGCTCGGGACTGGGAGAAGTTCCACGACCCAAAGTCGCTTCTCCTAGCCCTCATGGGCGAAGTGGGGGAACTCTCGGAGCTCTTCCAGTGGCTGCCGGCCGATTTGGCACGCGACGTCACTCAAACTGAGCCCCTCAAAACAAGAGTCGGCGAGGAACTCTCCGATGTACTTCTCTATTTGGTGCGATTGGCAGATGTGCTGGATATCGACCTCGCCGATGCCGCGCAACGGAAGATGGATTCATCCGAGAGTCGTTTCTCTACATCTGACTTTCAGGGGAACGCTCCGGAGAAAAACTAAGAGACACTTACTGGCCTTCACACTTGCCAATAGACAGCGGACACGAACACAAGTCAAACCTCAAGATTTGATCAACATGATTTCGTCATTTTCCTTGGCGGCGGCCAACCTGAACACGCCTGCCCAAGGGCTTAAGTTAGATCGCAGCGCACGTCCGGAGTGGCTTGCACATTCTGTCTCCTGTGAGACTTTCGCCCCGTCAAGAATTCTTAATCGCTCTACGACAGCGTGGATCGCGCTTCGTCACTGAACCGACCGAATGTCTTAGCCGTTGAACCGCCCTCGACTTCCGCATCAATCAATAAACGCATCTTGGTGAGGAAGGTTTTGGCCAAAGGGCCCAAACGCACGAACGAGACATAGATGTAGGCATTTGCCGTTACGACGCAAACCTAAAGGATCTCACAAAGTGCAAGTGGCCGTTACCGTATCAATTGCCATGGCGATTTGCTTTGTTGTGTCTGGAAATGAAGTTGAATTCTGTCCATATGAAGTAACCGTCCCATCGTTCAAAGTCACGCCGGGGAAGGTGTTTCGAGTCAGCTCCTTGCCTGAGGAGTCGAGAGCTACCTCTGTACAAGTCACGTGCGTACTTGGCGCGAGTCCCTGAGTTTCAATGCAGGCTCCCCAATACCAACTTTTACTATCTGGGTCATATGCGCCATAGGAGTCGCCGCAATTAGTTACAGCAGAAATCTTGACGTCGCTCCCGCCCAGGTGCGAAGTATCGGAAGTTAGGGCGGAGCAACTAACCAAGACTTTGTCAACACGACCGGAGAGGCCAGCGCCTACCTGAAGATGTATGACCACCGGCGGTGTTGCGCCTGGGGCCACAGGCGTCTGGTACGTAAAGACATCCTTTCCGAGCTCTGTTCCCGACGCGTCTTTCGCCAATACATCACACTTTGGGGTGACTGGTTGCGAACCATCGTTCGTCATTCGAAATGCCACCGCGAGATTACTCGCATCCGTGACTGTCCAATTGTCAATGGTGACATTGTAGGCTCGATTTGTTTCACCACTTGAGCAGCCGAACAGTGTCGCACCGCTTAGGGCCACAAAAACAGAAACGAGCACCACAGGAGCTGCATTGTGACTGCTCCTTAGCCGCGCAACGTCTCTCTTGAATTTCCCAAAAAGTGTTGTCATCTGAAAATCCCCCATTTCTTCATTTGAGACAGGATCCCAGCACAAGGGGCATGCAACATCTGTCTTGAAAATTAAGTTTGACTGGCCGCGATGCGTTCCGCGACATAGGCCTACGTATGCGTCGCTTCCATGCTTGAACCGACGAGCAGATCAAGACCCATCGGGCTGAAAGCACAATTCGGAGACGCTAGAGACCTTTGTTCGTAAACGTGGTGGATCAAGTTGGGCCGAAAATTTGAAGCATATGGACGACTGCACTTCATGGCGATTGCTTATTGACAACCAATACCGTTCCCGTCGCCGTCGAGCCCATAAATATCCGGGCCCGTAACATTGACTCTCGGCGCATAGTTGGGACCATTGCCACTGCCACCGGCACAGTCATAATCACCGCCATTGTTGATGAGGCACGGGTCATACCCTGGAGTGCAGTTACTATCCGTCGCTGGTGACTCGGTTTTCTGCTTAGCTGGCTTCGGGCTCGGAGAGTCCTTCAGGGGCCTGTTATCGCGGGCTGACGGAGACGTAGATTCCTGAGACTTCTCGGGCCCGAGCGGGGTTGAACTTTCAATCGAGGGAGACGCCGAAATGGACGACGTAGCCCGAGGACCCCCAACCGAGTTAGGCGCCTGAACGGCGGTGCCGCAAGCCGTGACCCCGAACATCACCAATGCCCCAGCAGCGCAAACTGCCGTGATACGCAAAAGATTCATAAGGCTCCCCCGTAATTTGATTATGTACAAATAACTTGACAAGCCTATCGCGAAGTCCGTTGGGAAGCAAGGAGTCCTAAGGCAAAATCGGATCGACTACCGACGTACTCCACTACGGCTTTGCTGCGCATAGTGGACGCATGTGGCATTCAAAGTCGCACAACTCGCGCTCGACGCCGACCCACCGCAATAACTCCCTGCTCGATCGCTCACAATTCGGGGCAAATGGCGAATGCGATTTTATGCATTCAACCTACCGATCTAACTCCTGCCTTCTATACGAAGACGCCGAGGAAAAACCCTTCGTGGGCTACTGCTCGCACGACAGTGCATGAGTGAAAGCCGATACAAACCACCACCTCCTATTTGAATTCCGAGGGCGACTTCGCGCCTGACGTGACAACGGCAATTTGGAGGTGAAACGACACTGGCGAACACCGAAGATTCGGGCGCAATGGAGGTCGTACAGGTGATCGCGGCGATTCTTGCGGGAGCCACCGGTGCGTAGAGCTTGTTGCTCACGTGGACTGCGTTCTTCGGCGGTCAGGCTCCGCTATCGCCGCAGGAGTTCACCGGGTTCAGTCTCGGGCGCGGGCTGCTGTGACTGTTCATCATCGACCCGATCGTGCTGACGGTCGTCTACTGGGGCTTCATGCTGATCATGCTGCCGCTCATCGCGTTCGCGTTCTGGATCGGCGGGCGCAAGGGCGGTTGATTCCTGCGTCGGCGTTAACGGCTACGGATGCGGGCCGATTGTGATGATCGTGATCACGTCGGAGCTAGGTCCGTAATACCAGAAGATGCGCCACGCACTAGGTGTGTGACTCTCGACGTAGGAGTCCCAGACATCTTCGCCCGCTGAACCGTGGATGCTGCGGTACTTATGTGAGCGCAGGCCGGGGTAGGTCTGATCAAGCAGGGTCATCCACCACGCCAACGCATTGCGTGAAGTCGCCCAGATCGACCGTCTCACCGGCTGCGCTTTGCGCGAGGCCGCGGGCGAGACTCTCTCTGAGCTGCTGGTGCTCCCCGACCAGGAGCTCGCGTTCAGGGGTGGAGTCCGGCGGGGTGATGTCTCCAAGCGTCATGAGTTTCTCCTTCCAACAGGCGAAACCTATTTACCCATACTGGGTTGAATGGCCGGCGAATTGGATTTCCACAGATTTTGAAAATATCCCGAAAACACTTGACACTAGTACGCCCGTTCGATTAATCTGTCTTCACCAGTTAATCCACGAGGGGAGGTCCGGATGAGCGCCACCGAATTGCTGCTTGCCGACCTCCATGGGCAATGGCGGGTGCCGGTCGAGTGGGTCTACGAGTTCGCCGACTTCCATGGGGCGCCTGCCCCCGGCGACAACCTGCGCGATCTGCGGGCGGAGTTGCTCGACGTGATGGCCCGTATGAATGAGGCAGCCGCTGGGCTCCCCCTCGCGATGGCGACCGACGACGAGGTGGGCGAGGCGCTGCTCGACCTGGCGAAAGCGCAACGGCAGATGGACGCCGCGATCAGCGATGTGGCCGGGCGATTCTCGGGCGGCAACGTGTGGCCCGCGGAGGGCTGCCGCTCTGCGCGCGATTGGTTGCGGCGACATACCAACGCGAGCTCCGGCGATGCGGGCCCGCCGTTCGACTCCGCGATCTGGATGCGGCGCTACCCGGCGATGGCCCAGGCGTGGCGCGAGGCCGCGATCTCGCGGCGCCACATGCGCGCGCTCGACCACATGCACAAGACCTTCCCGCGCCTCTCCGCCGCATTGACTCAGATCGAAGCCGAGCTGGCCGAGGGCGCGAAGGACCTTGACCCCGCCGCATTCGGCAACACACTCCTGCGCACCTTGCAGCGCATCGATCCCGACGCGATCGACGAGGCCGAGGCGAAGCGTCGTCGCGACTCGTACGGCTTCCGCGCATCCACGCTCCCCGACGGCTCAGTCATTGTCGACGGCACGCTGCCAGCAGAGATCGGCGCGCAACTCATCGCGGCGCTTGGGTCTGCGCGCGACGCGATTCGCAATCGCGAGGCAGCTGAGCTGGCGGCCAAACTCGCCGCATGCGGGTGCGAAGACGCGGGGTGGTGCAAGCACGCCGAAGGGATCATGGCCGAGCAGCCACTTCCTGACGCGAGCTTGCCCAGTGACACCAAGCCGAGCCTGGCCAGTCGCAATGTCGAAGCACTTGCGCTCATCCTTGACGCGGCGGCGACCGCGACGGGCGACGCGCGTCTGCCCGACACTGGCGGCGAACGGCCGGTCGTACACATCACCATCGACTCGCAGTCGCTCATCGATCACGGCAGCGCGGCGCCGGGGTGGATTCAGTCGCTCACCGGCACGCAGATCACGCCGATCACCGCGACAGCAGCGCAGCGGCTCTCCTGCGACGCGGTCGCGCAGCTGCTGGTGCTCAATCCGGCCGGCGATCTCGATGCGATCAGCGCGAAGTGGCGCATCACTCCCCCGCAAATGCGCCGCGCGATCCTCACCCGCGACCACGGCAAGTGCAGATTCCCTGGCTGCCACACGCAGATTCGCGAAGTACACCACGTCATTCACTGGGCAAAGGGCGGCAAGACGACTTCCGACAACCTCGTCGGCTTATGTAGTCATCACCACCACTTAGCTCATGAAGGCGGGTGGAGTCTGTCCGGAGATCCCAACCGGACTCTGCGATTCACTAACCCCGCGGGTCGATTCTGGGACTCGGATCCACCGCTACGCGATTGACGTAGTCCTCAAGCGCCCGGCGCGCTAACGCCGAAATACTCAATCCCTCTTGTTGCGCAATCGCTGTTGCGCGCTCGCGCAAATCCGGAGTGAGCCGAAACCCGATCGTGGGTGACTCGGCGGATTCGCCATTGAGCGACGGGCGACCGCGTTGGGGGTATATCCACTCCACACGTCCCGCGTCGTAAGCCTCATCGAACTCCGCGAGCATTGCAGCTACCGTCTTCTCGTCGTACTTCTTATCCAATTCGGTCAACTTCGGCTTCTTCTTAGTGGTCTTCTTACTCACGATCGTTGCCCCCTTTCAAAGTCCAAATAGAATTTGGGTCGCAGGTCCATGGCATGAATGACAACCCAATGATCAAGCTCCACTACAACAACTAGTTCGAGTCGCCTTCCAGTGTCGTCAGTGCCTAAGAACGTGACCCGTTCACCAGTCATCACCGCATTCGGATCTGGCCAGTGCACCACCGGGTTGGCGAGACTTTCCCCAATTATTGTGAAACAATATTGGCCTGTCAAGGCAGGACACAGGGAAATAGGAACGGCACGTGAGCAGGGTGCGCTGGATTTCACCACATATATAGAGGTGCAGGCGATGCTGTGGACAAGCGTTAGCGAATGCCGGAGTCGCACTCGATGGCGATGGTGACGGGGCCACTCGAGACTGTTAGCGGAGTGGTCGGGCAACTGGGCATGCCGCCGGGGGCCTGCACCTCGACGGAGTACGAGCCCGCGGCGAGGGAGATAGTGAAACTGCCATCGGCGTCGCTGGTCGTACGAGCTACTTCGTTGTCACCGTTGAGGAAAACGATGGGGGCCACGACGGGGATGGGCGGGCACTCCTCCCCTGGGCGCTCGACGGGACAACCCGGAGTGGCCAGCGCGGTGCCAGAGACCTGATAGGTCGCAGCGGATGAGCCGCAGCCTGCGAGTACGACTCCAACCACAAGCATTCCGATGAGAGCGCCTGACTTCATCTCTGAAGTATCGCCTACGCAGGACGGTTAAGGGCGCGATCGAGATGCTTGCCCTCACTCAGTGCGCAGACTAGGTTCACAACATGCGCCGAATCATCACACTTGCCCTTGCCTCTGCAATCGCGATTCCACTGGCTGGGTTCGCCACTAGTGCACAAGCAGCCCCGAGGGCCGATCGCATCTTCTTGCATGTTGACACGCGTACGATCATTGATGTGGGCGCGACGGGCAGCAGCCTAGGCGACCTGACCATCACTCATGGCACGCTTGCCAACACGTTGGAGGGCGACAAGATCGGATCTTGGACGGCTCGGCTTGTCGTGGTGGTACCGGGCGCGACCAAGGAGCGTCGCGACACCTTGCTGCACTTTATTTTGCCGGGCGGGGTATTGATGACCCGCGGGATCTACGAATCCCCTAGTGGGAAGCTGCCGTCGGAACCGCATCGCATCGCCATCATCGGCGGAACGGGCGACTACTTCGGCGCGCGCGGGCAAGTTGTGTTGACGCCACTGGGCGATGGCAACCTACGGCTCGACATGGAATACGTGCCTACTAGCAGCGACAATGCCTTCGGCACCGATCGCTTGCGTCGCGTTGTCTCAGACATCATCACCGACAACGTTGCGGGCACCGCCAGCATGACAGTGACCGCTCAGACCCTGCGCGGTTTCCTTAGGGTCGAAGGTGAGCGCTTCCCCTTCGTCTGCGCTCAAACTTCGGGTGATCCAGAAGGCATCGGCGTACCGATTATCGACTCATGGATCTGCCAGTACTCCCTGCGGGGCGGAAGTATCTTGACGACAAGTCAGACTTCGACACCGGCGGGCACCCGAGAGAGAAGCGGGTTCACCCAAGCCATCATCGGTGGTACGGGCGAGTGGGCAGGTTCAGTGGGGCAGACATCAATCCCCGCAGCAGACTGGACGACCAATGGCACACTCTCTGTGTGCGTTGCTTTCGTGGGAGGCACCTACATAACAACGCGCCAGGGCCCCTCCGATCGCCTGCGCACGGGACGTTGGGTCGCTGATTTGGGCAGCGGCGGCCTCGGCCAGATTGTGGTCTCCAGCGCGACAATCAACTTCGGTGAATCGCCAAGCATGGGCTACACAGTTGCTTCAGGTCCGTCAGGCGACCGTCGGATCACAGACTTCGTCTTCCGGATAAGTGGCCTTCCCGGCTTACAGGGCGCTCTCTATGGCACTGCGTTGTTCACCACTGCAAATGGTCAGGCGCCCAATGCGCCCTACCTCATCTTGGTCAACGGCGGCACCGGTCCTTGGCGCGGAGCTTCGGGCATCTTGCGCGTGGTCCCCACCAGTGCTGAAGGCGCAACCATCAATGTGAATATGCTCGTCATGGCTCTTAAATAGGCACACTTGCCCTAAGGACCTTGACCGGGCTAGGTTCACAACATGCGCCGAATCATCACACTTGTCCTTGCCTCTGCGATCGCGATTCCACTGGCTGGGTTTGCCACTAGTGCGCAAGCGGCTCCCCGGGCCGATCACGTCTTCATGCACATTGACACCCGCACAGTGATTGACGTGGGCGCAACGGGCAGCAGCGTGGGCGACCTGACCATCACTCATGGCACGCTCGCAGACTCGCTACAGGGCGAGAAGATTGGCTCATGGACGGCGCGCGTGGTCGTCGTAGTGCCGGGTACGACCAAGGAGCGTCGCGACACGTTGGTGCACTTCATTTTGCCAGGCGGTGTGTTGATGACCCGCGGGATCTACTCGTCCCCCACCGCCAAACCGCCGACGCGTCCGGTTCGGATGGCCATCATCGGCGGCACAGGTGACTACTTCGGCTCGCGTGGACAGGTTGTGTTGACGCCGCTGGGCGATGGCAACCTACGGCTCGACATGGACTACGTGCCCACTGACGGCACTACCCCCTTTGCCACCGACCGCGTCCGTCGCGTTGTCTCTGACATCATCACCGGCGACGTTGCGGAAAATGCCAAAATCTCGGTGACCGCTCAGACGCTGCGCGGTTTCCTTAGGGTCGAAGGCAAGCGCTACCCCTTCACCTGCGGTCAAACATCGGGTGACCCGGAAGGCATCGGCGTCCCGATTATCGACTCATGGATCTGCAAGTACTCCCTGCCGGGCGGAAGTATCTTGACGACAAGTCAGACGTCGACACCGGCAGGCACCCGAGAGCAGAGTGGGTTCACCCAAGCCATCATCGGTGGCACTGGTGAATACGCGGGTTCAGTGGGACAGACATCCATTCCCGCCGCAGACTGGACGACCAACGGCACACTCACCGTGACCGGAGCGATCTCGGGAGGCACCTACGCAACTACACGCCAGGGCCCCTCCGATCGTCAGCGCACGGGACGTTGGGTGGCTGATTTGGGCACCGGCGGGCTCGGCCAGATTGTGGTCTCCAGCGCGACAATCACCGCGGGTGACTCGCCAAGCATGGGCTACACAGTGGCCGCAGGCGTTTCAGCAGACCGTCGGATCACCCAGTTCGTCTTCCGGATCTCTGACATTCCCGGCTTACGCGGCTCTCTGTATGGCACTGCATTGTTCTCGACCGCCAGTGGTCAGGCGCCCAACACGCCCTACTTGGTCTTGGTCAACGGCGGCACCGGCCCTTGGCGCGGTGCCTCGGGAATCTTGCGCGTGGTCCCCACAAGCGCTGATGGCGCAACCATCAATGTGAAGATGCTCGTCGCAGCTGCTGGCTAGCCGCACTCACCTAGTGCGGTCGTGGACTCTAGAGTGAGCACGTGACCACTGACCCGCGCGAAGACGTCGTCTCCAGCCAGTACGAGAAGTGGGTCTATCCGGCCCCGATCTTGGATCTGCCGGGCTGGTTGGCCAATAACTGGCAGTGGTTTGACCCTAGCCATGCGCATCGGATCTTCTGGCCCGACCGGGAATACCCCGTGGGCATGGACATCCTCATTGCCGGGTGTGGCACGAATCAGGCCGCGGTGTTTGCCTACAACAACCCCACCGCGAAGGTCGTCGCGATCGATGTGAGTCAGCCGTCGCTGGATCACCACAAATACCTGATCGATAAGTACGCGATGAAGAACCTCGAGTTACACCTGCTCCCCATCGAGGAGGTCGGCACACTGGGTCGTGAGTTCGACCTCATCGTGACGACCGGCGTGCTGCATCACCTCGCGGACCCTGACAAGGGCATGCAGGCACTCGCCGCAATCATGCGTCCCGACGCAGTGATGGCCGTCATGCTCTACGCGACCTATGGCCGACTTGGCGTGGAGATGATGCAGGCAATCTTCCGCGATCTGGATCTCACCCAGGACGAAGCGTCCATCGACATCGTGCGTGACGCGATTGGCAATATCAATCTCGATCACCCGATCACGAGTTATCTGCCCATCGCGCCCGATCTGGAATACGACGCGGGGCTCGTCGACACGTTCTTGCATGGTCGCGATCGTGACTACACGATCGAGGAGTGCATTGACTTGGCGACGCAGGCGGGGCTCGCGTTTCAGGACGTGTTTTTGAAGTCGCCGTACTACGCACCCACTGGCATGGACAGTTCGTTCTACGACCGGGTCGCGGCACTCCCCCGCGAGAAGCAGTGGGGCGTGATGGAGCGCTACAACTCACGCAATGCGTGCCACTTTTTCACCGTGTGTCGCGCGGATCGGCCGAAGAGTTCCTATCTCATTGACTTCTCCAGCGATGACAGCCTCAACTACGTACCGACACTGCGGCATAACTGCCGGCTTGCCGGATCCGTCATACACAAGCCGAGCTGGTCGCGCGAACTCAATCAGGTGCAGGTTGCCCTTATGCGTCAAGTCGATGGTCGACGCACGATCGGTGAGATCACCGCGGGAGATCCGGGCGCGCGCTCGTTCTTCCAGTCGCTGTGGCAACAGGACTACCTGGCGATGGGGATTATCTAGGCAGTTTGTTCGGTGCGGCGGGCGCGCGAAGGTGCCTTAGCCGGAGTGATCTCGATCGGCACGAGGGTCGGCGTGCTGCGATCACGCACAGCCTCGGCGGTGATGATGACCTTGGCGATGTCCTTGCGGCTCGGGACGTCGTACATGACGTTGAGCAGGACCTCTTCGAGGATCGCGCGCAAGCCACGTGCACCGGTGCCGCGCTCGATGGCCTGATCGGCGATCTCATCGAGTGCGTCGGAGTCGAAGTCGAGGGCAACATTGTCGAGTTCGAAGAGACGTTGGTATTGCTTGACCAGAGCATTGCGCGGCTCAGTCAAGACCTGCACGAGCGCCTCACGGTCGAGCTTGTTGACGGAAGTAAAGACAGGAAGACGGCCTACAAACTCTGGGATCAAGCCGAACTTCAG
This sequence comes from Actinomycetota bacterium, assembly GCA_009699315.1. Taxonomy (GTDB): domain Bacteria; phylum Actinomycetota; class Actinomycetes; order S36-B12; family S36-B12; genus CAINMH01. The sequence continues at coordinate 20,109 of WLOK01000017.1, forward strand.
CAGGTCCTCAGGCATGACGCGACTGAAAATATCTTGTGGGTCGCTGTCGGAGTCAGAATCGACGGTGCCATCAATGATGTCGAAGGTGAAGCCGACGCGCTTCTTGCCGATGCGCTGTTCGATGATCGAGTCGAGCCCGGCGAATGCGCCACCGACAATGAACAACACATTAGTGGTGTCGATCTGGATGAACTCCTGATGCGGATGCTTGCGACCACCCTGCGGCGGCACCGACGCGGTCGTGCCTTCGAGGATCTTCAGCAGTGCCTGCTGCACACCTTCGCCGGAGACATCGCGAGTGATCGACGGGTTTTCGCTCTTGCGGGCGATCTTGTCGATCTCGTCGATGTAGATGATGCCGGTCTCGGCCTTCTTGACGTCATAGTCAGCGGCCTGGATCAGCTTGAGCAGAATGTTCTCGACGTCTTCACCGACGTAGCCAGCCTCGGTCAGTGCCGTCGCATCAGCGATCGCGAAGGGCACGTTAAGGCGACGGGCCAGGGTCTGCGCGAGCAGAGTCTTGCCCGAGCCCGTGGGGCCCAGCAGCAGGATATTGGACTTCGAGAGTTCGATGGTGTCTTCGCGTGGGCGATCAGTAGCGCCGGCCTGCACGCGCTTGTAGTGGTTGTAGACCGCGACAGCGAGGGCTTTCTTGGCGGTGTTTTGCCCGATGACGTACTGGTTAAGGAAGTCGAAGATTTCCTTCGGCTTGGGCAGGTCTTCCCACTGGACTTCGTTGCCGTCGCTGCGCTCTTCTTCGATGATCTCGTTGCACAGATCGATGCACTCGTCACAGATGTAGACGCCTGGGCCAGCGATGAGCTTGGTGACCTGCTTTTGGCTCTTCCCGCAGAAAGAACACTTCAGAAGGTCTCCGCCTTCACCGATACGCGCCATGTGAGTACGTTACCGCGAGAGGGGCGTCAGGCCGGTGAATTACGCGACGTTCGGATTCTGCCCTGAGCGAACACGAACTAAGAGACGACCTTGCGCGAGGCGATGACCTGATCGATGAGGCCGAACTCCTTGGCCTGATCGGCGGTCAAGATCTTGTCGCGCTCGATGTCCTTTTCGATCTGCTCGATCGAGCGGCCGGTATGGAGCGAGAGGATCGACTCCATCTCGGCACGCATACGCAAGATCTCCTGGGCCTGGATCTCGATGTCGGATCCTTGGCCGCCGCCCTCGGTATAGGGCTGGTGGATCAGGATGCGCGAGTGCGGCAGGGCGAAGCGCTTGCCCGGGGTGCCTGCGGCGAGCAGCACGGCAGCAGCCGAAGCAGCCTGGCCGAGGCACACGGTCTGCACCTGCGGCTTGACGAACTGCATCGTGTCGTAGATCGCGGTCATCGCGGTGTAAGAACCACCGGGTGAGTTGATGTAGATCTGAATATCGCGATCAGGATCCATCGACTCCAGGCACAGCAACTGCGCCATGACGTCGTCGGCAGACGTGTCGTCGATCTGCACGCCGAGGAAGATGATGCGCTCTTCGAAGAGCTTGGTGTAGGGGTTGTGTACGCGCTCGCCGTTGGCTACGCGCTCGCGGAACTCCGGAATGATGTAGCGCGATTGCGGAGAAAAAGTCACTTGGAACCTCCGGGAGCGTCAGCAGCCGTGCTGTAGACGTGATCGATGAGGCCGTAAGCGGAAGCCTCTTCGGCGGTGAACCAGCGATCGCGATCAGAGTCCTTCTCGATCTGCTCAATGGTCTGCCCGCTGTGCTCGGCAATGAGCTGGGCCATCCGACGCTTAATGAAGAGCATCTGCTCGGCCTGAATCTTGATGTCGGATGCGGTGCCACCGATGCCGCCAAGCGGCTGGTGCATCATCACGCGGGTGTTGGGGGTGGCGTAACGCCGACCGGCCGCACCTGCAGTGAGCAGGAACTGGCCCATTGAGGCTGCAAGGCCCATCGCGATGGTCGTCACAGGACACGGGATCAACTGCATGGTGTCGTAGATGACCATGCCCGCGGTGATCGAGCCACCGGGTGAGTTGATGTAGAGAGTGATGTCCTTGTCGGGATCCTCCGCCGCAAGCACCTGCAACTGCTTGGCGATGCGGTTGGAGTTTTCGTCGCGTACTTCGCCCTCGAGCCAGACGATGCGCTCGCGGAGCAGGCGCTCGTCGAGCATGTCGCCGAACCCTGCCATGCCTGCTGATCGCATGTCGAAACCGTTCATACTGCCAGTCACGTGGCTGTCCTTCCTATGGCCGTCATATGACCCTAACGCTGAAGGCACCCCCTGCCATTCCGAAGTGGGCCATGTTCGCCCACAGCGTAATTTCGGTTTAGATGCCCGACAGGTCTAGCTGGGCTCCGCTGGGATCCACAATGCGAGCACCCTGGGCCGCGATGGTCAGGGCCTTGCCGCGACGGATATCGACGAATGCCATGTCGACCTGGCCGTTCTCGACGAGGGCCTGGGCAAGCTGATCGGGGCTCACGCCGTAGCGCGGGGCCTGCTGGACTAGCCAGCCGGAGAGCTCGGCCTCACCGACGGGAATCTCCTGACCCTCACCGATCTTGTCGAGAATGAACTGAGTCTTGAGGCCATCGCGGGTGTCCTTGATGAACGCCTCACGGTGCTCGTCGTCGCCATGGCCGTCAGCGAAGTGCTCCTCAACCTCGGCGGTGATCGCGCCCTCGGGCAGCGGAATGTCGAGCGCATCGAGCAGGGCCTGCAGAACCTTCTGCCGGGCCTCGTTCATCTGCTCAACCTTCTTCATCTCCGCGATGCGTCCGGTCATGTCCTTGCGAAGCTCTTCGATGGTGTCGAACTCCGAGGCCATGCCGGCAAAATCGTCGTCGGCTGCGGGGAGGATGCGCTCGCGTACGGCAGTGACGGTGGCCTTGACCTCGAGGGTGCGGCCTTCGAATTCGCCCACCTCGGGGCTGAACTCAAAGGTGCGGGTCTCCCCCGCGGTTGCGCCAGCAACGGCCTCATCGAATCCGGGCAGCAGGCCCTCGGTGCCGAGTTCGTAGGACATCGCGTTGCCGACGAGATCATCGACCGGGTTGCCTTCTTCGTCGAATCCCGCGATGTCGACAAGGAGTACGTCGCCATCAGCGGCTGCTCGCTCGACGGGCGTCAAAGACGCGAAGCGCGAACGCAGACTCGTGAGTTGCTTGTCGATGTCTTCCTCAGTCACCTCAGCGGCCGCGACCTCCACCACGATGGAGTCGAATGCCGGGAGGTCGAATTCGGGGCGCACGTCGACCTCGGCGCTGAAGGTGAGCGCCTTGCCGTCTTCGATGCCCGTGACCTCAACATCGGGGCGACCCACGGGGCGCACGCCGGACTCACGCACTGCCTCGGCGTAGGCCTCGGGTAGGTAGGCGTTGACGGCCTCCTCGAGCACCGCGCCACGACCGACGCGCTGGTCGATGATGCGTGCGGGGATCTTGCCCTTGCGGAAGCCGGGGATGCTGACCGAGGCAGCGATGGTCTTGTAGGCCTTGTCGAGGCTCGCGGCAAGGTCCTCGAACGGCACCTCCACGTCCAACTTCACGCGGGTCGGCGAGAGGGTCTCCACGGCGCTCTTCATGTGCTGTCCTTAGGTCGGCAGATATGTAAACGTCGGGGCGGGGAGAGTCGAACTCCCGATCTCCTGCTCCCAAAGCAGGCGCGCTAGCCACTACGCTACGCCCCGCGTAGCCTCAGTAGTTTATGCAGATACGCTAGGCAGGCTTCTCGCGGGTGTAGCTCAATGGTAGAGCCCCAGCCTTCCAAGCTGGCCATGCCGGTTCGATCCCGGTCACCCGCTCCACATCA
>WLOK01000170.1 GCA_009699315.1 Actinomycetota bacterium
ATCTTCAAATACATACTGTGATAAAGGCCTGCGCTCATCGCGCTCACCCCAGTCGCCACTTGCACAGGCGAGTTTCGCTGCGTCGTTGTGTTATCGCCCAACTGGCCCTCGGTGTTGCGCCCCATCGTCCACAACGTGCCGTCGGCTTGGAGATACATGCTGTGATATCCACCCGCGGCCACCGCACTCACGCCGGTCGCCACTTGCACGGGTGAGTTTCGCTGCATCGTCGTGCCATCGCCCAGTTGGCCATAGCTGTTGCCACCCATCGCCCACAACGTTCCGTCAGTCTTCAGGTGCAAACTGTGGAATGCGCCTGCGGCCACCGCACTCACGCCGGTCGCCACTTGCACGGGTGAGTTTCGTTGTGTGGTGGCGCCGTCTCCCAGCTGGCCTTCGGTGTTGCGACCCACCGCCCATAACGTTCCGTCGGTCTTCAGATACAAACTGTGCGACGATCCAGCAACGATCGCCTTCACTCCATTCGCTATCGCCACCGGCGTCTCGCGCTGGATCGGAGTGCCGATCCCCAACTGCCGATCACCATCATTGCCCATCGCCCACAGCAAACCGACTAGATTCACTTGGGCGGGTGCGCTGGCGACTGTCCCCGCAACATTCGTTACGGTGACACTGTAGCGTCCTACGTTTGCAAGCTGCGCGTTGGTGAGGGTGTAGGAGGCACCGGTTGCATCGGCCACGACCACGCCGTTGCGATACCATTGATACGTCGGAGTGCCGCTCCCAGTCGCTGCCACGCTAAGCGTTACTAAAGTTCCCGGCGCGACTGATCTCGCCACCGGCTGGGTAGTGATCGAGGGAGGGACATCCACCGACAGAGTGACCACCAGGCTGCTAAGCTCACCACCGGCATTGCTGACGACTGCTTGGTACGTACCCACGTGCGCCGGGGTAACACTGCTGAGAGTCAGCGTAGCACCGGTTGCCCCAGAGAGCACACTGCCATTGAAGAGCCATCGATAGCTGAGATTGGTTCCAGAGGCAACGACGGCGAAGTCGGCCGTAGCGCCTGCAATGACCCGGCGGCTTGTGGGTTGGGTCGTAATCACCGGCGCTGCGGATGCGCTGATGGCGGCATTGATTAGCGCCAAGCTGGACGCATCCACGCCATAGGCACCAGCGAGGTCGGTGATGTCGCCGCGGCTTCTCTCTAAACCGGAGACAAGGACACCCGCGAAAAAGTATTGGGTGCCGTTGCTCACCCACACCGGACCTCCACTATTGCCAGATCCAGTGGAAACCTCGCTGACCGTAAGAAAGTCAGCCGAGTTAAGGGCAAATGCCCTGCTGAAAGGACCGGTCTGATGCATCAGATATCTTCTGCTGTCGCCACTCGCGTACAGGCCCGAGGGATATCCGGTGATCAGTTTGGTCCCAGTTGATTTCAGTTGTGAAACACCGTCATTCCACGAGCGGGCATACCCCGCGTCAGCGGTGTTTTCAAAGGCATAGTAAACCACGAAATCCTGCGAGAACGACGAACCACTGTTTGGATTGATCCTCGCCGCAGCGGCATAGCCGACGAAGCAGTAGTAGCTGCGCAAGAGCTGGCCGGCCGATGAAGCTGGGTAACTGGCTGAGGCCCAGGCGCGATGCCACCGAATCCCGTTCAGCCATGGATCAACCGCGCCGCTATCGAAGGGTACGTGGGCACACGAATATACGACGCGGGGGTTTCCCACTACGGCCCCGCTGCCGCTGGAAGAAAATCCGTTGGACTTCGCTGGAGTGGTCAAAAGCCCGGTGAACGCGTAGGGATAGTTTCCGTAGAGGCTGCTGCCAGCCGCGATTGCCTGGGCGGTGTAGGTTTGCGCCGAAACGGGAACAACCACGAACAGGCTGCCGGCCAGAGCAGTACTGAAGATAAGCCCAAGGGAGAACCGAAGCGCATTCATGGCTGCAAATATCCTCCGCGAACTGCCGACGCCACCGACTCCGAAAGGCGGACTTCCGCCGCAACGAATTCCTCAGCCCATCGCGCAAATTTCGACTGCTCCCGCCATTCGCGCACTCCCGCCAGCGCCGCGCGGTCAAGCCGTGCGGCCTGCTGAGGGGTGGGAGTGCGTGCTGTGGTCACCAGATTGTGCGATACCGTGGCACTCACGTTTGGCAGCAGTTCCAAAAACCTCTTCCCCTCCGACGTCGCGACGTCATCACGCTGCAAATACCTCTCCACTGCCATCCGCTCGCGCGCCACCGACAAGTCGGCCCGTGCGACGAGTCCAGCGCGAAGGAGGGGTTGTGATCTCAGCCATTCCTTGCGCTCGACGAGCAGTGGCAGGAAGTCTCCCGGAACTTCCATCGTCAGGCGGTCGAGCGCTACCCATGCTCCGCCGCGCAGCGCTGTCGGCTGCGATGAATCAAGCCATCGCTCGAACGACGGCACTGCCTCCCAAGCCAAAGTCGCCACGCTCAAGTCGAGCGCCTCAAGAAACCCAACACTGGGAACACTCGCCCACCCGGCATCTGAAATCAGTTCCAGCACCCGCCGCCGAACCGGTTCAATTTGTCCGCTCGGCGCGGCTTGACGCCATTGGTTCCGCAATGCGACCGCCCATTCGTCAGCTGAGTCGTGGTTCGAGTAAATTCGAGCCGAGTAGTCAGCTGCGGAGACAACATCCAGCCGACCAAGTTGGTCGAGCGCCCACACGCGCAGCGAGGGGGCGCTACGCAATTTACCACCACTCTCAACTTGAAACATCAGCCCGGTCTGGCCGTTGGTGCCGCGATCGAGAAAAGCAATTAACGCCGCCACCGCATCGGCCCGCGGCACCTCAAGGAGGGCTGCGGCCGCTCGGTCCAAGATCGCCGTCACTTCATCCCGCGACAATCCCGCTGCGAGCCGCTGCGGAAGAGAGTTCAACAACGCGTCAACCACTGCGCCGTTCGGTGACGTCCGCCTTCGATTTGGGCTATGCCGGTTCATTGCTTCGCTCGTGATACGACTCTCCGCACCGGATTCTGCTCTGGGCTGTTCGCGCCATAGAGTCCAGGCCAGCCCCGCGCCAAGCACCGCCGCCAGCGCAGCCCAAGCGAATTTCTTGTTTAGGCGGGACCGCATACTCGATTTGATACGCGATTAATTGAAATCAAACTTGTTTTCAGGGATTCGGACCCGGGAGACCCGGGAGGGTTTGAGGGAAGGGCGATGAGTAGAAAAGCGAGCGAATCGCCGCGGTCATGCAAAAGGGATGGCACTTCTGCTGCATGACGGCGAGGTGAAACTGGAAACGAATGGGTGGCCTCACTTCTTCACTCACTCCTTCGGCACCCTCGAACAGCCGAACGGGGTCAGGCTTTGGGGTTTGGGGTAATACGCACTGATTTTCTTTTAGCTGCTCGCTCGCGCTCGCCCCAACATGCAACGCAACCCGGCGGCACGTCGCGCGCCAGCTCTCCGTCGCAAGCTCCTCCGCGCTGTCACGCGCCCTGCTGTCCTCCTCCGCTAACGGGTTCGATCAGGCCAAGCCAAAGGGGGTAGAGTAGGCAGGAGCTGGCCGAGGTGAGTCAGCCAACTCCCGCCCCTCATCAAACCGGACGGGCGGATTTCCCGCATCCGGCTTTCCGAGAACATACGTCGCAAAGCTATCGGCGCCAGGCGCACGTCCGAGGAAGCGACCAGAGTTGATATTGTCCGAGCAGACGTTCGTCGG
>WLOK01000171.1 GCA_009699315.1 Actinomycetota bacterium
CGGCGAAGCGCCGCGAAGTGCCGCCAGCGAGCACGATCGCGGTGTATGTCACGGGCCCATCTTGGCCCACTAGGCTTTGGGCGTGCTACATCTACGCGGAATCATCAGCTCTGACCGGCCACTTCTGGTTGTCGCGGTCGAGGAAGAGGCGACACATCTTCATGCCGCCGATCTGCCGATCCTGATCACCGGAGTAGGCAAGGTCAACGCAGCCGCGTCAACTGCGGCTGCCCTCGCAACTGCGACACCGTCCATGGTGATCAACATGGGCACTGCAGGTGGACTAAAAGCAGGTATCACGGGCACACACGTAATCACACGAGTGATGCAGCACGATCTGAATTCTGATGCAATCTTCGCGCTCATCGGACATCATGTCGGCGAGCCCATTGATGTACATCTACCGGCATGGTTGCCCGCTCAGCACCAGCGTTCCACTCTCGCGAGTGGTGACGTGTTTGTCTCAGATCCGGCCGTGCGCGATCGTCTTGCGCAACAAGCCGATTTGGTCGATATGGAGGGCTACGCCGTGGCGCGAACAGCGCGCTTGGCTGGTGTGCCAGCCCTTCTCGTCAAGCAGGTCAGCGACTCGGCCGACGGCACTGCGGGGCGTACTTGGGTCGAGACTGTTCATGAGTGCGCCGAAGTTCTGGGAGACTGGGTACGCGAGCACTTGCGCTAGCACCGGAACCGAAGGCACGCCTTTCGCGTCTGGATGATGGGCGACTAGGAGGCACGAATGGATCGAGAGAAGCGTTTCGAGGCGCTTTTCGATGCGTATGCCCCTGACGTGCATCGCTACCTGCGTCGACGCATGGCCCAACCTGCAGATGTCGATGACCTAGTCGCTGATGTTTTCCTCATCGCGTGGCGCAAGCTGAGTGAGATCCCGCGTGATGCCGAACTTCCTTGGCTGTACCGCACCGCGTGGATGGAGTTGGCGAACCAGCGTCGCAAGGTGGTGCCGTTCCCCGTGGGTGGAGCGGCTGAGCTAGAGGGCGTCGTTGCGACCGAGGCAGATCCAGCCGACCGCGTAGTCGAAGATGCTGAGATCGCGGCTGCCTGGAAGTCGTTGGGCGTGAAGGACCGTGAAGTCCTTCGACTTGCCGCGTGGGAGGGCTTAACCGGGGATGCGCTGGGCAAGGCCTTGGGCCTATCCACGAGCGCAGCGGCGTCTGCACTCTCGCGTGCGAGAAGTAGATTTGAAGAAGTTCTCGCTTCCGTGCAAGAAGTGCCGCAGCCCTGACGTATACAGGGTGGAGGTACGACAATGACTGAAATGAATCGCCCGGACCAGACTGGCCCCGAGGGCGCAAATGACCTGAACCGCCTCATTGCTGCTGACCCTGAGCGCGGCACGCCTAATCCCGATCTGACGGATGTGCGCGCCCATGTGATGGCAAAGGTCGCTGACACACCCCAGCGTCGCAAGTCGATGCTGCTGGCAGCCGGTGTTGCTGCAGCCGTCGCACTGCTGGCCGGCACGACGATCGCGGGTGTGGCCATCGGCCGCAATTCCGCGCCGATCGTGGCTGCTTCCGAAGCAATCGCACCTCAGACCAATGCCAACTCAGTGCCCATGGTGGGTCCGGGGCGCTCAAGTGCGAACAACCCTGGCTCAATGCCGGTTGGCGCACCTGAGAATTCAGCGGGCCGCAACTCGATGATGGGTCGCGACAGCACTGTCTCGGGCATGGCCTCCGACAAGATGTCGGCGATTTACCCCGGGTGGGGCTACGGCAACCAGATTTTCGCGGCGGCAGATGGTGTTTCAACATCGAGCCCGGGGACTGCAACGGCATACGTGATCAGCGCCAAGGGTGTCGTACGTCTGGCGCTTGCCAAGACTCTCGCCAACACTTTTGGTGTTAAGGGTCAGCCGGTCGAAGATGAATACGGCAACATCACCGTCGGCTCCAACGACGGCACCGGTCCGCAGATCTATGTGTCCAATGACGCGCTCGTGACGTGGTCGTATTACAACCCGAAGTTTGATCCGTGGGCGAACTGCGTCTACCCGACGCCCACCCCAATGGAGAAGTCAGTCGATGGCAGTGGTGTCGCGGTTGATCCGGTAGCTCCAGAAGGCGCTGCCAGTAGCTCGGGCTCCACCGATCCCGTGCCCGCGCCCACAACTTCGTGCGAGGAGCCGACCGGCCCCGACGCAGATGCTTCGCAGCAACAGGCGGAGCAGATTCTGGCGACGCTGGGCGTGAATAAGGACGATGTCGACTGGGAGACCTCAGTTCAAGGGCCCACCACCAATGTCTCTGCATGGCAGTTGGTCGACGGCATGCGTTCACAGATCGCATGGAACCTCACATTCAGTGACAAGGGCGTGCAGTCCGCCTACGGAAACGCAGCGGGCGTGACGGCAGTCGAGGGCTACCCAGTCGTCAGCCCCAAGGACGCAGTGGATCGCGCGAATGATCCGCAATGGCGTGCTTTCGGTCCGACACCCGACTGGGGCACGGTCTACCCGATGGCCTCTGACGTCGTGACAAGAGAGGCCAATGGCACCTCGTCTCCCTCGACCCCAGCCCCGGCTCCCACAAAGGACGGCCGTCCGGTCGTACAGGTGCCACTGACCACAGTGACCTTGAGCGGTGGCGACACGGCGCTGGTCCAGTACTGGCAGTTGGACGGCACTTTGCTGCTCCTGCCGGGATACCGGTTCACCGATGCCGATGGCGGCGCGTGGAACGTAATCTCGGTCGCGGAGTCAGCGGTCGACTTCTCCACCCCATAGCCCAAAGCTCGCGGGCCGTCTTTGAGGAGCAGATCCCTGCGTGAGTCCCCGGGATCCGCTTCCCAGCGCCCAGCCGCGGGCACTAGGGTTCTTGACTGCAGCGGGCGCGAGTCTGCTGGGAGGGATGGCCGAGCGGCCGAAGGCGACGGTCTTGAAAACCGTTGAGGCGGTATCCCCGTCTCCGTGGGTTCAAATCCCACTCCCTCCGCTGAAGGACCGGGGCGCAGGAGGTAGTCGATGGACGCTGGTGGGCTAGCCAAGCTCATTGGCATCGACGTCCTCGTGATCATCGTGATGGCCCTGGTTGTCGGCCTACCAGCGCCGAGATGGCCGCGCTCCTGGCTCGTGGAGGATCATGGGCCACTGCACCTCACCCGTGTAGACAAGGTCGAGTTCTACCGCGACCTGCGAGTCTCGACGCTCATCCGCGTGTTGCCCGAGGGAGGCTCGTGGGCTGGCGGCGACAGCAAGTCTTCGCTACCGGGCACTGACACCGACAGCCTAGTTAACTATCTAATCGAAGTGCGCCGCGCAGAGTGGGTGCATACGTTGATGGCGTTTGCGTGGGTGCCGCTCATCTTCTTTAATCCGATGTGGTTATGGATGTTCTTTGCCGCGGGAGTTGTCGGCATCAATCTGCTGTTCTGGTTGGTTCTGCGCTACAACCGCGTGCGTATTGTGCGTATTCTCGACAAGCGCATGGCCTAGTCACCGACTCAGCGTTTATCCCACTGCCATGCGCGTGCACCGCCGGATAACGCCGCAGCATTAGGAACGATCACTGTGTCATCGCCAAGCCGCGCTATTTGCGAAGGCGTGATGTGACGTGAGTTGCCACCGCCGATATATAGCCGATCCCACAAGAACATGGGCCGCAGGCTGTCGATGACACGTACCACTCTGCGCGACCACAGTGCATCGCCGA
>WLOK01000172.1 GCA_009699315.1 Actinomycetota bacterium
GGCCTCCGATACGAAACGTTCACGGTCGGCGCGACGCTCGTTGACCATCGACTCGATCTCCGCATACTTGCGCGGGTAGAGCGTCGCGAAGGCGAGATCCTCAAGCTCCCACTTAATCGAATGAATACCGAGACGATGGGCCAGCGGCGCATAGACCTCGAGCGTCTCCTTGGCTTTCTGCAGCTGCTTCTGCTTGCCAAGAAACGACAGCGTGCGCATGTTGTGCAGGCGATCGGCAAGCTTGATCACGATCACGCGAATGTCCTCGGCCATCGAGAGGATCATCTTGCGATAGTTCTCAGCCTCGGCTTCTTCGCGCGAGGCGAACTGGATCTTCGAGAGCTTGGTGACACCCTCCACCAGTACGCGCACCTCGGGACCAAAGCGCTGCTCGATCTCGTCGGCAGTCGCCTCGGTGTCTTCGACGACATCGTGCAGCAGGGCGCCAATCAGAACGTTCTCGGGCTGCCTCAGCTGGGCGCAGATCTTGGCAACGCCCCACGGGTGGTAGACGAATGGCTCGCCGCTCCTCCGCAGCTGTCCGTCGTGATGCAGACAGGCTACTTCGAAGGCCGCCGCAATGCGGTCGGTATCCGCGTCGGGCGCGTACTCGAAAATATCCTCGATCAGCTCATCGAGCAGTTCGCGGTGAATCTCCGCGGCGGGTACGAGTTCGGTAACGGACATTGCCTAGCGAATGGTACCGGAGTCCGATTTCGCATTAGGAGGACACCACAACCGCGCGGATGTCATGTCCTCCCTGCCACCACGCACTCATCCCCCACCACACTCCTGCAGGGAGGACATGACATCCGCGCGGTTGTGGTGTCCTCCTTGCCAGCAACGCCACGCAGTTGATGAATCCTGGTCCGTCCGAGGGAGCCTAGACCGAAGCGCCGTAGGCACTGGCGGCAAAGCGTTGCTCTGCCGCTCCATCGACCCGCACCCAGGCCGGGCCTGTGGGAGCGAGCCAGGCATTGCGCGGAGGATCGAGCAGCACCGCGTCGACAAAGTGCGCCGCGAGCTCGGGGTGATCCGTCAACGTGTCATGATCGATCAAAGCGAGCCACGACCCCTCAAGGAGACGCTGCGACCGTTCAGTGATTGCAGCCTCCGAGCAGAGTCGAGAAAACAGCAACGCACCGTTGAGTCCAAAGCGCTCAGGGTGAAGCGCGGCAGACAGCATGCTGCGCCGACGAGAGACATCCGCCACCACGATCATTACGCCCGCGCCCGCGGCGGCCAGTCGGGTCAGCTCGGCAATCGCGCCTCCATCGCGCGCATCGCGCATCGCCTCGATCGCCACACCGTCCACCAAACAGGGCTGCTCCCCGAGTGGAGACTCCCGCAGCAGCTGGCAGGTCTGATCGCAGGGCGTGAGGCAGAGCCCGAGCGGCACCGGGAGATCCGCGGGGAGCGGCTGCACCGTGCGCGTGATCAGCTCGACGCGTTCGGCGCCCTGCCAAACCGAGCGCTCCACGCGGGCCGCCACATCCATCCGTGCGCCACTCGAGAGTTCGTCAAAGCGATCGCCACTGCTCCACGCGACCGCGCGACACGAGCCGGCCGCCGTGCGGACGCGCATATCGATGTGCTTACCGTCAGCACCGATACGACGCACATCCGTCAGTTCGGCAGCGGGGATCATGACTGTGACCGCGGGATTTCCCATCCCCACGGGATCGAGGCGCGCGAGATCCGTCGCAACTTCAATCGTGACATCGGTCAGCGAGATGACGGCATCGATTCGCTCCGTGGCGCGTAGATCGGCGCCTTGGAGCGTCGCCGTTGAGTGGGCAGCAAAAGCCTCAGCAAACGCATCGACCTGATCGGTGCGAACCGAGACGCCAGCGGCCGCCTTGTGTCCACCCCAGCGCTCGAGATACGGATCACAGACCGCCAGCGCGGCGTGCAGATCAAACGCCTCAATGCTGCGACCCGAGCCCTGCCCCTGTTCGCCGTCGAGCGCGACCAGGACGACGGGACGACGCAGACGCTCAACAACCCTCGAGGCGACAATGCCGACGACGCCCGCATGCCATCCGTCCGAGGCGAGCACGATGCCGAGGGCATCTTGGCGCGACTGAGGTGAGGCCTCATACACATCGATGGCCTCGCGCAGGATGCGATCCTCGATCGCTCGCCGCCGCCGATTGAGGCTATCCAACTGCTCTGCCAGCTCGTGGGCCTCGCGCGGGTCCTGGGTCATCATCAATCGCAACGCGGCGTCGGCGTGTTCTAGTCGACCAGCCGCATTGAGTCGCGGCCCAACGCGAAAACCGATTGCGCCAGCATCAATCACGCGCTTATCGACCTTTGCCACCTTCAACAAGGCCTCCAGCCCAAGCCGCTTGCCCTCACCAATCCGGCGGAGACCACGGCGAGCCAGGGACCGGTTTTCGTCAATCAAAGGCACCAAGTCGGCAATCGTCGCGATCGCGACCAGGTCGACGACGCCGTCGAGAATCGCAGGATCGGCCTGACACGCAGCAACGAGACCCTCCAGCAACTTGTATGCGGTACCTGCTCCACACAGCGAGGCAAATGGGTACTGGTCGCGTAGTGCTGGCGCGACAATCGGACAGGTCGGAAGGGAGTCGGCCTGCCGGTGATGATCAGTGATGACCAACGTCACTCCGAGCGTCGCCGCCCGCTCCGCAGCCTCAACCGCCGTAATCCCGCAGTCGACCGTCACGATCAACTGTGCACCCTCGGCATGGAGACGCTCAACGGTCTCGACCGCTAACCCATATCCCTCGTCAAAGCGACTGGGGATAAACGGTCGCACGGTCGCCCCCAGCGCCGCGAGCCCCTCGCACAGCAACGCTGTGGCGCAGACCCCGTCGGCGTCGTAGTCGCCATGCACCACGATCTGCGCCCGCTCTGTGATTGCCGTCTGCAGCAATGGGATCGCCAGTGCGGCATCTCCGAGCAGCAACGGGTCATGCAGCGAGCCCTCGAGTTCGAGAAAATCAGTGACCGCCGCAGGATCTGTCCAGCCTCGTCGCACGAGTGCATCAGCCAGCACGCGCGAGATGCCGACCGACTCCACCAGCCGCTGCGAATCCACCGTGGCGCAAGGCGGGATAATCAGACGTTTTCCCGACGACATGACGTCAGGCTAGGCGCAGACTCGGACGCGGACTACGAACGCCCGCGCTTGCCGCGGCGATCAACACGACGCTGGCGCGCGGCTTCAATTGCTGCGTCATCGGGGCCGGCATTGGCGGTCGGACCTGTGGCTGCCGGGTCAGGAGCGGGACTGGAGTCCTCGTCCGGTGCATCCGCGACGTCGTCCGTGGCGACCGTGGTGTCGCTGGCTGCACCAGCACTTCCAACGGCAACCGCGGCAACTGCCGGGACGGGCATGCCTTGCTTGCCGAGCATAAAGGCCGGCAATTCATCAGAGCCCTTGCGGTCCTTATAGGCCGGCTCGCGGCTCTTGAGCACGCTCAGGAGCGGTGCAGCAATGAAGAACGAGGAGTAGGCGCCAGAGGCAATGCCGATAATCAGCGCGAAGGCGAAGTCCTGCAGCGTGGCTCCACCGAAGAAGAACAGCGCCAGGATCGGAAGCAACGTCGAGAAGGACGTGTTGAGCGATCGGGTTGCCGTTTCCCA
>WLOK01000173.1 GCA_009699315.1 Actinomycetota bacterium
GATCGTGGCCCGCTTCGGCCCCGCAGGTAAGTACGAGATCGGCCAACACGTGCGGCCGCGCGGCAGTCTCGACATATCCGGCCATGGATGCAGACTAGTCCCGTGGACACCACTCGTACTCTGGCCCGCCTGCCCAAGTCCGCCGACCTCGAAACGCACGTACGTCTCTTGCACCTCGACGAGCGTCGCATCGTGGAGTTTGTCGACTATGTGCCTTCACTCGACCAATTTGGCCGTGGCTACTGGATCACGGTCAACGGTGAAGCCGAGCTTGATGCGCTGATCGCGGCGGTCGTAGCGACCCGTGAAAGCTGACTAGTGCGCACGTCGGCTAGCTCGAACCTGCCTCCACGAGTTCCTTGAGACGCACGAGCGAGGCCGCAGCGGCCTTTTCGTTGTTGTCGTAGGCATTGATGAGTTTTAGGGCCGGCGGATAGACCGCGGTCGAGCCATCGAAGGTCTCCGTGACAAGAGTTGCGGTGTCACTAATTGGCTCAAGCTCGTAGCGCCAGCGATGGCGACCAATGTGCCGCCACGCGATGAGGCGATCAGGTTCGAATTCCACAACCTCGTTCGTCATTGTGTAGGGGACTTTGATACGCATTGCCATACCGAAACGCGAGCCGAGCTCGAGTCGCTCTGGGCCACGGACTGATCCCTGCACGGTGCCGGATCCGTCGAAACGCGAGTGCATCGACGGTCGGCGAATGACATCGAAGATCTCAGCTGCCGGGGCATCGATGTGGATGCGCGCGGAACGAACCCAGCGCTGGCCCGTGTCGAGGATTTCTGCTCTGGTCATGGGCTCAACCTAGGGGAGGGAGGGGATTGGTGCATACGCGAAAAATGTGTGCACAAGTACTTGACTGTCGTACTGGTGTGCTATTACTATATGTGTAGTGACTTAGGGAGTCGGCGATTCTTAGCCGACTCCACATGTTCTTGAACTGGATGCGTGCATTAGGGGCTCATTGCAGCCCGCTGCCCACCTCTGCCTCTCGGAGTCACGTTCATGTCGACCGCCACTACCTATCGCTCTCTCGCGACTGCGCGCGATCAGGTGCGCGCTGCGCTGGATGCCATGGCGACGGCTCTGGCCGGGGATGAGTTCGCTTGGGCATCCGACGGCGAAGTCGCCGACACATTGCTGGAGTTCGTGGGGTTCCAGCGCCGTCTCGATGCGATGAGCGGCGATCTGTCGGCACGTGTCAGTGGCGGCACCGCATTCTCCGGAGCCGGATTCCGCACCGCTGCGGCGTGGCTGCGGGCGCGCACCAATGAGTCGTTCGCGGGCGCTCGACGCATACTCGATGCTGGTGACTGGGCCATCGCGGTGCCGCAGATGGCTCATGCCTGGCGACGTGGTCTGGTGGGGCGTGGACATCTCGCCGCATTGATCGAGGCGCATCAGCGCTATCCACGGCTTTCCGCAGAACTCACCCTTATCGAAAAGCAATTGGCCGACATTGCAGCTGATCTCGATCCGCGCACTTTCCAACGCACCCTCATGGCCAAACTCCACGAGATTGATCCCGATGCAGTCGATGATGCGGAGTCAAAGCGTCGCAGGCGCGATATCGGCCTGCATGTGAGCACACTTCTTGACGGGTTCGTCAAAGTTGACGGGGTTCTCTCACCCGAGCTTGGGCAACACCTCATCAATTCGCTCGCATCCGCACGCGATGCGATTCGAGTGCGCGACGATCAGACTGATGCTCCGCAACCCGATCGACGGTTGAGTCAGATCAATGCTGATGCGCTGCAATACATCCTTGATGCGGCCACTTCGGCCACCGGTGAGGGCAAGCTTCCTGACATCGGTGGCTCGCGCCCGGTCGTGCAGATCCTCGTTGATTCCGAGTCACTCATCACCGAAGGTGCCGCTGCGCCGGGATGGATCACCTCACTGACCGGCACTGCGGTGACCCCAGTCTCGGCCGCGACTGCTCGGCGACTCGCATGCGATTCGGTCAGACAGATCCTGTTACTTGATCCCCGTGGCCATCTCGACGCCATTTCCCGCTTCGAACGCACCGTGCCCACTCCCATGCGGCGAGCAATCACCCTTCGTGAGCATGGGTTCTGCCGGTTCCCGGGCTGTGCGAGCGCGATTCGGGAGGTTCACCACATCGTCTTCTGGGAGCACGGCGGTTCTACCACGACCGACAACCTCGTGGGGCTGTGTTCGCATCATCACCACCTCATCCATGACAAGGGGTGGAGTCTGTCCGGAGATCCCAATCAACGTCTGACCTTCACCGACCCGCGGCAGCGACAATGGCACGCCGACCCGCC
This sequence comes from Actinomycetota bacterium, assembly GCA_009699315.1. GTDB lineage: Bacteria > Actinomycetota > Actinomycetes > S36-B12 > S36-B12 > CAINMH01. The sequence continues at coordinate 2,296 of WLOK01000173.1, forward strand.
CGACCGAGATTAGAGTGGTCGTATGTCTTACCCCTCAATGCCGCCGCCCCCGGGTGGGCTGCCGCCTGCTGGTTGGTACCTCGATCCGACCATGCCCAATCAGCAGCGCTATTGGGATGGCTCGCAGTGGACCGACAATATTGCGCCGCAATACAGATTCGGTCCGCCACCGACCACTACACCCGCGATTACGCCGGTCTATGCAGCGGCTGCCACACCATCACTCATCGGGCCAGGCGGAGTGCCCTACGCCTCGTTCTTGCGACGTTTCTCAGGGCTGGTCATTGACGGATTGATTTTTGTGCCGTTCGCACTCGTCATCACTGCGATCTTCGCCGTGCCGTTATTCACCAAGATAGGCAAGTGTTTAGACCTCGCTACGCAAAGCGAGATGGAAAGCTGCGTCAACTCCTTAACGGATCAGGTGGCAGCAGACACCGGCTGGATCACAGCCGCTTCGATCCTCATCGGATTAGCACAAGTCGCCTATTTCACGATCTGTTTACGCGTGTGGGGGCGCACGATTGGTGGCCTCGCTGTAGGCATTCGCTGCGTCACTGCTAGTGGCACTAACCCGTCCTGGAGCAAGTCATTCGTGCGGGCGCTCATTCCCTTCGGTTTCTCGATTCTGGGTTTGGTCCCCGTTATTGGCTTACTGGCCTTCGTGGCCCAGGTGATCGCTTATGTGTCGATGGCATGGAGCCCCAAGCGGCAAACGTGGATGGACCGAGCTGCGGGGACATTCGTCGTCAAGCCTGTGAAGTAACCCGCCCCCGTAGGGCTTAGGGTTGCCAGCATGCTGCCCGCGTACATCCCCAGCCCGTCACAGGGCGTCTGGAACCTCGGTCCGCTGCCGATCCGGGCCTACGCATTCCTCATCATCATCGGCATTGTCGTCGCAATCTGGTGGGGCTCGAAGCGCTATGTCGCGCGCGGTGGTGCCGTGGGCACAATTTCGAGCATTGCCATCTGGGCAGTTCCCTTTGGCATTATCGGTGGCCGGCTCTATCACGTGCTGTCGGACTGGCAGTTGTATTTCGGACCGAATGGCCGTGGGTTTGCCGCAGCCTTCCGCATCTGGGATGGCGGGCTGGGCATCTGGGGTGCGGTTGCGTTGGGCGCGCTGGGTGCGTGGATCGGTGCTCGCAGGCTCGGCGTGCCACTGCCGCCTATCGCCGATGCTGTGGTGCCAGGCATCGCGATCGCCCAGGCAATTGGCCGCTGGGGCAACTACTTCAACCAGGAGCTCTACGGTGCTCCGACGACATTGCCGTGGGGTCTTGAGATCTCCCCGGTGAATCAACCACACAATCTTGACGGA
>WLOK01000174.1 GCA_009699315.1 Actinomycetota bacterium
CCGTTACGCGCCGTGGAAGAAGCCGCTGCCAAGATTTCACAGGATGTTTCTTCGGGTGATCTATCTCGTCGTGTGCCTATCGGCAACGCGGCCACTGAGACAGGACAACTTGCACTCGCCTTCAACACGATGGTGGATCGCATCGAAGAATCATTCGGCGCGCAACAGGAATCCGAAGCTCAGGCTCGGGCGTCAGAGGAACGCATGCGCCGCTTTGTCGCTGACGCAAGTCACGAACTGCGTACGCCGCTGACCACTATCCGCGGGTTCGCTGAGTTGTATCGCCAAGGCGCTGCCACAGATGTCGACGGCGTAATGAATCGCATCGAGGGCGAAGCACAGCGCATGGGAGTGTTGGTCGAGGATCTGTTGATGCTTGCTCGGCTTGATCAGCAGCGCCCGTTGTCGATGGCTCCAGTTGATGTGCTCGCAGTCGTGACCGAGGCCGTGCAGGCAGCTCGCGTCACATCACCAGACTGGCCGATTGCGCTCGAGGTGGATCTCGCGGCTGGCCCTCCGGTGGTGTTCGGTGATGCAACCCGACTTCGACAGGTTCTCGACAATTTGTTGGCAAATGCGATTCGTCATTCGGGTGAAGGCGCTCGAGTTATGGCAGGAGTTCGCACGCCAGGTGATGGCACAGCTGTCGTAACCGTCGTTGACACCGGAGTAGGTATGGATACAGACACGGTGCAACGAGTATTCGAGCGTTTCTATCGCGCTGACGAATCTCGCAGCCGTGATGCGGGTGGCACGGGCCTAGGTCTAGCGATCGTGCGGTCGCTCGTCGTAGCCCACGGCGGCACGGTTGCGGTGGAGTCAGAACTTGGCGTGGGCACAACCTTTACGGTCACGCTGCCTCTCGGCGCGCAAGGGACCTGAGAAAAACGTGCGGATTTGTGTGCCCTAGGCGGTGGCTCTCGCTAGGGTGAAGCCACAGCACCGCGCCGGTGCGCTCACGACTGGAGATCTCAACGTGTCTGACATGACCCCACCTCCCCCACCTCCCCCGTCCGGCCCGCCAGTGCCCCCGCCCATGCCGGGTGGAGCAGCAGGACGTCCGGCCGGTGCGCCGAAGGATTACTTCGTTCTAGCCATCGTCGGCACGATCTTGGGTGCCTGCGGTTGTATCACGCTCGTCACGGGCATCCTCGGCATCGTGAACGCGAACAAGGTTCGTCAGTGCATCGCCAGTGGAGACATGGCAGGAGCAGAACGAGCCTCTAACACCGCCAAGATCTTTGTGATCATCACGTGGGCTTTGTTGATCCTGTCGTGGATCGTCTGGATTATTTTGGCCGCGACGGGGCGTTTTTCGACCAGTTAATCTCGAACAGAAAAGGAACGGCCGCTCCTCTTGGGGCGGCCGTTCTTGTTGCCACGGAGCCCGGATTCGCGGACTTGAGGTAATGCAGGCACGATAGGTTCGTCATGACTGAGCTACCGGACTTCTGCGATGTCCTCGTTGTTGGGGCAGGGCCAGCGGGTTCGGCCGCTGCCGCTTGGGCCAGTCGAGCCGGGCTCGACGTGTTTCTCGCCGATGCGGAGCAGTTCCCGCGTGACAAGCCGTGTGGAGATGGTCTTACTCCTCGAGCCATCGGCCAGATGCGCGATCTTGGCCTCGCCGAGTGGTTGACGGCTCGTGTCCGCAACCGAGGGCTCCGGGCGGCAGGCTTTGGTCAGTTGCTCTATCTCCCCTGGCCCGGTGGTTCACTCCCCGATTATGGCTCGGCTTCCCCACGCCTCGCACTCGATAACGAGCTACGCAATGTTGCGCTCGCCTCCGGCGCGCAGCCCCTTGATAGTCATCGCGCAGTCTCGGTCTCGCATTCCTACGGTGGCCGAGTTAGCGATGTTACGTTCCGTACATCGACTGGCGAGATGCGCACGATTCGTTGTCAACGTCTTGTTGTCGCTGATGGCGCTCGCTCGCAGTTGGGTCGAAAGCTAGGCCGCGAATGGCACCGCGACACGGCATATGGTGTCGCCGCTCGCGGCTACATCGCATCCGGGCGTAGCGATGACGAGTGGATTTCTTCGCACCTCGAGTTGCGTGGTGATGACAACAAAATTCTTTCGGGCTATGGCTGGGTATTCCCGCTCGCAGATGGCACGGTCAATGTTGGTGTGGGGACGTTGGCCACTAATAAGCGGCCAGCCGACATCAATTTGCGTCAACTCCTGACCTATTACGCCGAATCCCAGCGTGAGGAGTGGCAGTTCACCGGAGAGGTGCAAGCTCCAGCGTCTGCACTTTTGCCGATGGGCGGTGCGGTTTCTGGAGTGGCCGGACCCAACTGGGTCTTGATCGGAGATGCGGCTGGCTGCGTCAATCCGCTCAATGGTGAAGGCATCGACTATGGCCTCGAGACTGGTCGGATGGCGGCCGAATTGCTGGCCCATCACTCTGATGCAGATCTATCTGTTCTCTGGCCGGCACTTCTTCGTGATACCTACGGCGAGGCCTTCTCAATAGCGCGGCGGTTGGCCGGATTGATCACTGTGCCGCATCTATTGCCCACGCTCGGACCAGTAGGCATGCGATCCAAGATGCTTATGACAGTCGCATTGCGAGTCATGGGCAATCTCGTCACTCCCGAGGACAGCGATCTCGTCGCACGCGCCTGGCGCCGTGCGGGTCGCGTGTCCGTCGGACTCGACGCGCGACCACCGTTCAGTTAGGGCGTTGATGTCTTCTTGCGATTTTGCCATTGTGGGTGGTGGCGTAATCGGCCTCGCAATCGCTGATGCCATTCTTGCGGCCGCGCCCGATGCAAAGGTCGTTGTTCTCGATAAGGAACCCGAGTTGGCGGCGCATGCGTCGGGTCGCAATTCTGGTGTTATCCATGCTGGCTTTTACTACGCGCCTGACTCGCTCAAGGCTCAACTCACGCGACGTGGCAATCTGTTGCTGCACGAATTCTGTGCGGAGCGAGCGATCCCAGTGCGCAATTGCGGCAAGGTCGTGGTCGCCACGGACTCAACTCAACTTGAGGCGCTTGATGCCCTGCATACCCGTGCTCAACTCAACGACGTTCCGACGGAGTTGGTGAGTGAAGACGAACTTCGCCGCCTCGAGCCGCTCGCAAGAACGGTCGATCGAGCGCTGTGGTCACCGACGACTTCCGTCTCTTCGCCCGCAGGCGTTGTGACTGCACTCGCTGATCGCGTACGCGAGCGTGGTGGCGAAGTACGCATGGCGAGTGCAGCCACTGGCGGAGGTCCGGGTCTGTTGGCGCTCGGTCGTGATCGTCTTCAGGCGAAGCACATTGTTAACGCCGCAGGTTTGCAGGCGGATCGTGTTGCGCGATGGTTTGGCATGTGCGATGACTACGCGATGCTGCCGTTCGTGGGTTTGTACTGGTATGCCAACTGGGCGCCCGGGCAACTACAGCGTCACGTGTACCCGGTTCCTGATCCTCGCAACCCCTTTCTTGGTGTACACGCGACCGTGACAGTCGATGGAAGAGCGAAGATTGGACCAACTGCCATACCGGCACTGTGGCGAGAGAGCTATAGCGGTATCCGCGGTTTCGCACCACAAGACATTGCCG
>WLOK01000175.1 GCA_009699315.1 Actinomycetota bacterium
GCAAACCGCAAGCTCGACAAGGCCGCGTCGAAGGGCGTCATTCACGCCAACCAGGCCGCCAACCGCAAGTCCTCGATCGCCAAGTCGGTCACAGCGCTCTAGCGTTTCGGGTTTCACCCCGAAGGTAGATCGCAGGCGGGTTAACTGTGATCGTGCCCTCTGAACTTGTCATCACCCCAGCGACCCTCAAGCAAGCCCTCCAGTTGGGGGCGTGGGCCGAGCGCGAGGGCTGGTCGCCAGGACTAGGTGACATCGAAGTCTTCTACGCCGCCGATCCCCAAGGGTTTTTAGTCGGACATATCCAAGACCGAATGGTCGCAGCCGCCAGCGCGATTCACTATGACCGGGATTTCGCGTTCTGTGGGTTCTACATCGTTGAGCCGGACCTTCGCCAGCAGGGCCTCGGGCACGTCATTGCAGACGCGGCTCTCCAACGGGTTGGATCCCTCGTTGCCGGGCTAGATGGCGTAGCCGCACAGGTGGCTAGCTATGAAACTCTCGGTTTCGTCTTCGCCCACTGGACGCCACGATTCACGGGTCGCGTGTCCGACATCGTCTCCAACATCTCGATGCCCGCTGGTATTCAGGTCGTCGATGTCGACGCCGAGAGTTCGCTCTTTGCAGAAGTGGTCGCGTACGACACCGCACACGTGCCCGCGCCGAGGACGAAATTCGTGAGTCAGTGGCTACGCCCCGACTCCCCCCGTCGATCCTTTGCAGCCCTTCGAGACGATGCGTTCGCCGGTTATGCCACAGTTCGCCCGACCACATCCGAGGGAGCCCGCATCGGACCGCTGTTCGCGGGCGACGAGGAAGTCGCGCGCGCATTGATGAGCCGATGCGCACACGAGGCACGCACATGGGGAGAGAGCATCGCTATCGACGTGCCGGATCGCAATTCAACCGCGGTCGCTCTCGCGAAGGAGTGGGGGATGGTCGCAGCATTCACGTGTGCCCGTATGTACCGTGGCGCTGAACCCGTGCTACCCCATGACGAGATCTGGGGCAGCACGACATTTGAATTGGGCTAACGCGCCTCAGCCGCCATTGACGGAAATCTCGCTCACAGCTCCTGCTTCTACATTCCACTTCTTGAGAATGGCGATGTAGGTTCCGTCGGCAATCATTTCCTCCAGCGCCGCCTTAAGTGGCGCTGCGAGTGGGCTTCCTTTGGGGATGGGCAGTCCGTAGAAGAAGATCGAGTAAACGTCGCCAGCCAGTTGTAGCTTCCCATTGCTCTGTGCGACTGCATACGCGGTAATGGGCAGATCACAGCTGTATGCATCGGCGCTTCCCGAAACTACCGCCGCAGCAGCTTCCTCCTGCGTCACGAATTCAATCACGCCAATTGCCGGCTTTCCAGCGTCGGTGCATGCCTTGGACTTCGCCGGCAGGTCAACAAGGGCCTGATAGGTATCTGTTTGGGCCGCGACCGTGAGTCCACACGCATTGTTGGGGTCGACGCTGATCCCAGCCCTCGAGGCCCACTGAATACCGGCGCGGTAGTAGTCGACCATGTCGACTTGAGTTTGCCTTTCTTTGGTGTCAAAGAAGGAATTGACGCCGAGGTCGTACTTGCCGCTGACGACTCCCGGGATGACGTCAATGAATCTCGTTTGCTCGAATTCGGGCTTGAGGTTCAACTTCGCTGCAATAGCCTGAGCGATCTCGATATCCCAACCGACAAGATTGCCCTGCGCGTCCAAGAATTCATTGGGTGATCCCAGAGGCTCGACGCCGAACGTGAGCACTCCCGATGCGCGGACGTCCTCAGGCACGAGGGCCGCAGCGCCTGAAGCGCTTGACGTGCTCGACGCACTCGTTCCCGAGCCGCAGGCTGACAAAGACGCCAACACAATCAGTGCTGTCGCAAGACCAAGTCCACGAGTGCCGATCGCCATGTTTTCCTCCGAGTAGTTAAGGCCACATTCTACGTTGTAGATCAGTGGGGTGAAACGAGTTCGAAAGTGCCCCGAGGGAACCTCGCTGATTAGTCGGGTGATGCGATGTTCACCACGAGCGACTCGAGCATCGCGGCTTTTTGTACTGGATCAAGACTTTCGCCGTGACGTACTCCGCCTTTGGTCGAGCCATCCGCTGCAGCAAGCAACAACGTCGCTTGCGCGAGTTGCGCGGGGCGCCAACGCGCGGCTTGCCGCTTGATGACCTTGACCTTCCATGGGGGCACGCCGATCTCGCCGGCGATCTGACCCTCGGACATCGAGTGACTCACGCCGGTGAAGCGGGCAAGGCTGCGTAGCCCACCGCTGAGACCCGACACGAGTGATGGCCCGATGCGATTGCGATCTCCGGTTTCCATTGCCCAACGCAAATCACGAAGCGCGTCTTTGGGGCGCCGGTCCCACACCGCGTCAGCAATCTGAAATGAGCTCACCTCGGCAACACCATCAAAGTAGAAATGCACGTGATCCGCGTCGATGGGTTCTTCGTCAAGATCAGCGCAGACTTGCGAGACTGCAGCGGCCAGCATGCGCAGGTCCTGCCCCAGGGATTCATACAGGGCGTTGATCGCTTCGCGAGTCGCCTTGCGGCCGTGGCGTACGAACTCCCGCGTGATGAAGTCAATGGTGTCGCTGCCGCGCTTCAGCGTTGCGCAGTCAACTTCAGCGGCACCGGACTTGCGGATGTCGGTGAGCAGCGCCTTGCCCTTCACTCCCCCGGGGTGCACGAGTACGAGATAAATGCCGATGGGCAGGTCGGCGAGAGCTGCGCGCACGGCAGTCTGGCCGGCATCATCAAGGCCTTCGATGCCATTGACTACGACCACTGCCGCATCACCAAAAAGAGTCGGGCTCAAGGCCTCGCGAAGTAGGCCAGCCGCACCCTCGGCGGAACCCTCCACATCACGGCGCTCAATGCTCGGATCGACCTTGCGAGCTGCCAACACCACGTCGCGCACGGCGCGCTCTGCGAGGAACTCCTCCGGACCAGAGACGAGCGTCACGGGAGCTGGAGTGGCCATGACGTCAGCATGCCACGAGGCGTTCATTCGCCGATCACCCCTCGCCGAACAAGGCTGAGGTCACCCAAGACTGCGAGGTCGCCATCGAGATCAGTGCGGCCGATGGTCGCGCCGGTGGCTTCCCACAGCGCCATCGTGCCGGGTGCGGGGTGGCCATAGTCGTTGTCTCTGCCCACGCTGACGAGGGCGACCTTGGGGTTCACCGCGGCCGGGAAGGTTTCTTCCGCCATGCGACTGCCGTGATGTGGCACCTTCACGACATCAATAGTTGCGCCACCAATCGCGGAGCGCACGGCCACCTGCGCCGCAGACTCCACGTCACCAGTGAGCAGCAGACGCAGTCCGTAGGTTTCCACGACGAGCACCACGCTTGAGTTGTTCGGCACCGAACCGTCACGAATCACTCGTGCAGGCCACACCGCGGTCCAGCGCAGTTCGCCGATGACGCGAGTGTCACCAGCGCTGATCGGAATTTCTGCGACACCAGCGTCGGCACACCACTGATCGACCTTTTCTGCTTCGTTGAGCGGCTCACGGACAGGTGAGACGTAGACCGCGCC
>WLOK01000176.1 GCA_009699315.1 Actinomycetota bacterium
CTCATCAACTCCACGCCGCACAGCGCGCGGCTTTCTCGTCCCGATATGGCTTGCCTCCTCCGGGACATGGCCCTTGCGGCACTTGCCATAACACCAGTACGCGAGTAAAGTGAACGCTCGTTAACTCTTTTGTGTTCGTGGAGGTACCGTGTTGCGTTCAATTGTGAATCGCACCTCGCCCGAGTGGGCCGAGCGCGTCGCTGTCAATCAGGAATTGCTGGCCGAGTTGCACCTTCGACTCGAGCGCGCTGCACTTGGTGGGCCAGAGAGTTCTCGGCAGCGCCACGTCGACCGCGGCAAGCTTCTGCCCCGCGACCGGGTCGAACAACTTCTCGACGAGGGCACGGCTTTTCTCGAGTTCTCTCCGCTCGCGGCTGAGGACATGTACGACGGCGACGCTCCCTCTGCCGGCATCATCACCGGCATCGGTCGTGTTGCTGGTCGCACGTGCGTCATCGTGGCCAACGACGCCACTGTTAAAGGTGGCACCTACTACCCCATCACGGTGAAGAAGCATCTACGCGCGCAGACGATCGCGCAGGAAAATCGCCTCCCCTGCATCTATCTCGTCGACTCTGGCGGCGCATTCCTGCCCATGCAAGATGAGGTGTTCCCTGACATCGGACACTTCGGCCGCATCTTCTATAACCAAGCGCAGATGTCTTCCATGGGCATTCCCCAGATCGCCTCTGTGATGGGATCCTGCACCGCGGGTGGCGCATACGTGCCCGCAATGAGCGACGAAGCAGTGATCGTTCGGGATCAGGGCACAATTTTTCTTGGCGGTCCGCCGCTGGTGAAGGCTGCAACAGGCGAGATCGTCACGCCAGAGGATCTTGGTGGTGGCGCACTACATTCACGTACTTCCGGAGTCACTGACCACCTCGCAGACGACGATGCGCATGCTCTGCGAATCGTGCGTGACATCGTGGCGACTCTTCCCGAGGATGCTCCGCCGGTGTGGGATGTGCAGGAGATTCGCGAACCGCTCTACTCGACCGACGATCTGCCCGGCATCGTTCCCCCAGATTCACGCACGCCCTACGACGTGCGTGAGGTCATCGCGCGCATTGTCGACGGCAGCGACTTCACGGAATTCAAGGCCGAGTACGGCACGACAATCGTCACTGGCTTTGCCCACATCTACGGCCATCCAGTAGGCATCATCGCCAATAACGGCATCCTGTTCTCTGAGTCCGCCGTAAAGGCCGCACACTTCATCGAGCTATGCGATCAACGCAAGACTCCGCTGGTGTTCTTGCAGAACATCTCTGGCTTTATGGTGGGACGCGACTACGAAGCAGGTGGCATTGCCAAGAACGGCGCAAAGATGGTCACCGCAGTTGCAACGGCCCGCGTGCCGAAGTTCACCGTCGTTATCGGTGGCTCCTACGGGGCAGGCAACTACTCGATGTGCGGTCGCGCCTACGCGCCCCGTTTTCTGTGGATGTGGCCTAACTCCCGCATCTCGGTAATGGGCGGCGAGCAAGCAGCCTCGGTGCTCGCGACGGTGCGTCGTGATCAGTTCGAAGCGCGGGGCGAAGACTGGCCAGTTGAAGATGAAGAGAAGTTCAAGTCGCCGATCCGTGATGATTACGAAATCAAAGGAAGTCCGTACTTCTCGACCGCGAGACTCTGGGATGACGGCGTCATCGATCCTCGCGATACCCGACGTGTGCTTGGTCTAGCGCTCTCCGCCGCCTCGCACGCGCCGCTGCCCCCCGTTAACTACGGAATATTCCGGATGTGACCTGATGTTTAACACCGTTCTCATTGCTAATCGTGGCGAGATTGCCTCCCGCGTCATTCGTACATTGCGTGCGATGAGCATCACGTCCGTCGCGGTCTATAGCGATGCAGATGCCGATGCTCCCTTCGTGCGCGAAGCCGATATTGCTGTTCGCATCGGCCCTGCATCGGCCGCAGAAAGTTATTTGCGCATTGATCGCATAATCGAAGCCGCGTTGCAGACCGGTGCGCAGGCACTGCACCCGGGCTACGGCTTCCTCGCGGAGAATGTCGACTTGGCTGAAGCCTGTGCGGCTGCTGGCATCACTTTCATTGGGCCCCCTGTGGGCGCAATGCTCGCAATGGCCGACAAGATCCGCGCCAAGGTGAGCGCGGTTGAGGCCAACGTGCCCGTCGTGCCAGGTCGGCACGACGCACAGATGTCTGATGAACAGGTTGCCGCAGCCGTCAAGGAAATCGGATTGCCGGCGTTGCTCAAACCGTCAGCGGGTGGCGGCGGCAAGGGTATGCAGATCATCACCGACTTCGCTCAGGTTGATGGGGCCATCGCATCCGCTCGTCGTGAAGCGCGAGCCTCGTTCGGCGACGACACGCTCCTAGTCGAGCGCTATGTAAACACTCCTCGCCACATTGAGGTACAAATCATCGCCGACGCACACGGCAATGTTCTCCATCTGGGCGAACGCGAGTGCAGCCTTCAACGTCGTCATCAGAAGGTGATTGAAGAAGCTCCATCACCACTGCTAGATGCTCACACTCGTGCCTTGATCTGCGACTCAGCAGTACGTTTAGCGAAGGCCGTGGGTTACGTCGGCGCTGGCACTGTCGAATACGTCGTGCCCTCAGATGCTCCGCAGGATTTCGCCTTCCTCGAAATGAACACGCGACTTCAGGTTGAACATCCGGTCACCGAACTCGTGACTGGTGTGGACCTCGTCGAGTGCCAGATTCGGGTGGCTGCGGGAGAACCGCTTTCGTTTACTCAAGCGGACGTGACCACCACCGGTCATGCAGTCGAAGCGCGGGTGTACGCCGAGGATGCGGATCGAGGATTCCTCCCCACAGGTGGTGAGATTCTCACGTGGGCTCCACCAACGGGCACTCGCGTTGACTCCGGAATCGTGAGTGGATCAGTCGTGGGGTCAATGTACGACCCCATGCTCGCCAAGGTGATCTCGTGGGCGCCCGATCGTGTGGCTGCGATCGAATCGCTCGGCGACGCTCTCAGCCGCACCGTATGTCTGGGCATCACCACGAACATCAGCTTCTTGCGACGAGTCCTCGCCCTTGAGTCCGTCCGCACCGGTGTCATCGACACCGGACTCCTTGGACGTCTCGACGCTCCAGCACCTGCGGTCCCGTACGAGGTGTTCGCCGCGGCTGCACTCATCAGGCTTGCCGCCGTCCGTGACAGTGGCCCCTGGGATGGCGCATGGCGAGTGGGCGGCTATCCCGTACTCCATGTGGATGTCCAGGCGCTTCATGAGGAGCCAGTCTCAGTCCAAGTCACCGGCACCGTGGCACATGCACACGTACGCATCGGCGAGCTGGAGTTCGAGACTCGCGCAAGCATCGCTGATGATCTCCTCACGCTGACGGCCAATGGCGTTACTTCTCAGGTGCGCTTCGCTCAGGGGGATGCCCTCTGGTTGCACAACATTCGTTTTGGTATCTGGGGAGTCAAGACCTCTCTCCTGCGCGATCGTGCCCTTAGAAGCGGCGGTGGCAGTGGCCATGGTGTCGGCCCGTGGATCGCACGTAGCCC
>WLOK01000177.1 GCA_009699315.1 Actinomycetota bacterium
CACGCGCGCTGGAGTCCACCATCGACGTGACGAGCGCGCCAGTCTCCCGAACGGACCGCCGACGACATGGCTGCCGCCTTCGATCATCGGGTCATCCCACGTGGGCGGCACGACGGGCGGAGTGCTCATAAGTCCTCCAGGTCGCGTGGGCGCGGTTGTGGTCGGCGCGGGACTCCGTCACCGAGTGTGTACGAAGTCAGTAGGTGGTTCCAATTGCACTCTTGACACACCTCGACCACGTAGACACGGAAGTCGCCGAAGCGCATCGCCATCTGTGGAAGACCTTCGGGATCGATAGCTGATCCGGAGGCGTGACCGAGCTCCTCGCCGAAGGCGTACGTCACTTCATCGAGATCGGTCTTGCGACAGATCGGGCACACTCGGCCCGTCGGGTTTCCATGGTAACGAGCGGCGCGCACCAGATAGGTGTCAGCGTCGCAGATATTGAGCCCGTCGAAGACATTGCCGCCGAAGACCGAACGCAGAGTCGCCCGGCGCTGCATGGAGTAGTCAATAAGACCGCGCGGAGTGTTGGGATCACTAACCGGCTCAGCGGGCGGGAGCGCCTCACGCTTGCGGGGAGCAGAGCCGCCGACCGGCACGCGGATGCCACGCAATGTTGACTTGCGCGGAACGGCCATGCCGAGAGCCTAATGCGAAGAAGGGTTCAAAGGTGCGAGTGTCAAGATCAGTGTGCGGGTGTAGGGAGCGCCGCGGACCAGCCGACGAACCCTAGGACCTCGAGGCGCCAGAACTCGTTGCCCGAATACAGCGAACCCCCGAACGCGCGTGGCGCTGAGTTCCAGTTCTTGGCAGTGACAACGCGGGTGGCCAAAAATCCCTTACTTCCAAAAGCCAACCGAATAGCCCACACCGCATTATTGATCCAAGTCGGGGACGTATAACTGAACATGCGTTCAGCCATCGGATCTTTGCTGGTGCTGATGAACTTCGTGTCGGCCACTACCCCGGATGTGGTGAGCGTTCGAATCCCACCGAGAGCGAGGCCCGTGAACGAATTGTTGTCCACGTAGGCGATTGTGTCACTGGCTGCATTCCAGGCCGGATTGCCGATTGAGTTTTGAATAGTGGTCCGCGCGAGACGACGTCCATCAGAGACGCGATAGATCTCCATGTACTGAATACCAACATCCTTATGCTCCATCGCGACCTTGCGACGATCAGGTGAAATGGCAGCACTGGAGAAGTTCGTGGTGGGGCAACCCGTACAAAATGCCGACCAACGCTGGCGCTTCACGTCAAAAGCCTTGAGGCCATTCGGGCCCGCTGCGAGGACGATAGATCCATCTGCACTGACACTGGGCAGGATTGCGCCCACACCGAACGGGATATGACGCAGCAGCACGCCATCTTTGCGAATCATCAAATACAACTGCTGCGACTTGCCGTGGTTTTGGAGGGACAGATACACCAAGACCCGACCATCCGTTGACGACGAGGCAGCGAGATTGACACCGGTCTTGGCGCTGACCGGCACAGACATGTCCGAGCCTGGGACCTGCGCGATGAGGGTGAGGCCCTTATCTACCGACTTGCCGGCGCCATAAATAACAACGATGGGCGGGACGTCCCCGGCTGAGGCCGGCGCCTGCATAGACATTGCGAGTCCAGCCCCAGTAACGAAGGACAGGGCTAGGGCAATGACTCGCTTCATGGGACTCCTCAGGCTGGAATTCTCCATTCTGACAGCCTCAGCCCGCTTTAAGGCACCTTCCACCACTTGGCCGGTGTCCCTGCGCCGAGGCATCGCTGTGATGTATCATTTCGATATATCCGGACGGGCAGACCTTTGGGTTTGCCTAGTCCCCCCGAAAGGACCCTCGTGGCGAAGCGCAGTGATGTCTTGGAGTTGGCCATTCTCGGCCTGCTCCACGATGCCCCTTTGCATGGCTACGAGCTGCGCAAGCGTATGACTTCGGTCCTCGGCCCCATCCGCGCCATTTCGTACGGCTCCCTCTATCCAGCGCTGAAGGAGCTCGTCGACCGCGGTCTGATCACCGAAGAGGCGACCAGCGATCAGGCGGCACCCGTGATGTCGGGCAAACGAGCCCGGATCGTCTACACACTCACAGCCGATGGCAAGGACCGATTCGAGCGCTTGGTCGCGGATGCTGGCCCGGACTCCTGGGATGACGAGGCGTTCAACGCCCACATGGCCTTCTTCGGTCGCACCCCGGCAGAGGCGCGCATGCGCATCCTGCTCGGCCGCCGGTCGCGCATGGAGGAGCGTCTCGCTGCTTTGCGCACATCACTTGCTCGTGGCACCGAACGTGTCGACGAATACACGCTGCGCATGCAGCAACACGGTCTAGAAGGAGTCGAGCGCGAAGTGCGCTGGCTCACCGATCTGATTACAGATGAAGCAGGATCCCAACCTCGGAAGGACAAGTCATGAACCCGATTCGCGTCGCAATCGTTGGCGTCGGCAACTGTGCATCTTCACTCGTGCAGGGTGTCGAGTACTACAAGGACGCAGATCCAGCTGGCCGCGTGCCGGGCCTCATGCACGTTGAGTTCGGCAAATACCACATCAGTGATGTGCAGTTCGTCGCTGCGTTTGATGTCGATGCGAAGAAGGTCGGACAGGACCTCGCACATGCCATCACCGCCAGTGAGAACAACACCATCAAGATCTGTGACGTGCCGCCGACCGGTCTAATGGTGCAGCGCGGTCACACGTTTGATGGTCTCGGCAAGTACTACCGCGAGATGATCACCGAGTCCGATGCAGAGCCAGTAGATGTCGTCGCTGTGCTCCGTGAGCGCAAAGTGGACGTGCTGGTGTGCTACCTGCCCGTGGGATCCGAGCAGGCAGCGCGCTTCTACGCACAGTGTGCAATCGATGCGGGCGTTGGCTTTGTCAATGCACTTCCGGTCTTCATTGCAGGCACACCTGAATGGGCTGACAAGTTCACCAAGGCCGGTGTGCCAATTGTTGGTGACGACATCAAGTCGCAGGTGGGTGCAACCATCACCCACCGCGTACTCGCCAAACTGTTCGAAGATCGTGGTGTCGAGGTGCAGCGCACCTACCAGCTCAATGTCGGCGGCAACATGGACTTCATGAACATGCTCGAGCGCGATCGCCTTGAGTCAAAGAAGATCTCCAAGACTCAGTCCGTCACCTCGCAGATCGACCGCAAGATGGCCGCCCGCGACATTCACATCGGGCCCTCGGACTACGTCGCCTGGCTCGATGATCGCAAGTGGGCATTCGTCCGCCTCGAGGGCAAGGCGTTCGGCGATGTTCCGCTTAACCTCGAATACAAGCTTGAAGTGTGGGACTCACCCAACAGCGCTGGCGTCATCATTGATGCAATCCGTGCCGCCAAGATCGGCATGGACCGTGGCATCGGTGGCCCACTTCTCTCCGCTTCGTCCTACTTCATGAAGTCGCCGCCTGAGCAGTACGCAGACGACGAGTGCCGTGAGCGCGTGGAGCAGTTCATCCGCGGCGAGATCG
>WLOK01000178.1 GCA_009699315.1 Actinomycetota bacterium
AAGGAAACGACCTCTTCCTCGAAATGTCCGAGTCGGGCGTTCTGGAAAAGACCGCACTTGTCTTCGGCCAGATGGACGAGCCGCCGGGCACGCGTCTTCGCGTCGCACTTAGCGCTCTGACGATGGCCGAGTACTTCCGCGATGTCCAGAAGCAGGACGTTCTCCTCTTCATTGACAACATCTTCCGCTTCACGCAGGCAGGTTCTGAGGTCTCCACGCTCCTCGGCCGTATGCCTTCGGCAGTGGGTTACCAGCCCACTCTGGCTGACGAGATGGGCCAGTTGCAGGAGCGCATCACCTCGACGCGTGGTCACTCCATCACGTCGCTTCAGGCCATCTACGTCCCCGCAGACGACTTGACTGACCCGGCCCCGGCCACCACGTTCGCTCACCTCGATGCGACGACGGTTCTTTCCCGTCCGATCTCCGAGCTCGGCATCTACCCGGCTGTGGATCCGCTCGACTCCACCTCGCGCATTCTTGATCCGCGCTACATCGGCGACGATCACTACCGTGTGGCGGCCCGTGTCAAGGAGATCCTCCAGCGCTACAAGGATCTGCAGGACATCATCGCCATCCTCGGCATCGATGAGCTCTCCGAAGAGGACAAGATCCTCGTGGGCCGCGCCCGTCGTATCCAGCGCTTCCTCTCGCAGAACATGTTCGTCGCGGAGGCCTTCACCGGTCAGCCCGGTTCGTTCGTGCCCGTCGAAGACACCATTGCTTCGTTCAAGGCGTTGTGCGAAGGCACGTACGATCACCTGCCCGAGCAGGCGTTCTTCATGTGTGGCGGCATCGACGACGTCGAGAAGCGCGCTGCTGAGTTGGCCAAGGAGTCCTGATCGTGGCTGAGTTGAACGTTGCGGTGGTCTCCGCGGAGCGCTCCTTGTGGCAGGGCTCCGCGAAGTCTGTCGTGGCCAAGACTCCCGAAGGCGAAATCGGCATTTTGCCCGGCCATGAGCCCGTGCTTGCACTTCTCGTGGAGAGCCCGCTGCGCATCGAGACCACTGATGGCACCAAGGTGCTCGTCGCAGTTCATGGTGGGTTCTTTGCCGTCGATGGCAACAATGTTCAGGTCATCGCCGAGACAGCTGAGATGGCGTCCGAGATCGACGTTGATCGCGCGAAGGCCGCACTAGCTAAGGCTCAGGCAGCTGCAGGAGAAGCAGGTTCGCCGGAGTCCAAGGCTGCCAAGCGTGCAGAGACGCGCCTCAACGTAGCAATGGGCGGTAAGTAGTCCGCTGCCTTAGCGGTGGGTGCCGGGCTGCCACAGAACGTCGCCACCGTGGCCGAGGTTTGCGTAACGCGCCAGGATAAAGAGCAAATCGCTGAGTCGGTTGAGGTACAGCGCCGTCAGTTCGTTGACGCCATCGTCATACAACGAAATTGCGGCCCACGTGGTGCGCTCGGCTCGCCGGATGACCGTGCGGGCCACATGAAGCAGAGCCGCGCCAGGAGTGCCACCGGGGAGTACGAAGGACCTCAGCGGCTCCAACTTGGAGTTGTAGAGGTCGCAGGCGGCTTCGAGTGAATCGATGTACGCCTGCGTGACCCGCAGCGGTGGGTACTCAGGGTTGGCCACGACCGGCGTGCACAGGTCAGCGCCCACGTCGAAGAGCTCATTTTGGATGTTTGTGAGGAGTGTGTTGACGTCATCGTCAAGGGCGCCGAGAGCGATCGCTACGCCAATGGAGCTGTTGGCCTCGTCCACGTCGGCGTAGGCGCCCAGGCGCGGATTGGTCTTGGCGGTACGCGACATGTCGCCTAGGGCGGTCGTGCCGTCGTCCCCTGTACGGGTGTAGATCCGGGTGAGGTTGACCATGGTGTGAGGATAGACCCGTGAGCCACTTACGGATAGTCGGGGGAGCGCGCCTCAACGGGCGCGTGCGCGTCACCGGCGCCAAGAACAGCGTCCTGAAGTTGATGGCCGCCGCTCTCCTGGTGGAAGGCACGACCACGCTCACTGAAGTGCCGGACATCCTCGACGTCGAGATCATGGCCGAGTTGCTCCGTCGCATGGGTTGTGACGTTGTGCACGACAGCGAGGCTGGCTCAGTAGCCGTCACTGTCCCGGCGCAACTCAATCACCGTGCCGACTACGACCTCGTGCGACGTATGCGTGCGTCTATCTGTGTGCTCGGGCCCCTACTCGCTCGCTGTGGCGAAGCAGATGTCGCTATGCCCGGGGGAGACAACATCGGATCGCGCGGCCTCGACATGCACGTTGACGGTCTTGAGCGACTCGGCGCGGAAGTTGTCAGCGAACATGGCTACCTCATCGCCAAACGTAATGGCCCCTTGCGCGGCACACATATTCCGTTGGAGTTTCCCAGCGTGGGTGCCACGGAAACGATCCTGATGGCAGCCATCACCGCTGCAGGCACCACAGTGATCGACAACGCAGCGCGCGAGCCAGAGATCGTCGACATCTGCACCATGTTGCTCGCGATGGGTGCAGACATTGAGGGTGTCGGGACCTCTACGTTGACGATCACCGGCGTGGATTCACTGCGTCCAGTCTCACATCGCACTGTCTCCGACCGCATTGTTGCTGGCACCTGGGCAGTTGCAGCAGCCGTTACACAAGGTGACATCCTCATCGAGAATACGCGCGCTGAACATCTTGAAATCGCCCTCGACAAGCTCGTGTCGGCTGGTGCGACGGTGCTGACCGGACCAGATTCGATCCGCGTCACCATGGATCGTCGGCCAAAGTCTGTTGATGTCGTGACGCTTCCGTATCCGGGCTTCCCGACCGACCTGCAACCGCAGTTCATCACTCTTAACGCCATTGCCGATGGTGCGGCGATGGTCACGGAGAACCTCTTCGAAGCTCGCTTCCGCTTTGTCAACGAACTCGCGCGTCTTGGCGCTGACGTGCGTACAGATGGTCATCACGCGCTTGTTCGAGGCAAACCACTGCTCAGTGGCGCTCCAGTAGAGGCCACCGACATTCGTGCGGGAGCATCGCTAGTCATCGCGGGTCTAGTGGCCGAGGGCGTGACGATGGTGCACGAGGTGCATCACATTGATCGTGGGTATGCGGGGTTTGTCGGGCAATTGCAAAGTCTCGGCGCTGACATTCAACGCCTGTCGCTGTAGCTAGACCTTTATTCGCGTGGTGGTGGGTCGGAGTGCCATTCGCGTTTAGTTGGGTCGGTGAAAGTTAGTCGGTAGTTGGGATTTCCGGACAGAGTCCACCCCTTGTCGTGAACTAGGTGATGGTGGTGACTGCAGAGTCCGACGAGGTTGTCGGTGGTGGTCTTTCCGCCGTGTTGCCAGTATGTGATGTGGTGGACTTCGCGGATTGCGTGTCTACATCCGGGGAATCTGCATTGCCCGTGGTCTCTGATGGTGATTGTTTTGCGCATCGACAGTGGGACGACTCGTTCGAGGGCGGAGATCGCGTCGAGGTGTCCGCGTGGGTCGAGTAGCAGGATTTGGCGCACGGAGTCACATGCGA
>WLOK01000179.1 GCA_009699315.1 Actinomycetota bacterium
TCCTCCACCTCAATGGCCGCGCCCTGGTGATCCTTGATCGGGGTCTTGTCCTTAGCGAAGCGCGTGTCGCGATAGGGCCGGTAGACCCGCACTTCACCCTCAGGCGCTGCCTCGGTGGCGAGCGCCAACATGGGCTGGCGAATCAGAGCTTCGTAAGTCTGCTTATTGGCGTGCCACCACTCGCGGGTGTTGTGGTCGGCCAACTGGTCGTAGAAGTCGATGGCGGCTGCGGGGAACCCGGCGAACTGCGTGGTCATGTGACCACCCTGCCACGCCCGTCGCACCGCCGCCGTAGGGTGGCGGAGTGTCCGTATGGGAAGTGCTGATCGGTCAAGACGAGGCGACCGCCACTCTGAGCCACGCTGCGGCTGACGCCGCTCGTAGCCTCCGGGGTGAGCCTGCCCCCGGCATGACCCACGCTTGGCTCATCACTGGCCCACCCGGTTCAGGTCGATCAACTGCCGCTACCGCTTTCGCGGCCGCACTTGTATGCCCCGAGCAGGGATGTGGTGACTGCATCCCGTGCCGCACGGCGATCGCTGGCACTCACTCCGACGTTGAGATTGTGCGCCCCGAAGGACTTTCGTACGGCGCTGACGACACCGAGGCACTCGTCATGCAGGCATCGATGGCGCCCTCCACCTCACGCTGGCACATCATCGTCGTCGAAGACGCCGATCGGCTCACTGAGCAAGCGCTCAACCGACTGCTCAAGGCTCTCGAAGAACCGGCACCTTCGACTGTCTGGATCCTGTGTGCGCCCGGAGTCGAAGACGTTCTCCCGACGGTGCGTTCGCGCACTCGTCACGTCTCACTTCGTACGCCCTCCGCATCCGACGTTGCGACCGCACTTCAGCAGCGCCACGGAGTAGACGCAGCAATCGCGGCATTTGCTGCGCGTGCATCGCAGGGCCACATTGGCCGTGCCCGCGCACTCGCAACCGATGAGCAAGCGCGCCTTCGGCGTCATGAGGTCTTGCGCTTACCACTGGAGTTGCACGACCTCGCTTCCTGTTTTGTCGCCGCAGCTGATTTACTCGCCGCAGCTACTGGTGATGCGACCGCGCTTGCTGACCCGCTCGATGCACGCGAAGAGGCTGACTTGCTTCGCGCATACGGCGAAGGAGCAGACAACGCGTCCAATGCGCGCGCGAAGAAGCTCTCGGGCAAAGCGATGAAGGATTTACAGAAGTCGCATAAGAGTCGACGTACCCGCATGGTGCGTGATCAGATTGACCGCGCGCTGCTTGATCTCGTCGGCTTTTATCGAGACGTGCTCATTTTGCAGGTTCAATCCGACGTGGGGTTGATTAACGAAGAAATGCGCACTCAGCTAAGCCAGGTCGCTGTACGCGCTACACCCGAAGACACCGCGCGCCGGCTCGAAGCGCTTGCCTATTCGCGACTTCAGATCGCCGCGAACGTGACTCCGCAACTCGCGCTTGAAGCACTCATGGTCCGGCTGAAGGATCCCTCACTCAAAGCTGCGTAATCAGCACGAGACATCCGCGGTGGGCACCGATCCATTGATCAGATACGCATCGATGACACTGTCGACGCATTCGGACCCCTTGCGGTACGCCGTGTGCCCATTGCCGTCGTACGACACCAGCCGCGCATGGTCGAGTTGTTCGGCGAGGCGCACGCCCCACTCATACGGCGTAGCCGGATCGTGCCGAGTGCTCACAACGAGAATCGGTGCAGCGTCAGCAGCGTGAATTTCATGCGCCTGAGTGCTGCCGACATAGGGCCAGTCCGCGCACGCGACATTGGCATAGGCGAAATAGGTGCCCAAAAGTGGTGCGGGGGCTGGCTGACCAGCCGTGCCGAACGACCACTCGTTGGCCAGCACCGCAAGTTCGCTCGGATTTGTCGTCATCGTGCGATCGGTGCAGGTGTAGGCATAAAACGCATCCATCGAGTTATCGGCGTATGTGCCGTCAGGGCTACGGCCTAGTCGCGCATCGAGCTGTTCCATCATCGGAGAGCCGTTGCCGGCCAAGCCAGCGCGCAATGCAACTCGAAGGTCCGGCCACTGATTGGGCGAGTACAGGTCCATCAAGATCGCGTATGTGCCCAGTGCCTCAGTCAGCAACCGATCAGGCTCATTTGGTCGACCGGGCAACGGCTTAGTTTCGAGACCAGCGATGAAGGCGCCAAGTTGTGTCATCGCAGCCTCGACACCGCCAATGAAAGGGCAGTCGGCTCGCGTGAGGCAATCAGCCATGAACTGACGAAGCGCATCCTCGAATCCTTGCGCTTGTCCGAGCGCGATCTTATCGCCGTCGATATCAGGTGGAAGCACGCCATCGAGAACGAAACGTCCGACATATGTTGGAAAGAGGTCGGCGTATGTTGCGCCCAAGAACGTGCCGTACGACTTGCCAAGAAAGTTCAACTTCTCTTCACCGAGTGCGATGCGTAGTTGATCAAGGTCACGCGCGGCGTCTTCGGTGTTGAGGTGTCCAACAAGATCAGGGCTGCCCTGTGCACATCCCTCACGTACGATGCGTGCAGCGTCTTCAAGTGCAGCGAGATCTGCAGCATCATCAGGCGTGCCATCAGCGCCGATAAGCGCGTCAAGATCAGGACCGGTAAAGCAGTGAATGGGCGTGGACGACCCGACTCCGCGAGGATCGAACCCGACCAGATCAAAATGTGAGAGGACGTCGGGGGAGACGATCACCTGAGCGGCCATTGCATAGTCAATGCCGCTTGCGCCGGGCCCCCCAGGATTGACCACGAGTGAGCCGATGCGATCGCCGCTGGCTGGGAGTCGGACGACGTTGATGCCTAGTGTCGGACCATTGGGCTCGGAGTAAGAAACCGGCACTCGCATAGTCGCGCAATCAAACCCGCGGCCACATTGCTTCCAGGCAAGTTCGGTCGAAGCAGGCTGAGAGTTCACCGACTCCGGGGTTGGCACCACGGCTGAAGGCGAGGCACACCCAACGAGAGTGGCAGCTGCCACCATGGCAACAATGAAGATTGGGGCGCGGCGCACTACTTGAGCCTACGTTTTTGATGCAAGGTTCACAACGCGAACAATGTGCTCGCTTGAGCTAGAACTCAGCCACTCTTGCGACGGTGTTCGCGCTTGCCGCCAGCCTTGGCGCTGCTGCCGGGCTTGCTGCTGCCGCTGCCTGCTTGAGCGCCGGGGCCGTAGCCGCCGCGATTCTTCTTCGCATCGAGAGCGGCCTGGAATGGGTCAACGGGGCCCGACTCGGTCTCTTCATCGGGCGCGGTGTCCTTGGGGTCAGTGGCCATGTCCCTAGTCTGACACCGAACCGGTGCCCCCCTGAGCAGGCGGGTAGCATGGGCCGGTCCTCAAGGCAGTTGCCGAGAGGACAAGCCGCCTTAGCTCAGGGGTAGAGCAACGCACTCGTAATGCGTAGGTCCGGGGTTCAAATCCCCGAGGCGGCTCCAA
>WLOK01000018.1 GCA_009699315.1 Actinomycetota bacterium
GGCGTGATCGAAGAAAACAGTCTTGGAGTGACCGGGGTACACCATCATCCCCTCATAGATGTCCTGCGACAGATCGACGATCATCGTGCTCCTTTGGGAATGTGTGATGGCTGTGGGTCAATGTCCGGGTCCGTGGTCGGGCGCCACAAGGGCACCCGACCACGGACATATCGAACTGCTACTTCTTCAGGCTGTTGAGGTCGACCTTGTCTGCTGAGCCAGTAACGCCAAGGACGTCAAGGCCGGGCAGGACGATAGTGCCGTCCTCAAGCTGCTTCTTCATGTCATCAACCAGAGCCTGCACATCCGCGGGGACAGCACTCTCCAGGTTGTAGTAAGGAGCAAGCTTCATTCCCTCGCCCCAGTTGGTGAACACAGACTCTGAAGTCCACGAGTCACAAGCTGCGTCCGTTACGAAACCGCCGGTGATGTCACCAAGGCCGTAGAGAACGCTCGTGAGAACAACATCAGGAGCCTGATCATGCTTGTCGTTGTACTGGGCGATGACATAGTTTCCTGGTGTCTCACCCATCACCGCGAAGATGCCCTGCGTCGCCTGATCTGTCGCCGAGAAGATCAGCTCAGCTCCTGCAGCCTTCATTGCAGTCGCAGCAGCGCTCGCCTTTGCGGCATCGGTCCAGGTATTGATGTACGTACGCTGAATCTTGATGTCGTTCTTGGCATAGCGAGCGCCGAGGGCAAAGCCCTCCATCTCCGATGTGAGTGCGGGGAACTCGAAGCCGCCAATGGTGCCGACCTGACCCGACTTGTTGATTAGACCAGCGAGGTAACCTGCGACAAACGAGCCATTCCACAGAATGGGCAGTTTGGCGCTCTCGTTCGCCAGCGGCGCGTCCAAGAGTCCAACTTGACCGAACTTGGTATCCGGGTACTTCTCCGCCAGCTTCTGGGTCACATCCGTACTTGACGCATTGCCGACAATGACAAGGTCATAACCCTCAGCCGCGAAAGCGTTGCCAGCAGTCTCGTAGTCTGCATTTTCAGTGAGGTTTTCAGACACAGTGAGCTCGCCGCCGATTGCATCGGTTGCGGCCTGTGCGCCTGTCGAGACAGCCTGTCCCCAAGAACCATCGTTCTGGGTTCCGGGCGTAAGGAGAGCGACCTTGATCGGCTTGCAGCTCGGCGGAGCCGATGTGGTTGGGGCGGCCGACGATGTCGGAGCCGCAGATGAGGTAGGTGCGGGTGCAGTACTGCTGCCTCCCGACGATCCACCTGAACATCCGGCAAGAAGCATCGCTCCCGCCGCAATTACTATGGAACTCTTAACAATCAGTTTCACGGTAAATCCTCCAGTTTATGGTGACAAGAACAGAGCGGGCGGGACTTAGACGATGAACTCCTTTCCGATTGCAGCCGGATAACGTGCCTTCCGCCAGACGGCGAGGGCAACAAGAGTGGCGACGTAGGGGAATGCGACCCAGAAATAGCGCGCACCACCCGACGTGAAGGGAAGCTGATCACTGTAGAACTGCAGCGACGCTGCTATGCCGAAGAAGAATGAAGCAATAAGGATTCCGTAAGCGGAGAAGCGACCGAGGACCACCATCGCGAGAGCGATGAATCCGGCTCCACTGGTAATTCCGGGAAGGAAGATCCCGCTCTCGGACAGCACTAGCGCTGCGCCGCCCAGTGAGGCAAGGACGCAACTTATGCCTAGAGCTACCCACCGCAGGCGCATCACGGGAACGCCGTTCTCGTAAGCGACCAAGGGCATCTCGCCGGCAGCCTTGATGCGAAGTCCAAACCACGTGCGGTTCAGAAGCAGTGATACGCCAACCACGATGACGACAGCGGCATACACAACGATGTTCTGGTTAAAGAGGATCGGCCCCACGACCGGTATGTCGGTGAGCGGGCCGAAAGAGAGTTTCGGCAGAGTGCGGACCTCGCCGACTTCCTTCGTGTAGCGCGAAAAGACGGTCGCTGTAAATCCAAATGCGAACAAATTGAACAGCAGCCCCGTCACGATCTGCTCGGTCTGCCGCCACAGGTAGAGAGCACCCAGAATCGCCCAGGCAAACAGCCCGCCGATTAGTCCGAAGACAAAGGAGAGCGCGAAATTCCCCCAGAGTTGAAAGGTGAATGCCGCACCGAAGGCTCCAAAGAGCATGACGCCTTCGAGCCCGATGTTGAGCACGCCCGCACGTTCGTTAACGAGCTCGCCGACAGCCGCTAGCAGGACCGGCATGCACAACGCCAATGACGCGGCGAGAAGGGTGACAATGAGCGCCATGTTCAACTACCTCCCCGACGTGATCGCGTCGCCAGCAAGAGGAGAACGCACACCGAGACGGCGACGAGGGAGACAGCGGGAGAAACCTTGGCAACGGCCGCGAGTGTGTTGCCACCGACGGTAATCATCGCGAAGGCGATCGCTCCGAGCGGCAGTAACGCCGGCCGCAGACCGATCAGCAAAGCCGCAGCTATACCGACATATCCGTAGCTCTGGCTGATGTCTTGTACGAGGGCTCGATTGACCACGAGGATAAGCACAGCACCAGCGAGCCCCGCTGCCGCGCCTCCAAGCAAGACCGAGATGACGCGGGTTCGAACCGGGGCGTACCCAAAACGAAGGGAAGCCATGGGGCTCTCACCAGTGGCCTTGATACGGAAACCGAAATTTGTGCGTTGGATCAACCACCAAGCAAGGGCCCAGACAATGACGGCGAAAAGGACAGCCCATGGTGCGCTTCCAAACTTCCCAAAGAGGGGGAAATCCGTCCCGTCAGGGAACGGGCGAGTCTGTGGAGCCACCTTGTCGGGCCACACGCTCGAGGTGATCCACTCTGCGATCGTGAATGCAACGAAGTTGAGCATCAGAGTGGAAATAACCTCGTTTGCGCCAAAGCGCTCATAGAGAAAAGACCCGATGCCAGCCCACAACGCACCAGCAATGACGGCCACAATCACGCACAGGATCGCTACCCACACAGAGCCGGGGTCGCCAATAGTCAAGGCAACCACCGTGGCGCCTATCGCGCCCGCGACGAGTTGACCTTCGCCGCCGAGATTCACAAATCCGGCACGGAACGGAATGAGCGCTGCTGCGGCCGTCAAGGTGATAACCGCTGTGACGGTCAAGGTCATGGCCAGCGAATACGGGTTGCCGAGAGTGCCGCGCCAGAACGACGGGAAACTGCTGAAGATGTTGATGCCCAGAAGGAACATCACGCCGAGAGTGGCAGCGACCACAATCACAACGCGCAGCACGATCATCCACCCCCGGCTTGGCCGGGCTATGAGATTGGAAACTGCCATGTCAGTTAGCTCCCGACATTGCCGCTGCGACTACTTCATGGCTCGTCGACCTGCGATCAACGAGTAGCGCGGCTCGACCTTGGAACATCACGAGGAGAACATCGCCAACTACGAAGGCCTCATCCAGATCGGCGGTGTTCCACACGACCGCGGTGCCTTGCGCCTGCTGGCTACGAACATCCTCGAGAATAATGGCGGCGCCCATGACGTCTAGTCCACGAGTGGGGTGCGACAGCAGCAGCACAGCCTTTTCACCAGTGCTCTCCCGTCCGACGACTGCTCGCTGCTGGTTTCCGCCACTCAGCTTGGAGAGAGCCAGCTTAGGAGCAACGGGGCGGACATCGAACTTGTGCAAGACATCGGTGACCAACTCGACCACGGTCTTGCCGCGCGGGTTGACGTAGCCTAACGAGCCACGGCCTGCATATTCGTGGACTAAGACGTTTTCGGAGACGGATGCGGACCTAAAAACATCCCATTTGAGACGGTCTTCAGTTACGGCTCGCAGACCGGCTTCGTACCGTTCGCGCGGCCCCAGTTGCGCAATATCTTTGCCGTTAAGAGTGACCTCGCCAGTGCACGACTGAAGACCAGCAAGGGAATCCATCAGGTAGGTCTGACCGTTACCTTCAACCCCAACAACTGCGAGCACCTGTCCTGCCCGAACAGTGAAACTCACATCATCGACCCGCAAGCGGCCATCGCTACCAAGGACGCTGATACCGGACACATCCAGCACTACGTCACCTAGTCGTTCGGCCGCAGCGGAGGCGGTTTCGAGCTCCTCTTCCGCGTGAATACGCGCCTCATCACCGAACATGGCACTCAGCAAGGCAGGGCGAGGTGGGCAACTGTCTTGACTCAGGACCGTCCGACCACCTCGCATAACGGTTACCCGCTGTGCGTACCGCTCAACCTCGCGAAGCTTGTGAGTGATGACAACGATTGCCTTGCCCTCGTTCGCCAAATCGGCCAGCCGCGAGTACAACCGATCGATCTCAATTGGCCCCAAGACGGCCGTCGGTTCATCAAGGATGAGGATTCGCGCTCCGACGTAGAGCAGTTTGGAGATCTCGAATCGCTGCACCTCATCGACCGCGAGTTCCTTGATGAGGGTTCGGTCCGGTGCGGGAAATCCCTCATCGCGGAGGAACTGCAATGCCTGACGCCGCTGGCTGTTAGTCAGCCGACGAAAGCTCCCCCCCGGCACTGTGAGGAGGAGGTTGTCCAGCAAACTGAAGTCGGGGATGACGCTGTAGTGCTGATGCACCAAGCCAATTCCCGAAGCGACGGCCTCCTGGGGATTGCGGAGAGTTTTTGGCACACCGTCTAGGGAGATAACGCCGGCGTCAGGTTGCAATTCGCCACTCAGCATCCGCATGAGGGTCGTTTTCCCGGCCCCGTTCTCGCCGACTACGGCATGGACCTCGCCGGCGAACACCGATAGGGAGACAGAGTCGTTCGCGCGAAGGTCCCCGAACACCTTGGTGACGTCGCTCGCTTGGAGCGCGGGCGCGCGCCCCATCTGCGAATCAGTCATCATGCCTGGCCGTCTCCTTTGTCACGTTCTGAGGAGGCTAGCCGCGCCACGCACCATGGGAAGTGTCTGTGCGGACAGCATTTCCACAAATGACTGTCAGATGCGACATTTGCGCGGCATACTGACCTTGCCCGCCAAATGAACCGCTACATCTGCTGATATACACCGATCAGGAGCTAGCCGTGGATCAACCCTCAGACTCAAGCGGTCTCTCGCAGAGAGATCTAGCGCGCTGGTTCAGCGGGGTGCACGCGTTTATTGCTGCGGTCAATAAGCCAGCGAGCCTACGCGAACTTCTCGACTTAGTCACAGCGACAGCGTGCGACCTCACCGGATACGAGTTCTGCGGCATCCTCTTGGTTCATCCCGATAAACGCCGGCTCATGATGGAGGGCGCCCACGGATTGAGCACCGAGTACGTAACCCGGCTCAATGATCAGGTTCCCATTAGCCTCACCACCGACCCGCGGGGCGAGAGCCCGTCGACCCGTGCGTTCCTCACCGCCAAGGCGGTCGTCCTGAATGACATCTTGAAGGACCCGCTCATGGAGCCATGGTGGCCCCTGGCCGCGCAGCAGGGCTACCTCTCGATGGTGTCCGTACCGCTCCTGCTCAAGGGGCGCCCCTTCGGCGTGCTCAACTGTTACTCAGCAGAACGTCATAGCTTCACGGAGTCGGCAGTGGAACTCATGGGGATCCTCGCCAATCAGGCCGCAGCAGCAATTGAGGCAATCCACCTAAGAGACGGACAGCGCGACTTCATTGAGAATCTCGCACGTGTCAACGAGTCGCTCCGCCAACAAAGCGCGCTTCTCCAGAAATCCGATGAGATTCACAAAAGTATGAATGAGGTCGCGATTGGAGCGGCCGGAATCGACGGACTGACGGAGACCCTCAGCACACTGCTCAATCGCGAAGTCTTCATCGACGACGAATTCGGCCAGATGATCTCCCCGCTGGGGGCGCGTCCTGCGCTGTTGCCGCTCTCCTCCGCCGCAGAGCGCCTTGAGGCTCATGGGGACATGCTCCACATTCGGGGAGAAGCGGACTCCACGTGGATCTTGAGCCCCATCCGCTTCGCCGGGGAGGTCATCGCCCGCCTCTGGATCAACGGGCAACTACATGAGCTCTCGCAACTCGATCGGCGAGCCATTGAGAATGCTTCGGTGATCGCCGCGCTGGAGATCATCGCTCTACGATCCGCCCGAGATATCGAATGGCGCCTCCAAGGCGAAGTGATTGATGTCCTGCTCAATGACCATCCCAGTACATTCGGGTCACTTCCCGGGAGAGCGTCCAACCTGGGCCATGATCTCCGCAAACCTCAATTCGTGGGCGTCCTACATCTGGGCCCGGATTGTGAGTCCTCTGGCAAGCCTGCGGTACATCTGGCTCGCAAGGCGAAGGCGGCCGCGCAGGCTGCCGTCCGCAACATCACGCCTCGCCCGGTCATCGCGGTCCGAGACCCACACCTCATCATCTTGATCGCCGAGTCAGCCTCAACTAACCCCCAGGGAGAAATCGAGCGAGTCCGATCCTCGGTTGCCAAGGCGATTGGCAACCCGACATTGCGAGCCGTTGTCGGATCTAGAGCAGTCGAACTCAAGGACGTGGGCAGCACCATTCGCGTGGAGCGCGGCGCGCATTCGCTCATGGCATCTCGCAACGGTGGCGCGCTGACAGTGGCCCTTGAGGATCTTGGAGTGCTGGGGCTGCTCCTGCAATTGGACGACCCGGAACAGATCGCGGCTTTCGCCCAAAGTCGCCTAGCTCCATTACAAAATCACGATCACCTGCGGTCCACCGCACTCATGGAGACCCTGAGAACGTTCTTCGCACATCACTGCAACATCACAGCCACGGCAAAGAGTCTCTACCTGCATCCGAATTCGATAAAGATGCGCTTACGAAAGATTGAGGCGGTGCTAAAGGTCAGCTTGGCGAACCCAGATGACCTGCTCGATCTACGCACGGCGCTTCTCGCTGAAGAGGTGGCCCGATCATAGGGTTCGGAACACAAGAAGATCGACCTGTTCATTTCGGAGATGTCGGAGCCGTAGCGGCTGGTCACCCACTGGCCGTGGAGGCGGGCTTAGCCGCGCTGCGACAGGGTGGAACGGCCGCTGACGCAGCCGTTGCTGCTTCCTTCGCGCTCATGGTGACGCTTCCCCAGGCCTGTGCGCTAGGCGGCGACGCCATGATCCTCGCAAGCAATAGCACGGGAACTCACGCCTTCAACGGGAGCGGATCGGCACCGCTTCGATGGTGCCCGCCGGTCGCTGCGAGCGGCGCTGCGACTGCGACGGTCCCCGGGGCAGTTCACGCATTATTTGAGATGCACGAGCAATTAGGCCGTCTTCCTTGGCCCACTCTCCTCTCCGCAGCAATCACCCTTGCAGAGGAAGGGTTCCCCGCATCCGAAGAACTCGTTGCGGCGACAATCCGCAATCAGGATTTACTCGTCGCATCGACGTGGCCGGCCCAACATGTGCGTCTCGGTGAACTTCTCAGGAATGAGCCTCTTGCGCACACGATGCGGCGATTGGCTGATGGCGGGTCAGCGGAGTTCTACCAAGGCATCACGGCGCGTCAATTTGTCGCTGCCCTGCAGGCCCGCGGATCGATGATGTCGGCAGAGGACCTAGCTAGCCACCGCACGCCGACACCGCAGCCAGTGAGCGTGCAGCTAGGTGCCGCGCGTCTCACAGTGCAGCCACCCGTGTCACAGGCGATCCTTGGCGCTTTGGCACTCGTTTCGATGCAAGACGTGCCGGCACAAATGCCACGCGAGTCACTTCTCGTAGAGGCAATGGGGAACGCTTTCCAGTCACGAGAACTCGTCATGACGACTCCACCCGACCAGCTGCTATCCACTGCAGTCGCACCGACGGGGCAGCGCGTCACTCGGGCCAGCGGCGCCACTGGTGGCAATCACACGGCTGCTATCACGTGTGTCGACGCAGAGCAGAACGTGATCTCGCTTCTGGTCAGCATTTATCAGGAGTTCGGGTGCTTTGAGTACATTCCTGAACTTGGCTTCTTTGTCAACAACCGACTCAAAGGTGCCGACCTCGCGCCCCTCTCCGAGGACCGCCGGCCAATACACACCCTGTCACCCATGATTCTCGAGACGCCAGAAACGGTTGTCGCTCTCGCCTCGCCCGGCGCAGACGCTCAAGTGCAAGTTCTCGCGCAGGTCATCGACGACATCCTCACCTGTGGGAGTGGAATTGGAGCCGCGATCGATTCCCCTCGATGGCGGCTTCACGATGGCGACCTGTTGTGCGAGCAGGGCATGAGCCCAGAGCGCGTCGCCAGTCTTGAACAAGTCGGTCACTTGGTGCATACACTGCCATTCGGCCACATGAACTTCGGCGCGGTCGCTGCCGCTGGTTTTGCGGACAACCGTCCATTCAGCATCGCTGACCGCCGTCGCTCCTACTCGGCAGACGCCACCTGACCATCGGGGAGTATGCGAGTCCTGGGGTGCCCAAGGAGCCTGCGCGGTAGGTTGGGACTGTGAGCGGGCTTCTGGCGTTTTGTGTTGGTACTGCGGCATTCGCCTTGGCCTTCGCTGTTCTGCGATTCAGCGAATTCTGGCGCGATGACAGCAACAGCTGGTGGCTCTGGGTTGCTGGCGCTAGCGCCGTCGGCGGCCTACTTGGCGTGTGGGTCTTCGCCGCACGCACACGCCGTGCACCACGCGCTCAATCTCCCCACTAACACCACTCGGAGGGCTCTCCTATGAGCAATATTGATCACTGGATTGATGGACGCCTCGTCGCATCTGAGTCCGGCCGGACATCGCCCGTCTACAACCCAGCCACCGGTGAAATAACCGCTCAGGTGGGTCTCGCGTCCGTGGCTGAGGTTGACGCTGCGGTCGCCGCGGCTAAGAATGCGTTCCCAGCATGGCGCGCCACTAGCCTGTCGCGGCGCGCTGAGGTGATGTTTAACTTTCGTCAGTTGGTCAACGAAAATCGAGTCTTTATTAGCGAACTGATCTCGCGCGAACACGGCAAGGTCCCCTCTGATGCCGCGGGTGAACTCGCGCGCGGTTTGGAGAATGTCGAGTTCGCTTGTGGCATTCCCGCAATGCTTAAGGGTGGCTACTCGGAGTCAGTCTCCACTGGTGTCGATGTCTACTCGATTCGCCAACCACTCGGTGTGGTTGCTGGCATAACTCCATTCAACTTTCCAGCAATGGTCCCCATGTGGATGTTCGCCAATGCCATCGCTACGGGCAACTCATTTATTCTCAAGCCCAGCGAGAAGGATCCATCCATCTCGCTCTATCTGGCCGAGCTTCTTGCCAAAGCCGGAGTACCGGCTGGCGTATTCAATGTCGTGCAAGGCGACAAAGTGGCCGTTGACCGAATTCTTGAGCACCCCGATATCGCAGCGGTGTCATTCGTCGGCTCGACTCCGATCGCGAAGTACATCTACACAACGGGCACAGCTAACGGCAAGCGCGTCCAAGCCCTCGGTGGAGCAAAGAATCACATGGTGGTTCTGCCAGATGCCGACATCGAGATGGCTGCAGACGCCGCTGTCTCGGCAGCGTATGGATCAGCCGGCGAGCGCTGCATGGCGATCTCAGTGGTGGTGGCCGTAGGTGATGCGGGTAATCCGTTGGTGGCCGCCATCGCCAAGCGACTGCCAGCGATCAAAGTGGGTCCCGGCACCGACCCGAGCAACGAAATGGGGCCGGTCATCACGGCTGAGCATCGCGATAAGGTCGCGGGCTACCTCGAAGGCGCACCTGGTGAAGGAGCAACAGTCGTAGTCGATGGCCGAAAGGCAGCTCTGCCAGCCGATGGGTTCTTCATTGGCGTCTCACTGATCGACAACCTCAAGCCCGACATGAAGGTTTACCAAGAAGAGATTTTTGGTCCAGTCCTCGGTGTCATTCGTGTCGCAACATTCGACGAGGCTGTCGCCTTGATTAACGAGCACCAGTACGGCAATGGCACAGCGATCTTCACCCGCGATGGTGGCGCCGCACGTCAATTCCAATTCGAGATCAATGTCGGGATGGTCGGCATCAACGTCCCGATTCCTGTGCCGGTCGCCTACTACAGTTTCGGCGGTTGGAAGTCATCCATCTTCGGAGACAGCAATATGTACGGGCCAGCGGGAGTTGACTTCTACACGCGTACCAAGACAGTCACGTCGCGCTGGCCGGATCCGGCGACTTCGTCGATCGATCTCGGCTTTCCCGGAACACGCTGAGCTTTAGCGAGCAACAATCGCCGCAACCATAACCGCACCCACGAGGCCGACGAGTACCAAGATCGTGACTAGGCGTCGCGTGCGGGCGTTCACGCGAACTATTCGCTTTCGGACTTCGCGGAGTCATCTTCCGTGACTGCTTCGGCTTCGATGACTTCTGCCTCAGCATCGACCACTTCGTTGACAAGCTCTTCGTTGACAAGCTCTTCGTTGACAAGCGCTTCGTTGACAAGCGCTTCGACTACGGGCTCTTCGATGATCGGGGGCTCGTAGGTACGCAAATCGACAAGGTCAAGGTCAACGCGAATTTCCTCGGGCTCAGGCTCTACTGCCGTTGCCTCCGAGTGAGCACCGCAACCGAAGTCGAGCGCGACAACTTGACCGTCGGCCGGTGAGAGTTCCTGCGCGCACAAACCAAATGCCTGGCCGAGCGGTCCACCAATGGTGACGAGGTAGCCACACGACGAGCACGCACCGGGTGCGGAGATTGCCATGGATGACTGCGACCCGCGATCGCCTTCGGCCCAACGATTGGCCGCTTCCAAAAGCGCGTCCGCAGACAGCACACGCGCGCGACCGAGACCCAACTCCCACTGGCTCGGCTGCAACGGCGACTGGGAGGACACACCTTCGAGATCGTCAAGATTTGTGTAACCCGGCACCAGCGCAGGATCGGCGACCCGATGGGGCAATACGTCGCCCACACCTAGATCGCCGGGCTGCACGCGATCAGCCCACGGGACCCACGCGGGCGCAATGAGACTTTCTGGACCGGGCATCAACAGCACCTCGGCGATGGTGAGCTCCTGCGCATCCATTGCGCGAATAAGGGTCACCGACCAGCGCCAACCCGGATATGCGGACGACAAACATTCGAATTGATGCGACACCACGCCCTCAGCGTCAGCGGCCACTCCTAGGTGCGCGCCCACTGTGCCTTCAGGGGCATCGGTTTCGGCGGCCTCGCGTGCAAGATCGATCGCTGCGGCGGCAATGGCGTCAAGAACTACTGCTGCCATCTACGGCTCGAGATTGTCTGCTACCGCACGGAGAACCGCGGCAACCTTGCTGGCTTTGGCATCGACTGGGTAGCGGCCGCGGCGCATGTCGTTGGAGACCGAATCGAGCATCTTGATCAGATCCTCAAGAACGACGGCCATGTCATCGGCTGGCTTGCGACTGCTCTTCGTGAGCGACGGTGGAGCCTCAAGCACAGTCAGCGAAAGCGCTTGCTTGCCACGGCGGCCGTCGACTACACCAAACTCCACTCGGGTGCCCGGCTTGATCGTCGTAGATCCGGCAGGCAGCACGGAAGCATGCAGAAAGACGTCCTCACCGTCGTCGGACGCGAGGAAGCCGAAGCCCTTCTCGTCGTCGTACCACTTCACTTTGCCGGTAGGCACGTCCTTCACCCCAATTCTGTACTGCTCCTAAGAGGGTTCAGGGTATCGGCCCAAGGCCTGATGGAGCCAATCCGGGAACGCCTCGATGCCGGGGAGCACGACATCTGCCCCAGCGGCCCAGAGTTCCTCGGCGGTAGTGGGTCCGGTGGGCACGGCCACTGCGAGGGCCCCAGCGTGCCGTGCAGCCAGTACATCGCCCGTATGGTCCCCCACGTAGGCCCATGCACCCTCCTCAAGCAGCGTGGCCCCTTTGGCCTCCGCAAAGCGGCTGCCCACCACCAAATCGGCAGGCATGCCTCCGGCGGCCAGCACTGCTTCAACATGGTCGCCTCGTTTTGCCGAGATAACGAGAACCCGTCCCCCTAGGTCATGGACCGCAGCGATCGCCTCCCGAGCACCGGGAAGGACTTTCGTGAATGGGATGACGTGAGTGAGATAGCGCTCGCGGTAGGCAGCCATGAGGATTTCCGGATCCACTTCTGGCACCCAACGAGGGAAAACGTGGTCCAGTGGCCATCCGACCGTGGGGTAGACCTCAGCCGGGTCGACGGTTGCTCCCTGCAAGGAACAGGCGTAGACGATGCACTCCACGATGCCGTCGGCCGAGTCAACCAAGGTCATATCGAGGTCAAACCCCACCACCAGAGGTCGCGCGGCAATCGGCTTCACCGATTCAGGGTAACGTCATACGGATGACCACACAGCGCACGAGGAGCCTCGCCGATGACCTGCGTCGTCGATCAGCAGAGGATCTGTGCGCGCTAGTCCGCGTACGACCTGACCTAATCGACCCCGTCCCACAGTCCCTCGGACACCTATCCGTACGCGCCACCGCAATCCCGTCCGTGACACGCGCACTCGATCAAGTCGACGAATTCGGCTTGCAGGTCCTGGCCGCCATGGGCACTTTGCCAGAGCCCGTTTCGCCCGTCGCGGTCGCGAACGCACTCGACCCAGCGCCGCTATCTCGCGTAACCGAAACAATGCATGCATTGTGGTTGCAAGCGCTGGTATGGGGCGACACTGACGCGATGCGCGTTGTGCGCACGGTGCGAGAAACCAACACGACGTGCATGACCAGCGTCGCCCACCCGGCATTCTCTCCGCGCGTTTTGCCCGCACCCACGCATCGCGACTCGTCGGCCATCGCGCATGCACTTGACGCGCTCACGGCAGTCGCCCTACTCGGATTCACCTGGGAAACGCAGCCACCCGCCGCACTCCGAGGTGGCGGCATCAGCACTCGCGACATCACAGTCACGGCCAAGGCCATCGGCTGCGAACCAGATGACGCAGAGTTGTGGATCGACCTTGCTACCCGGGCACTTCTCGTCGGGCGCGATCGCCACAACCCCGAGTCTTGGCTACCCACGGTGAAGTTCGACGAGTGGATCCACGCGAGTGGACTCACTCGTTGGCAGGAGCTCGTTGAGGCATGGCTTGCCACCGATGACCTCCACGAGTTTTTGATCGACGTGCTCAGCTCCTACGAAGGATCCGTACCAGCCGAGGATGTCCTGACGTTGGTCGACGAGCGGTTTCCCCGCACAGCATCTCCGGCGCGGACGATGCAGGTTCGCAACGCACTTCGGGTAATGGACCTACTCGGACTCGTTGTCGGCGGTAGCCTCGCGATGCCGGGCCGCACTCTCACCGTGGACCTCCCCGAACCCATCGAAAAGATTCTGCTTCAGGCAGACCTGACCGCCGTGGCGCCAGGGCCTCTGACCCCTGAGATTAATCGGATCATGCGCATTCTTGCCGACGTCGAATCCACTGGGAGTGCAACGGTCTTCCGGTTCAAGCCCAGCACTATCTCGAGAGCATTCGCCACGGGAATGACTGCTGAAGAAATTCTTGGTTTCCTCACCTCGCATTCGCTCACGCCCATGCCGCAGCCGCTCGCATACATAGTCAATGACCTCGCCAGACAGGTCACCCACGTAGATCCACCCGAGTCCCTGCGAGCGCCCACTCCGGCCGTAGCGTCAATCGTCTGCGTTGACACCGCGGTGGTTGTGCGAGTCGTCATGGAGTCCGATGGCGAGGCGCCCCCCGCGCCGCTCAACGCGTCGTCCGTCAAGACGATGCCCGCCGGTCGTGTCGTGGCGATCATCCGAGATGCCGTGCTCGCCAACGCCCGCCTCCGCATCGGATACGCCGAGTCGACTGGACTGACCAGGGAGCACAGCATCGAGCCGATTCGCCTAGCTTCGGGACGACTAACCGCCTACGACCACTCAGACGACTCTGTGCGCACTTTCGCAGTGTCCCGCATCACCGGCGCAGTCCCGGCGTGACACCATGAACGCCGTGTCCATCGAACTCACTAACCGCATGATCGACAGCGTGCGTACCCTCGTCGAAATCGAGTCCCCTAGTGACAACCCAGATGCCTGTCGTCGCTGCATGGAGACGGCTTCGGAGCTATCGCAGTCATGGCTGGGCTCACCCGGGGCCATTCACGAATACAACGGTCAGCCCTTGCACATCTGGGGGTCGCGCACACCCCAGGTCCTGATTCTCGGCCACCTCGACACTGTGTGGCCGATCGGAACTCTTCAACGC
The DNA here is from genome assembly GCA_009699315.1 of Actinomycetota bacterium. Classification (GTDB taxonomy): domain Bacteria; phylum Actinomycetota; class Actinomycetes; order S36-B12; family S36-B12; genus CAINMH01. The sequence continues at coordinate 14,023 of WLOK01000018.1, forward strand.
ATCCCGTGGTCGTGCGATGGCGAAGTCATGCGCGGGCCTGGCGTCTTCGACATGAAGGTCGGCGTGGTTCAAGCGTGGGCAGCGCTGCATCTTGCCGGTCTGGGACCAGATGACGGCGTCTCGATCTTGCTGACCAGCGACGAAGAGATCGGCTCTCGTGCATCTCAGGCAGTGATTCGCGAGATGGCCACCGGAGCCAAAGCAGTTCTCGTCATGGAACCATCGATCGATGGCGCTTTGAAGACCGCACGCAAAGGCACGAGCTGGTACGACATTCGCATCCGCGGTCGTGCTGCCCATGCAGGTCTCGAGCCCGAGAAAGGCATCAACGCACTGATCGAAGCAGCGGCTCTCGTCACTGAGTTCGCGACATACGGCGACGCAGAACTCGGTACTACGGTCACGCCGACAACCGCTCGCGCTGGCGTCACCTCTAACACCGTGCCAGACGAAGCGGTCTTGGGCATCGACGTGCGTGCGTGGACAGCATCCGAGCAGCAGCGCGTGGATGATCTCGTGAGAGCGTGGCGGCCCAGCCATCCCGAGGCAACCGTTGAGATCTTTGGTGGCGGTATCAACCGCTCCGCAATGGAGCCTTCCGTCTCGGCGATGCTCTTTACGTTGGCCGACTCAGTGTCGGCAGGGCTTGGATTCGGCACCCTTGAGTCGCGCGCCGTGGGTGGCGCGAGTGACGGGAACATCACCGCAGCTTTGGGCATCCCCACATTGGACGGCCTTGGCGCCGTTGGCGATGGTGCACATGCCGATCACGAGTGGGCCAGCGTCTCCGCGATGGGCCAGCGAGCACACATCATGTCCTCACTCATACACGAACTTCTCGGATCCTGATGGCCGACGGCCCACTCATCGTCCAAAGCGACAAGACGCTCCTGCTTGAGGTCGACAACGAACAATCCGAAAACTGTCGCCGCGCCATTGCACCTTTCGCCGAACTCGAACGAGCACCCGAGCACATTCACACCTACCGCATAACTCCACTCGCCTTGTGGAATGCCCGTGCTGCTGGGCACGACGCCGAGCAGGTTGTCAACACGCTCATCACGTACTCGCGTTATCCCGTTCCGCATGCGTTACTCGTCGATGTCGCAGAGACGATGTCGCGTTATGGCCGCCTGACATTGCACAAGCATCCCGACCATGGACTCGTCCTCGTGACTACAGATGTGCCTGTGCTCGAGGAAGTCATCCGCAACGGCAAGGCGTCCCCCATGTTCGGCGCGCGAGTGGATGACTTCACAGTTGTCGTCCACTCCAGCGAACGCGGCAATCTCAAGCAGGTCTTACTGCGCATCGGCTGGCCCGCCGAAGACCTCGCCGGATACGTCGATGGTGAAGCACATCCGATCGAATTAAGCACCAGCGACGATGGCTGGCACATTCGCGATTACCAACGCGAGGCGGCCGAAGGCTTCTGGCACGGTGGATCTGGTGTGGTGGTTCTGCCTTGCGGTGCTGGCAAGACGGTCGTAGGTGCGGCGGCAATGGCTCTAGCAAAAGCAACCACACTCATCTTGGTGACCAACACGGTTGCCGCCCGGCAGTGGCGAGCCGAACTACTACGCCGCACCTCTCTCACGGAGGATGAGATCGGCGAATACTCAGGTTCCCGCAAGGAGATTCGCCCGGTTACCATCGCGACTTACCAAGTGATGACCACCAAGCGTAAGGGCCTGTACGCCCACCTCGATCTTTTCGACGAGCACGACTGGGGCTTGATCATTTACGACGAGGTTCACCTCCTGCCCGCACCGATCTTTAGATTTACCGCAGATATTCAGTCCCGTCGGCGACTCGGCCTCACCGCCACATTGGTGCGCGAAGACGGTCGCGAAGCCGATGTCTTCAGTCTCATCGGCCCAAAGCGCTACGACGCTCCCTGGCGGGACATCGAGGCGCAAGGTTGGATTGCGCCGGCCGATTGTGTCGAGGTGCGCGTCACGCTGCCCGAGCGCGAGCGCCTGATCTACGCGACCGCCGAACCCGATGAGCGTTACCGACTCGCAGCGACCACTCATTCAAAGCTGGAGATCGTCAAAGAGCTCTTGGCCGAACATCCCGAGGAGCACATCCTCGTCATCGGGCAATATCTCGATCAGCTCGCGGAGATCTCTGGCGCAATCGACGCTCCGGTGATCACTGGTGAGACACCGATCAAGGAGCGTGAACGGCTCTTCGAGTCCTTTCGCACCGGCGAGACTCGCGTGCTTGTGGTGAGCAAGGTGGCCAACTTCTCGATCGATCTTCCTGAAGCCGGCATAGCGATTCAGGTCAGTGGCACCTTCGGCTCACGCCAGGAAGAGGCCCAACGGCTTGGTCGCGTACTGCGCCCCAAGGGCGATGGCCGCACCGCTCGCTTCTATTCGATCGTGTCGCGCGACACTCTTGATGCCGACTTCGCAGCACACCGGCAGCGTTTCCTCGCGGAGCAGGGATACGCCTACCGCATCGTCGATGCCGATGATCTCAGGAAGCCTTAAGACTTACCTTGCCGTCGAGCGTGAAGGTAATTGAGTTGACACCACTCATTCCCGGCAGGGGGAGCTCTACGTCGTCCATCGTGATGCTGCCGCTGATGTGCAGTTCGTCCATGCCAAGTGAAGGCGTCGCGATCACCTTCGTCGGAATCTCTAAAGTACCTGCGTAGGCCGTGCCTGCAAGGTCCCACGGACCCGCTTCGCCTGCGGCCTTAGCCTCGAAAGAGAGCGAGTCTCCACCGTTTTTCTTAATGAGGTCGCGAGCGGCTCCTACGCCAAATTTGGCGGCAAAATTTCCTGCTTCGAGTTTGAGTAGTGCGAGTTCGAGGAAGAAGTCGACGCCGGCCGCGATCGTCAACCTGCCTGCCGTGATGGGCGCCTTCACCACCAACGTCATCGGTATCGATGTCGTGAGTTCAAGCATGGGCTTGTCATCGGTCACAAAGTGCCAAGTGCCATTCATGCGCCCAACAATGTCATAAGGGGCGCCTCCCTCTCGGGAAGCGCCCCTTATGGATAAAGCTTGGTGGACTAGAAGTCCATGCCGCCCATGTCGCCGCCGCCGGGCATCGCCGGAGCTGACTTCTCGGGCTTGTCTGCGACAACGGCCTCCGTGGTGAGGAAGAGACCGGCGATCGAAGCCGCGTTCTGCAGCGCCGAGCGCGTGACCTTGGCAGGATCGATGATGCCAGCCTTGATCATGTCGACGTACTGACCGGTCGCTGCGTCGAGACCCATGCCCGGAGCAAGCTCGCGAACCTTCTCGGCCACAACTCCACCTTCGAGTCCGGCGTTCTCCGCAATCTGCTTCAGCGGCGCGCTGACAGCCTGACGCACGATTGCTGCGCCGGTCGCCTGCTCGTCGGTGAGACCGAGTGCCTCGATCTTCGGTCCGGCAGCTGCCATCGCCTGAATCAGGGCCACACCACCGCCGGGCACGATGCCCTCCTCGACGGCTGCCTTCGCGTTGCGAACGGCATCCTCAATGCGGTGCTTGCGCTCCTTGAGCTCAACCTCAGTCGCAGCGCCGACCTTAATAACCGCAACGCCGCCGGCCAGTTTGGCCAAGCGCTCCTGCAGCTTCTCGCGGTCGTAGTCGGAATCAGTCTTGTCGATCTCCGCACGGATCTGGTTGACACGGCCATCGAGCTGCTCGGAATCGCCAGCACCCTCAACGATTGTGGTCTCGTCCTTGGTCACGACTACCTTGCGCGCACGACCGAGCAGGTCGAGCGTGGCGGTGTCGAGCTTGAGGCCAATTTCCTCGGAGATGACCTGCCCACCGGTGAGGATCGCGATGTCCTGAAGCATCGCCTTGCGGCGATCGCCGAAGCCGGGGGCCTTGACGGCAACCGAGCGGAAGGTGCCACGGATCTTGTTGACCACGAGAGTCGCAAGAGCCTCACCTTCAACATCCTCAGAGAGGATCAGCAGCGGCTTGCCACTCTGCATGACCTTCTCGAGGATCGGAAGAATGTCTTTGACCGCGGAAATCTTGGAGTTGGCGATAAGGATGTAAGGATCCTCAAGGACGGCCTCCATGCGCTCGGAGTCGGTCACGAAGTACGGCGAGGTGTAGCCCTTGTCGAAGCGCATACCCTCAGTGAGCTCAAGCTCAAGCCCGAAGGTGTTGCTCTCCTCAACAGTGATGACGCCTTCCTTGCCGACCTTGTCCATTGCCTTAGCAATGAGGTCGCCGACCTCCTGGTCGCCGCCGGCCGAGATGGCGGCAGTAGATGCGATCTGCTCTGTGGTCTCGACGTCCTTGGCCATGTCAAGAAGCTGCTGGCAGACGACCTCGACCGCACGGTCGATGCCCTTCTTCAGAGCCATCGGGTTGGCGCCAGCCGCAACGTTGCGTAGGCCTTCCTTGACGAGAGCCTGCGCGAGAACCGTGGCTGTCGTGGTGCCATCACCAGCGACGTCGTCGGTCTTCTTCGCGACCTCCTTGACCAGTTCGGCGCCAATGCGCTCGTAGGGGTCCTCGAGGTCGATCTCCTTGGCGATGGACACACCATCGTTGGTGATCGTGGGGGCTCCCCACTTCTTCTCCAGGACGACGTTGCGGCCTTTGGGGCCGAGTGTCACCTTGACTGCGTCAGCGAGGACATTCATGCCCCGCTCGAGGGCGCGACGCGCCTCTTCGTCAAACGCGATAATTTTTGCCATGCTCAGGATCCTCCGAGGGATGAAAGTAGGCCGGTTATCACTCCCGGCTCTAGAGTGCTAACCATATTTTTAGCACTCTAGGCCTGCGAGTGCAAACCGAGGGCACCCCTGAGCGGGGGTCGAGGTCCTAGCGGACGTCGAGGTCGATACCGAGACGGCGGGCCGAGCGGGCCCGCTGCCGAGAGGCCCGCAGACGGCGTAGCCGCTTGACCAGCATGGGGTCGAATTCGAGGGCCTCCGGAGAGTCGATCAGGCCATTGAGAATCTGGTAGTAGCGGGTCGCGCTCATGTCAAACAGGTCGCGTACGGCCTGCTCCTTAGCGCCGGCGTACTTCCACCACTGGCGTTCGAACTCCAGGATCTGGCGGTCGCGCTCGGTCAACCCAGGGGCTTGCTGGGCAGCGTCGGAGGCGCGCAACGAATCCATGACGCCATCGTACGCGGTTAATCCCATGGGTGTCATTCACCCTCCCCCTCGAGTCGCCGATTCAATTCGTGAATTTGCGCAGTCAAAGTTTCAATCGCCTGATGTAAGTCATCAGAAGGTGCAGGTGGGATTTGTGGTGCCTGTGTTGTTTGGACTGCCGGCTCATTTGAGTTCTTGATGAAGCGTGACGCCACTGCTGCAGTCAGCGCACCGACAGCTGCTGCACCACTAAACATGATGACCGCAGCCGTCACTCGACCGGCTGCAGTGACGGGCGTGTAGTCGCCATATCCGACAGTCGTGACCGTCTCAAGGCTCCACCACACGGCGTCGCTGTAGGTATGAATTGTTCCGTCACCGTCAATCTCGACCGAGAGCACCAATGTCGCCCCGATGCTGATCACAAAGAGCACGCCGTACATCGCATAGAGGAAGACCATTTTGGTGATCGCATTGCGATCGCGCCGGATGCCGCGAATTGCACTGACCACAACGTAGATACGCAGGAACGGGACAATCACGCACACGATGAGGAGCCACTTACGCTGAATGAAGTGCCGCTTGTCAGGATCGAGAATGAATCGGATCACAATGTCAATCGCAAAGACCCCGGTGACGTACCAGGTGATGAGCGTTCCCGTGTCGCCATATACCGGCCTCAGCGCGGGCGATATCCGAAACAGCGTGCCGACTAACCACGCGAGAGCCGCGATGTAAATCGGCACCATCACAATGTCGTCGTAGCGCTCCTGTGCGCGAGTGAGCGTCGGCGGCGGCGCCTTGACCTTTTTACTCTTCACTCTCGTCTCCTCAACCTAATGATCAACCACGAGAACATGTACCCAAGTCCATTGGTTGCCCAATGCAGGCCCATTGGCGCCAGCACACTGCCGGAGAATACCCGCAGAAGCGCAAAAAGCACGCCTGCGACAGTCGTTGTCACGACTGACAACACAATCGCGAAGATGTTGCCACGCAGACCCTTGCCGACCACCGAGCCCAATGCGGCGCTTTGCTCGTGAGTGCCCCAAGACGGCAAGACATGCCACAAGCCAAAGATGATGGCCGACCACACGATGCCCCAGACGAGGCCATAACGGCGCACAAGCATTGAGAACAACACGCTTCGAAAGGCGATCTCCTCCAGCAGAACGGTACCGAAAGGCACCTCAACTAGAGCTTGAAAGGCGATCTTGGAGATGCTCATGTCCTTGATGCGTTCGTCCTGCATCGCATCACGGCCCTTGCGGAATGACGAGGCGACAGAGAAAAACAGGGCAACGACGACAATGCATGCGGCTGCCCAAAGGAGACCAGGGATTAGCCGATGCCAGGCGAGTCCCATGTCGGTAAAGGTGTTGCCATCGAGAAGTCCGAGAGCAAGAAAACCCAATGCACCACCGATGGCCCACAGCAGATAGTGACGTGACGGCGCGACCCGGTTGTTGATGACATTGAGCACCACGAGCGCGGCGATAACAATCGCCAACGGCCACCATGGCAGCCCCTCGACCTGTTCGGGGACGAAGAAACCGATGAGGTCGAAGAACACCGCGTAACCCTAGCGGCCTAGATCCGGACCGGCTTGCGTCCAAAAGCAGCCAACGCCGCAGCACAGAGGGCCAAGACGATGCCCACGATCAAGGCAAGATTGATAACGGTGCCCGCAGTGGGCACGACCAGGTCAAGGAGAAATGCCCCGATCAACTGGCCGGAGATCGCTACGAGGGCAAGGAGTAGAACGCCAAGAACCTGGACGGCCCACGCTGTGGCGATGATGAAGAACAGGCCAAAAAGCGGAGCGATGAGCATCCACACACTCTCACTCGGCACTGCGACAATGTGCCACCCCGAGAGTAGATGAACGACGATAACGACGAGCAACATGCTCATGGCGCCGACAGCAAAGTTGGCCCATGCTCCTACTACCGGTTGGCCAGAGTATTTAGCGATGCGCCCATTGAGCGCGATTTGTATGGCGCTCGCCATACCCGCAACCAGAGAAAGAACTGCGACTAGGGCGAGTCCCCAACTTGGCGACGCATGTAAGCGACTCCACGTCGGGATGAGGACGGCAAAGAACGCAACGCCAATCGCCACAACTCTCATCCAGGTCAGATTTTGGCGGCCGAAAGGGCCTAAACCCATGCGGTCAACCCCGGCTGCCATGCCCGTTTGCCCCGCTACAACGGCAATAGTGAATGCTGCAACTCCCACAAAAGTCGCAGCAACCCCTTGAATCGCGACAAAGTAGGCGCCGCCGAGGCCGCCAATGACCTCCCACGGACGCAAGCCGCCATTTCGTAAACCACGGAAAGCACGCGCGAGTGCTTCTCTTCGCCGCGCAGAAATCAGAATGATCAAGGTGGCCGCCAGAACTTGCAATCCCTGATTGAGAACGGCCACTTCAGCCGGGTTATGCACGACCCCCATCAATTCGCCATTGAGCCGTGCTTGCGCAGACGTGCCCGCCGCAGTGCCCATGACGAGGAAAATCGCGATCCAAGCTCGCCCCGTGAGATGCCTCGGGATGCTAGTGGAAGAAATGACGTGTCCCGGTGAGGTACATCGTCATACCTGCCGCTTTGGCAGCCGCAATCACTTCATCATCACGTACTGATCCGCCCGGTTGCGCAACTGCACGCACGCCAGCGGCGGCGAGCACCTCAAGTCCATCGGCGAATGGGAAGAAGGCATCTGACGCGGCCACTGAGCCGCGCACACGCTCCTCACCGGCGCGCGACACTGCGAGTCGAGCAGCATCAACACGATTGACCTGGCCCATGCCGACGCCAACTGCAGCGCCATCAGATGCGAGCAAGATCGCGTTGGACTTCACCGAACGACACGCGCGCCAAGCAAACTCAAGGTCTCGCATAGTCGCAGTGTCGGCAGCTTCACCAGACACGAGCTTCCAGGTCATAGGTGAGTCACCTGCAGAATTGAGGTCGTCACCTGCCTGGAGCAGCACGCCGCCGGCAATATTGCGCATCTCCACCCATTCACTCGCCGGGCGAGGCTCCGCGATGATGACGCGCAGGTTCTTCTTCTGGGTGAGGATTGCGAGCGCATCATCTTCATATGCGGGCGCAATGACGCACTCAGTGAACACATCACCTATTGCCTCGGCCATCGCGGCGGTGACGGGGCGATTAGCCGCGACTACACCACCGAACGCTGACACCGGATCAGTCTGAAAAGCCTTGCGATAGGCGTCTGCAATGTCGGAGCCGATCGCGAGCCCGCACGGATTGGCATGTTTGATGATGGCCACAGCTGGCTCGGCGAAGTCATAGGCAGCGCGACGCGCCGCTTCGGAGTCGACGTAGTTGTTGTAGGACATCTCCTTGCCATGCAACTGCGTTGCACGTGCAAGTCCAGGCGCCGCATAGGCCGCGGCGTAGAGCGCTGCGCGCTGATGGGGGTTCTCGCCGTAGCGCAGGACGTTCTGGCGCTCCCACGCAACGGCCATCCACTTCGGGAAGCCCTCGCCGTCGGCGTCGGGGGCAACAACATTGCCCATCCACGATGCCACTGCAATGTCATAAGTCGCCGTATGCACGAATGCTTCGGCCGCGAGCTGTTCGCGCTGGGCAAGGGTGAATCCACCCGCTGTTGCCGCTGCGATCGCGTCGGCATACCGCTCTGGGTTGACGACAACAGCCACACTCGCATGGTTTTTCGCCGCTGCACGCACCATTGTTGGGCCGCCGATGTCGATCTTCTCGATGCATTCCTCCTGTGAGGCACCCGAGTAGACCGTCTCTGCAAACGGATAAAGATTGACGACGACAAGTTCGAACGGCTTGACGTCGAGCTCCTCGAGCTGCGCGACGTGCTCGGGATTACGCATGTCAGCGAGCACGCCCGCGTGGATACGTGGATGCAAGGTCTTGACACGACCATCGAGACACTCAGGGAAGCCCGTCACATCACTCACCGCAGTCACCGGGACGCCGATCGCCTTGATCGTCTCTGCCGTAGATCCGGTAGAGACGATCTCGACACCAGCCGCATGTAACCCCTGCGCGAGTTCGATAAGGCCATCCTTGTAATACACCGATACAAGTGCACGTCGAATCGGCTTACGGTCCGCGCTCATTGAAACGTCACTCTCCTACCGGTGATGCGAATTCCACCGACGGACAGTCGATGGACGATGTCCACGAGAAGCAAGCGCTCCTCGACTTTGATGCGTTCATGGAGGCTCGACTCGTCATCTTCGTCGAGCACCTCGATCGCACGCTGGGCAAGGATCGGTCCGGTGTCGACTCCCCCATCCACTACGTGCACGGTGCATCCGGTGACGCGTACGCCGTAAGCAAGCGCATCGCGCACTCCATGAGCGCCAGGGAACGACGGCAGCAGA
>WLOK01000180.1 GCA_009699315.1 Actinomycetota bacterium
ACTCCAGGCATAACTCGCCAGATGAGCGGCACCAATATGACCGCTCCTCCAGCGATCAAGGCCAGTGTTGCTACGAGATTCGTGTTGTCGACGCTCGCCAACAACATAAACGTGGCGGCCAAGGCGAAGATCACCACCGCGATAGAGGTAGACCACACCACTACGCGAAGTGATCCCTGCATAGGAGCACTCACTCGGGTGAAGCCCGCATAGATCAACGTTTGGGTTATGACCACCACCGCTATCGCGATGAAGCCCGCCCATCCCGGTAGCCCAGTCTTACTAAGTGAGAGAGCGGCGACGACCACGCCCAGCATTTGGATGAGAAGCAGCACCCGCCGCCAAGCTGTTTCGCGGCGAAACAATCCATAGCCCACGGTCGTGAGTAGCCAGATGCCGAACAAGACGACGACGCTCGCCGCAATCAGACAGGTCATGGCCCAGGTGGGCTCCTTGACGTAGACCTTGCCGACTTGGCTAATCGCAGCAACAAGAACCAAGTCGTAGAAGAGTTCGAACCAACTCACCCGCTGGCTCGAAGCCTTGCCCAATGAGTTTGGTAGCGCCACGGCGTAATAGTGCCATGGCCGGAAGTGGGTCGCGCGGGGCTCGAACCCGCAACCTACGGATTAAAAGTCCGCAGCTCTACCATTGAGCTAGCGACCCGAGAGCCGCACCAGTCTAGGCGGCGAGGCAGCCGTTGATCTCAGCGGCCATCTCGTCGATGACGGGGCGTGAATCGCCGTATGAATCGTTGGTCAACACCGCGAAGATCTTCCAACTGCCATCGGCTCCCCGGGTCAGGCCCGCGAGTGTCTGCACGCCTGCGAGACTCCCGGTCTTGGCGAACACTCGACCCACCGCACAATCGCTACCACCAGCCCAAAATCTGCCCGAGAGTGTGCCCGTCTCACCGGAAGTTGGGAGCCATCTACGGTCGACAATCTGGGCGAGCTCGGGGTGCTGGCCATCCACTTCCAGACGCAACGTCATCGTCAAGCTGCGCGCCGTAAGACGATTCTCCATGGACAGGCCACTGCCATCCAGTAACTGCAGATTTCGGATAGGTATCTGCAGGCTTCGCAACGTGTCACGTGCTGCTTGACGAGCACCCTGCCATGTCGGTTCGTTCCCAGTCGCCAAAGCGACATGCCTAAACAACTGCTCGGCGATGTTGTTCTCGCTGTAGATCAACATGAGCTTGATCGCGCCACCCACGGTGTGCGCACTGACTGTGGCAACAGCTGCTGCATTGGCTGATGCTGCACGCCGGCCTCCAAAATTCGCAGTGATTCCGGCCGTATTGAGCGCATCGACGAATGCAGCCGCTGCATTCGTCGCGGTGTCCCACGAGTAGTCGTACAACAAGCCGAGTGCACGCACTGGCGCCGCATAGGTGGGCGAATCACCTGACAACCAGCCCGGTGCATCGCTTGGTGTGGGATACAACATGTCATCGAGCCGCACAGTCATGGTGCGTCCTGATCGACCTGTTGCCGCAAGTTGCTGCTTCGTACGCGTCGCAAGCCGTCGCAGTGTCGTGCGATCCAGAAGCGGATCACCGCCACCTACGAGCACGATCTCGTTGCGCTGTCTGCCTTCGACCACTTTTGTGACGAACCGATGATCAGCACCCAGAGTGGTCAGTGCGTTGGTTGCGGTGATGACCTTCATCGTCGACGCAGGCACCATCGGCTTATCCATACTCACACCAAAGACGTGAATCCCATCAGCATCAATGACACGCACACTCGCCACACCACCAAGTCGTGGGAAGTCGATTTGCAAGGCGGATCTGATCGCTGCGTCGTCATTTGACAACCGTGGTTGCGATGTTGCTGAAGGTGCGATTGCCAGGACTAGCGCGGCGGCCACAACCGCGAGCGCTGCAGATCTCAGCCGATTCACGCCTCTATCGTGCCGTAGGAAGGATCGTGACGACGATCGTGTGGCTCTCGCCGGCATGGATCAGGGTGAGATTCGCGACGCCCTCACCGAGGGCAACGGCGCCGGGGTTAAACCACGCCGACCCGTCGTACGAGCCTTGTGTGATCTCCAGTAGATCTGGGCGGTCGGTGATGAGCATGTCTTCAGTTGGCGTCTGGGAATTGATCACGATGGTGTTGCCCACTCGGGCCGTGGCCTCAGTCTGTCCAGCTTCAACGATGACGGGGGGCAACATTCCGCTCTTCTCCTTGTTCAGCTGATCGCGCGAAGGGGCTTCCTGCGCCGCAGGCAACGCTGTCGAGTGTGTCACGTTGGCGGTCGCGGGGGCCGAATCTGTCGATGGCAGCGAAGTCGTCGTCGTGCATGCCGCGAGCGCGAGGGCGGCCACACAGGTCAAGCCGACTGAAGCGATGAGCGTACGAGTAGCCAACAGCACAAGATCCCCTTTCGCGGGATCAGACGCTTGGCGGTCCGGCCGGGTTCCTCAGATCCGTGGGCGGGCTCTAGTTGAGGGTCACCGGCGCGTCGGGGTTGTACGAGTAGCCAAATCCGTGACGCGTGACGAGGCAATTGGCAAGTCCGTGAGGAACGAGGTGTCCGCGGAGTCGCCGGATGTATTCAGTCACGATGCCGTCCGATCTCCACGAGGAGCCCCATAGGTCTCCGAGCAATTGATCGCGCGTGAAGACCCGGCGCGGCTCAGCCATGAGATGAGCGAGCAAGGCGTATTCACGGGCGGTGAGGACCATCGGCCGACCATCCACGGTGATGGCTCGCTGCCCCACGTCAATACGTAGGACGTCCGCAGCCGTGACCGCGAGAGTCGGACGCCTTCCGGACAGCCCGGCCATTGGGTCCATGAGTACAACGCCATAGCCGTCGTAGCCCGTCGTGCCGTCGTGACACTCGTCGACATGGAAGCCGGCGTCGCGGAGAACCTCGACGACCGGTTGGACCTGCCCGGCTCCGATCGCGAGCACGCGTACGTCGCTGACTGAATATGCATTAACTGTGCCGTCGTCCATGCCGGACGCGGCATCCCCCGATGCCATCTACGTGACCCCCCGTTCCCCGTGCGGCACATCATGCCGTACAGGTCAGACATTGGGGTGCGGTTAGGCCTATGCCGCCACGTTTAGCCGAGAAATTCGGTGTCTCGCGTTGCGTAACGCCCCGGATTGGGAGCCCACTGCCAGTGCGAGAGCTCCTAGCGCCGCAGCCACAGTCGGTCGGGTGACAGCCAGCGGCGTGCGCCGGATCCGCAGGAGCCGGGCCTGCTCGGCTGAAAGCGTCGACGCCGCCCCGGCGAAGAGCACCGCATAGGCCGGTCCTGCTGCCCGTGGGAGTGGCACTTGCCGAATGAACCGAACGGTGTCCCACGTGTCGGAGTCCCCGCGAAGCACGTCTGAATAAGACGCCATCGCTTCTTTGAGCTCTGCATGCGAACGCGGCACGTC
>WLOK01000181.1 GCA_009699315.1 Actinomycetota bacterium
ACTGCGACGAATCATCAGTGGTCCTTAGCGGTAGTTGACGAACTGCACGGGAAAGTCCAAGTCTGCATCCTTAACCAACGCGATGACCTCCTGAAGGTCGTCACGGCTTGGGCTAGTGACGCGTAGTTCCTCACCCATGACCTGGGCTTTGACCTTCTTCGGCCCCTCGTCGCGGATCAGTTGCCCGAGCTTTTTGGCCTGCTCCTTGGAGATGCCGGCCTTGAGCTTGATGTCAATCTTGAATTCCTTGCCCGACTGCCGCGGGGCGGCTGCATCGAGGATCTTTAGGGAGATTTGGCGTTTGATGATCTTCTCCTTGAGGACCTCAAGGGCTGCCTTGGCGCGGTCCTCGGTCTCGGCCTTGATCTCGATGCCCATCTCGCCCTGCCAGGCGATCTCGGTGCCCGTGTTCTTGAAGTCAAAGCGCTGGGCGAGCTCCTTGGCGGTCTGCTGCAGGGCGTTGTCGACCTCTTGATGGTCAACCTTGGACACGATGTCGAACGAGGAATCAGGCATGGCGCCATTGTGCCGTACATGGGTTGGAGTTGGGCCCACGGTTATGGATTTCGCTCATGAACGATGAGGACGATTCCACCCTTGGCTCCAGCGGCGCAGACCTCGGGCGGTATCCTTCTCAGGCTGCTCAGGGCCTTGGCCTGCAGGTGGCGTGGCAGGTTGCCCGAGCGGCCAATGGGAGCGGACTGTAAATCCGTCGCGAAAGCTACAGAGGTTCGAATCCTCTACCTGCCACCACGTACGAAAGCCCGGGTCATCACCTGAGATGCCCGGGCTTTCGCGTTGTCCAGTTACTTCCGCAATGTGCCGATTTTGAGTCGAGCGAGCATCGATACCGCATTGCCACTCGTGCCATGCACGGCACGGAACGACTGCGTACCGTCATGGCCACACAGCGACAAGATGTTGCCAGCGCCGCCAGGATGTTGGTTAACGTACGACGTCAGGTTGTAGACACCCTTGCCGACGATGGTCCAGCAGTTTGTCATGGTGGAATGCTTTGCTACCTGAGCGGCGGTCTACGACTTCGTCACTGCCGAGGCTGGTGCGATCGTGACCGCTCCCAGAATCATTCCTGCGGCTAGCACTGCCCCCGCTGCCTTCATCGACGTATTCATGGCGTCTTCCCTTCGCAAGGAGGAGCTGGTGTAGGAATTTTGCGTTGGCGACCAATTTACGACATCGGACCGGTTGAAGCGTCAATTAGTCCGGTTGCTAGGGTTAAGTGTGACTTCTGCCAACGAAACCTCTCCCGCATTTGAGCTCGATCCGAAGCGCTGGTTGGCCCTCGCGGTCATTGCCATCACGCAGTTGATGGTCGTCCTTGACGCATCGATTGTGAACATTGCGCTCCCGTCCATGCAGACCAGTCTGGATATCTCTGACGCTGATCGTCAGTGGGTCGTCACTGCATACACGCTGGCATTCGGTGGGCTCCTCCTGCTCGGAGGGCGCATCGCGGACTACGCGGGCCGCAAGCGCATGCTCATCGTGGGTCTCATTGGTTTCGCTGCGGCATCCGCGCTCGGCGGCATCTCCGGTAGCTTCACCATGCTGTTGTGCGCACGGGCTCTTCAAGGAGCGTTTGCCGCCCTCCTCGCCCCGGCCGCGCTTAGCCTCATTACGGTCACGTTTATCGATTCGAAGGAACGCGCCAAAGCTTTCGGTGTCTACGGTGCTCTGTCTGGCAGTGGCGCCGCGATTGGCCTGATCATGGGCGGGCTACTTACGCAATACGCGTCATGGCACTGGACTCTTCTCGTGAACGTACCCATCGCAGCGGTAGCCGTTTTGCTTGCCATTCCTTACGTGCGCGAATCCAAGGCTACGGGCAACACGAAGTACGACATCCCAGGCGCGATCACCGCGACGCTCGGGTTGGTCTCGTTGGTATTCGGCATAACCAAGGCCTCCACTGATGGATGGGGTGGCACGCAAACATTGACGTTCATCGGGATTTCCTTAGTGCTGCTTGCTCTCTTCTTCATCATTGAGGCGAGGTCTTCGCACCCGTTGCTGCCGCTGAAGATTCTGGCCAACCGCAATCGCGGCGGTGCCTACCTTGCATCGTTCTTCGTGGGCATTGGTTTGTTTGGAATGTTCCTCTTCCTCACGTTCTTCTTCCAAGGCGTACTCGGCTATTCGCCTCTGAAGTCTGGTCTGCTCTTCCTACCTTTCTCAGCGGGTGTCATCCTCAGCGCTGGGCTGGCTTCTCAACTGATTCCGCGAATCGGACCGCGGATTACAACGACGTGTGGATTCGTCCTCGCGGCACTGGGCATGATTGTGTTTGTGCGGCTCGAGCCGACAAGCGATTACGTGACGGCCATTCTGCCGGGGATGATCCTGCTCAGCGTCGGCATGGGTCTGGTTTTTGTTCCGATCTCAGCTGTATCCCTTTTCGCAGTCGGCAATCGCGATGCTGGTGTGGCTTCTGCAGTGCTCAACACCAGTCAGCAGATCGGTGGATCCATCGGCGTCGCGTTTTTGAACACGATTGCGGCATCGGCCACGGCCGCTTTCATTATCGACAAGAATCTTCCAGGGCCCACGCCGGACGCACTCGTCCATGGATTTACCACCGGCTTCATGTGGAGCACGGGCATCTTCATCTTCGCGGGGATCATCTGGGTGTGCCTGGTCAACATGTCCAAGCACGACATGGCGGTCAACGATGCCCCGAAAGCGCATGTGGGCTAAAGCTCAGCCGATCAGCGCCAGGGAGGCGCTGTGGGCACAGACGCGATGCCGACCGGCTCGAGCCCATCGCCCTCCGCACGACCCAGCAACCACGCCAGCATCTCGCGGGAATTGCCCCGTACGCCTGACCCGTCGCCCTTGAGCATTTCCAGACGAATCCCGTCAGTCTCAATCCAGTTGACCGGGAATGCGCCACCTTCGCGAAAGTCTGCGACGACGATGGGGATGAAGTACTCCGCTAGGCGGCTAGGCCAGTCGCGCCACGTATATGACGGGATTCCTAGATCTGAGTGATGGACGCACACCTCGAGAAGTCGCTGCGGTGCCAGGCGTGAGGCAGGGACTTGGAGAACAGCCCCGAGGATCACGGTGTGGTCCATGGCATCTTCTTTGACGCCCCGCATGTCGCGATCAAGTTGGGTAGCCGACTCGGCAATGGCTGCCAGGTGTGCGACAGCTGGCCAAGAAGCATGCAACGTCACGTCGGCATTGCGGGCTTCGCGGGAGGGATACATCGGTCGCTCAACACCGTCAATTAGATAGCGCGCGAGTCGGGCAAGCCCATCAGCGTTGCCTTCGATGTGTGCAAGGACGTGGCCGCGGGTCCAGCCGGGTAGTACAGCTGGCTCCTGCACAGACAGGTCGTTCATCGCCGCGACTGTAGCGAGCAGTTTCTCGGTTTCGAT
>WLOK01000182.1 GCA_009699315.1 Actinomycetota bacterium
CGTCAATTCCTGGATCAATTTCGCGCGCATTCTGGAGGAGTGCGTCCGGCATGCGGTCCCGAGTGAGCGCATAGACGTCGACAAAGTCACGAGGCATAGCGCGATCAAAGAGGGCAAGGAGTTTGCGTGCAGCGAGTTCGTCTAAGGAACAAGTGGGGTTCGGGGAGTTGGAAGAATGCTTGAGCGACTTCCACCTGAAATGGACTGACCGCAGGGATCTGAGACATTGCGTTAGACCAGTGCACGGTCGATGATCGGCTGCCATGCTCGTCGAATGTCTTTGGGCAGGAAGATTTCTGGCCAGGCATCGATGAGAAGCGCACCGTCTACATACGCGGAGATCTCGTCAGGGCCTCCTTCTGCTAGAACCACTTGGTAGGCGAGCAGCCGCTGTTGTGGGTCAGCCAGTGCGCGGGGCGCACTGCTAGCTGACCAATCAACATGTGTTGGCAGTACGACGGTCGCAAAGGCATCGCGTAGCGAAAGCCGTGGCAGGTGATCTGGGACGAAGAAGGGCTTGCCTCGGGAGTCGTGGTGCTCAGTAAAGGTGAGCATGGGGATTGCCTCAAGTTGCTGGCCATTTGCGGCAAGGAGGCGAATAAGAGTCTCCAGGGTGGGGCTGCGGTGCCCGTGCTCGTAGGAAGACAGGGTGGGTCGAGACGTTCCTGCACGCCTGGCGACTTCACTTTGGGAGAGCCCAGAGGTTCGGCGGGCCGCGCTGATCAAGGGTTGCATCAAGACTCCTTAGGTATCTGATCAGATACTACCTTCCAAGACTGACCAGGCCCATTTCGTTGTCCACAGCCGCAGAACACAAGGCGGATTGGGAGATTTGAGCCCCAGCCCGTACGATCGGGCAGTCCCTTAGGGGACACGCTGGTCCGGGCCTAGCCCGTGCCATCACCTCCTGCCCCGGATCGTCCGGGGCCGATGAGTCCGAAGGAGGTCGGTGCTCGCATGCGCCGATACGAAGTTCTGGTCATTCTTGACCCCGATCTCGAAGAGCGCACTGTCGCTCCGAGTCTTGAGACCTTTCTCAACGTGATTCGCCAGGCTGGCGGCAGCGTTGCCAAGGTCGACGTGTGGGGCCGTCGCCGTATGGCGTACGAAATCAACCACAAGGGCGATGGCATCTACGCCGTCCTCGACATCACGGCCACGCCCGCAGCAGTTGCGGAGCTCGACCGTCAGCTCGGTCTCAACGAAGCGGTGATGCGTACCAAGGTCACCCGTCCGGCCGGATCCTGACATGGCGCAGGGCGACATCACCGTCACGGTCGTTGGCAACCTGACCAACGATCCTGAGCTCCGGTTCACGCCGAGCGGTGCAGCTGTCGCTTCCTTCACCGTTGCCTCGAGCCCTCGTGTGCTCGACAAGGCGACGAATGAATGGAAGGACGGCGATCCCGTCTTCATGCGTTGCAGCGTGTGGCGTCAGTACGCCGAAAACGTTGCCGAGTCACTGGCTAAGGGCACGCGCGTCATTGTGACGGGCCGCCTACGTCAGCGCTCGTACGAAACCCGCGAGGGCGAGAAGCGCACTGTGGTGGAGATGGAGGTCGACGATGTCGGCCCCGCGCTCCGCTACGCGACAGCCAAGGTCAATCGCGTTACCCGTGAGGGTGGCGGCGGTGCTGGTGGCGGTGGATTCTCTGGCGGCAACGCTGGCGGACCGACCGATGACCCGTGGGCAAGTGGTGGCGCGTCCTTCGACGAGCCCCCCTTCTAACCGACTTCGTAAATTTCAAGACTTGGGAGAGATGTAAGTGAAGAAGAACACTCGCGCGGAGGCCATCAAGGCCGCACAGCGCAAGCCGATTAAGCAAAAGGCCTGCCCCTTCTGCCGTGAAGATGCAGCGCCTATCGATTACAAGGATCTGCCCATGCTCCGCAAGTACATCTCGGACCGCGGCAAGATCCGCGCCCGTCGTGTGACTGGCGCATGCACGCAGCATCAGCGTGAGATCGCCGTTGCGGTGAAGAATGCGCGCGAAGTTGCGCTGCTTCCCTACGTGTCGACGGCTCGCTAAGAAGGGGATGACGAGATGAAACTGATTCTTACTGAAGAAGTTCCCAACCTGGGTGCGCCAGGTGACATCGTTGAGGTGAAGGATGGCTACGGCCGCAACTTCCTTCTCCCCCGCGGTTTCGCTATGTCATGGACCAAGGGTGGCG
Organism: Actinomycetota bacterium; assembly: GCA_009699315.1. Lineage (GTDB taxonomy): Bacteria > Actinomycetota > Actinomycetes > S36-B12 > S36-B12 > CAINMH01. Next base: position 2,176 of record WLOK01000182.1, read on the forward strand.
AGAAGCAGGTTGTGCAGATCAAGCGTGCACGCAAGTCACGCGAGGTTCGCGACCTCGGTCACGCGCAGGAGATCAAGGCAGCCCTTGAGGCCACCACGATCACTGTGCCGGCCAAGGCTGGCGATGCAGGCCGTCTATTCGGCTCGATTACCGCGGCTGATGTCGCTCTTGCAGTGACAAAGTGCGGTGGCCCGGCCGTCGACAAGAAGGCTGTCGAGCTTCGCGGTGCAGTCAAGACCGTGGGCTCACACAAGGCCTCGATCAAGCTCCACCCGGGCGTTACGGCGTCGGTGACCTTCGAGGTTGTCGCCGTCTAGTCCCACTGCAACGAACAAGGGCCCGTCTGCTTAATTGCGGACGGGCCCTGTTATTTGCCAGGCCGTTCCGCGTGCGCGCCAGGCGAGGAGAACACCGCGAGTGAACAGCATCCAGGCGATCGACCACCACAGTCCCGCGATTCCCCAGCCCATCGCGACAACGAGCCAGATCGCGGGAATGAATGCGATGAGCACTGCCGTCTGAGCAAAGGCCAGCCACTTTGTGTCACCTGCGCCAATCAGAATGCCGTCATACGCGAAGACCGCTCCAGCCAGTGGCTGTTGAATCGCGACGAGGATCAACGCACTCGAAATCAACGCCGCGACTTCTGCATCCTGCGTAAACAACTGTGGAACCCAGGGGCGCACAATGAAAATCAAGGCAGTGAGTATGAAACCCAAGGCAATAGACATGCGTACAAGCAGATGAGTAAGTGCTCGCGCGGCTTCCCGATCAGCCGCGCCGAGGACCTTGCCGAGAAGTGCTTGTCCGGCGATTGCCAATGCGTCGAGTGCGAGAGCAAGTGTAAACCACACGGTTGACGTCACGTGATAAGCGGCGAGAGTCGCATCGCCCATGCGCGCGGCGGCTGCAACAGCGATGAGGAACACAGCACGCAGGGCGATAGTGCGAATGAAGAGTGGGAAGCCTGTGCGTGCAGATGCCCAGACGCCAAGAAGATGCGGATGTATTCGTACACCTTCGCGATGTGCCAAGCGCATGAGCAATGCACCGTAGGCAATCAATCCGACTGCTTCCGCGATTGCGGTGCCCACTGCAGATCCGGCAACTCCCCAGTGAAAGACAAGAACGAAGATCACGACGAGAACG
>WLOK01000183.1 GCA_009699315.1 Actinomycetota bacterium
ATTCAAGGTCCCACGCCCATAGGCAGGTCAGTGAGTCGGACCCGTCCTTGCTCCGTAGGAAAATGACTCGCTCGTCTGACGGGGTGAAGGCTCGTGGCGCGCCCAGACGAAAGGCGCGAGTTCGGGCACGTTGACGTGGGTAGGAGTCATTCATCTACGTATCCTCCCGCAAGTCCTCGGTGAAGGCCATCCCGCTTCGCTTGGGCATGTCTTCAGTGGTGTCGACGCCGTGCCGATCTCGCAGGAGTGCCTGCCGTAGTCTTTGGACGTGTCTCGCCGCCTCTTGCTAGTACATGCCCATCCCGATGACGAGTCGATTGGCACCGGCACGACCATGGCCCGCTATGTGGCCGAGGGTGCTCAGGTGACTCTGGTGACGTGCACGCTTGGTGAAGAGGGCGAAGTCATCATCGATGAGCTCGGCCATCTTGCGGCGACGCACTCCGACACTCTGGGTGATCATCGTCAGGTCGAGCTTGCCGACGCGATGCGTGAACTCGGCGTCACCGACCACCGGCAACTCGGAGCACCCGGCAAGTATCGCGATTCGGGCATGGTGGGCACCCCGAGCAATGAGCGAAGCGACTGTTTCTGGCGATCCGATCTTCTCTCAGCGGCGAACGATCTTGTCGCGGTGATCCGCGAGGTTCGCCCACAGGTCTTGGTCACCTACGACGACTTCGGCGGCTATGGCCACCCCGATCACATTCAGGCACATCGTGTGTCGATGTACGCGATGGTGCTCGCGGCCTCGCCGACGTTCCGAGCCGATCTCGGGGAAGCATGGTCCATCAGTAAGGTCTACTGGACTGCATTTCCGCGCAGCATCATTCGAGCTGGCATCGAAGCTCTGCGGGCTCAGGGTGATACGTCTGGCTTTGCCGAGATGGATCCCGATGACATTCCTTTCGCGATTGATGACGCGCTCGTCACCACTGCGATCGATGGCACTGCCTATCTCGATCGCAAAATGGCAGCCTTGCGCGCACACGCAACTCAGGTGTCGGTGGACGGCGGCTTCTTTGCCCTCGCCGATCATGTGGGCGCTGAAGCCTTCGGAGTTGAGTACTACCGCTTAGCGCAGGGCGTCCCTGGCGGTGTGCGCGATGCGCTTGGCCGTGAAACCGACCTCTTCGGTGGGCTCGCCGGCCCGTGAGCACGGCATGAGCCTCGGCGCGCGGATTGCGTCCTGCATCGGAATTCTCTTCGGGGGATTTGTCTTTGGGCTCGTCGGAGCCTTCATGCAGGCATACCGAGTTGTCTTTGTCTGGAACGGCAGCACCGTGGTGGTTCCGTGGGGTGTCGTGGTGATGTTAGTTTTTCTGTTTGCCTTAGTCCGCGGAGCTGCGTGGCTGATCCGCACACGTTGGGCCGGTGCGAGCCTCTTCGTCGGTTGGATCGTCGCAACCTTGGTTATGGCGGTCGAATCTTCCTCAGGCGATCTTGCGCTGTCCGGCGGCGGGCGCCAGATGGCCTATCTATTCGCTGGTGCGGTGATCGGCGCCGCGTCCGCGACATTCCCACTTCGTGAATCCCGGATCCAGCGAACTGCCGACGTACGATGAAACGTCATTTAGACGTCGATTCGTAGGGAGGATTCGTGGCGGAGCCAAAGCCAGGCGCTCACGCTGCATCCTCGACCTCTGTGAGCCCTCGCGGTCGCGCAATTTTGTGGGCCGGTGGGATTCTCGCGGGGGCAGCGGCTTTCTATGGCGGACTACTGGTGGGCTCGAATTCTGATGTTCCGGCTAACACCAATGTCCTTGGCGTGCAGATCGGTGGCATGTCTACGGCTGAAGCTACTGCGGTTCTCGAGCGCGAACTTGGACCACTGGCCGAATCCCCAATCGCGATCAGCGCCTACGACCACACGGCGCTCCTGGTCCCTCGTGACGTCGGCATGTACTTTGATGCCGCAGGCACAGCGGCCGCAGCGTCCTCGCGAAGTTTCAATCCACTTGACATGCTCGGACGTCTCGTTGCCGCCCATGCGGTTGAGCCAGTTTCGACAATCGATCAGGACAGGTTGCGCTTGGCCATTGAGGACTTCAGCGCGACTGTAGTAACGACACCGGTTGAGCCGAAGATTTCCTATGACGGACTCACGCCAACCTACGAATACGGTGTGCCCGGGCGAGGTGTCGACGTGGATGCGTCCTTGGGTCGGGTCGATGCCGCTTACCTATCGTCGTCGCGCGTGGACCTCGTTGTGGTTTCGGTGCCGACGCAGATCAGTGATGAGACGGTTGACTCGACTGTCTCCGGCATCGTGACGTCGGCGATTTCCGGGCCAGTACGCGTCGAGGTGGGCGAGGCACGTTCCAGTATTCCGCCGGAGGACATCGCGCAGGCTCTGCACTTCGAGCCGAAGGGCAACCAATTTGTGCCTCTCCTTGACGGTGAGTTTCTTCATAACGTGATCGAGACGGACCTCAAGCTCGTCGAGGGTGGAGCTAAGGACGCGACCTTTAGAATCGTCGGGGACGTTCCAGTGGTCGTCCCGGCCGTCCTAGGGCAAGGCGTGTCCGCCGAGGACCTTGGCGTGGCAGTGCTCTCTGCCGTGGAGCAGACCGGTGATGCTCGGGTAGCTCGGGTGGATCTGAGCGCGTCACAGCAACCCAAACTCACCACTGAGGCTGCTGCGTTGCTCGGTATCAAGGAGCGCATCTCGACCTTTACGCAGAGTGTGCCGACGATCGAGTACATGCAGCACAATCTCGCGCGTGCGGCTAAATACATCGACGGGATTTTGCTCATGCCGGGCGAAACGTTCTCCATGAACGGGACTACAGAGAATCACAATCCTGATCCAGCCAAGGGCTATATGGAGGGTTACGTCATTGGGCCCGGTGGCGTGTTCCAGAAGATGCTCGGCGGCGGTCTTTCAGCCGCCACGACGACGACATGGTCTGCGGCGTTCTACGCCGGTCTCGAGCCGGTGCAGGTGCGTCAGCACTCGCGCTACATCTCGCGCTATCAGCCCGGGATCGAGGCCACCGTGGCCTGGGGCTACTTCGATATGCAGTTTAAGAACAACACCCCCCGCGCGATATTCATTACCGCTACGACTGATGACGTATCGATGACTGTGTCGATGTACAGCACGAAGATTTGGGATGACATCACGTCGGAGATTGGCGATTTCTACGCAATCGTGAAACCCCCGAAGGTCTACAACGACACCGACGCATGTGCTGCACAAACCGGCATCGACGGATTCAACGTCGACTACAAGCGCTTGTTCTGGAAGGCTGGCGTGGTCGACCACACCGAAGACTTCTCTGCGAGCTACCTACCCGGGC
>WLOK01000184.1 GCA_009699315.1 Actinomycetota bacterium
ACCGCCACCTGCACCATCCGTCTGAAAAAAGCCGGTACCTGGTTGATCAAGATCACACCCGCCCAAAACGGTCTGGCTGGCACGCCCGCGACAAAGACAATCAAGGTCCGAGTCGCAACCAAGAAGACGCGGACACTGCACATACACCAGCGACAAATCCTCGCTCAGCGCTAACCAAACCCGGGGCCCGGCAGCAGTGCCAGGGCCCCGGGTTTGGAACCAGTGCTGCACGTAATCCAGGCCCTCGCACAATCAGCATCGTCAAAGCCAGCTACGCCGGCCTTGAGCAGCATGGATCCAGGCACCGCCGAGCACCGGCAATGGCACACCAAAGTCGTTCCGGCGGCTTTCGAATCCCGGTCCCGCTGTACATAAATTCTCGTGGCTCCACTAGACGTTCGCGATCTCAAGCCCGCGCGGGATCTTCTTCTCTGCGTCGTAGAACGGCAGGTCGATCAGCTCGCAGTCGTGGAGCTGCAGATCGAAGCCGACGACCTTGCCGGTGCGCGGCTCGATCAGGTCGGCACTGTGCAGCTTCACGTACGCGACACCGCACTCGAGGTACGGGCTCCACGAGGAGGCGGTGATGACACCGATTTCCTTGCCGTCACGCTCGACGTGACCGCCGATCAGCGGCTCGGCCGTCGCACACTTGACGCCGTACATGCGCGTGCGGCGATCGGCTGTCAGGAGGGCTTCCTTGCCGAAGTAGTCGTCCTCACGCTCGAGGTCGACGAACATTTCGAGGCCCGCCTCGAACGGTGTCATCAGGTAGTCCATGTCGGAGATGTTGTTGAGGATCGCCGCTTCGATGCGACGTGTGTCCATCGGGTCGAGGCCGATGTCGACGAGGCCGTGCGCCTTGCCGACCTCGGTGGTGCGGTCGTACATTGCGCTGGTATCCGAACCGTCGATCGTGTAGATCTCGAAGCCCATCTCGCCCGTCCAGCCCGTGCGGGTGATCAGGCATGGGACGCCAGCGATGGTGATCTCGCGCATGTCGAAGTACTTGAACTCCTCCGGCATGCCCTGGTCGGACAAATCGGCGAGCACGTCGAAGGCTTTGGGACCCTGGATCTGCTGGACCCACGACTTGGCGTCGAAGATCTCAACGTCCATGCCGGAGGCGACAGCGATGCCGCGCGTCCAGCCCATAAACTCGCCGTCGGCCTGCACGTACCAGAAGCGCTCTTCGCCCAGCCGGATCAGGATGCCGTCGACCATGATGCCGCCGTTGGGCCAGCAGGCGAGGCCGTAGGCGCAGCGCCCGACCTTCAGCGCCGAGACCTTGCGGGTGAAGACGCGGTCGAGGAGCTTGCCAGCGTCGGGGCCCATCAGCTCGGTGACGAACTCGCCCGTGTTGAGGCGCGTGACGGTGCGACGCAGCGCCCAGTAGCCCTCTTCGCGCGTGGAGGTCTTCATCGAGATCGGCATCATGCGGCCGTTGTAGATCACGAACGTTGCGCCGTGCTCGACGTCGTACGAATAAAACGGCGAGCGAGTATGGCCGTAGTTCCAGCCGGCCTCGGGGAGCGAGCAGACGACGTCGCGGAGGGCGTGGTAGCGCTTGGACATGGGGATTCCTCATCTCTGGGCGGTTGCATCCACACCCGATACTCATTACAATGAACAACGATCACGATAGTGAACAACTAGCGATTCGTCAACAGCGTTCACCTTCCCGCTCGCTAGAGTCAAATGACCATGCCCCACCCCACCACAATCGATCTCGGCGCCGAGGTCCGCGACCGTCGCACGGCACTCGATTTGAGCGTCCGCGCACTCGCGCAAGCTGCGGGTGTCTCGGCCGGCTACATCACGGCAATCGAAAATGGGCGCAGCCCCAGCACCGGCCGCGCACCCGAGGTTTCGCTGCGGGTCCTCGACGGTCTTGCCACCGCGCTTGGCTGCTCGATTGACGATCTGACCGGCTCGCGCGATCATGCGGCCGCTGCGCACGTGCTGCTCTACTGCGTAGATGCTGCCGGCCCGCTGTTCGCCACGGTCGATCGCGAGTTCGGCGCCGACGTCGACCACTGGATCTACATCGCCGACCCGCGCTACGCCGAAGTAGCCCCGAATGGCCGCGCCACGATCTGCTCTTGGCCACTCGGCAGCTTTCCCTACGCAACGGAACTGCTCGACCCAAAAGACATTCTGATCGCCCTCGAGCGCTCAGTCGCGAAGGTCGCAAAGACGCTGACGGGCAAGCGCGTCGGCCTCGCGATCATGGACTGCTCGGCAGTCATGCGCTACGTCCAGAATGCCGCAGACGAGGTCGACTTCGAACGCGAATGGCATAGCGGCGTGCATCGCATCTGGCACCAGCACCTGCAAAGCGAGCCCGCCGTCGACGTCTGTGGCTACCGCCATGCCGACGTCGAGGCGCTCGGTCTGACGATCGATCAGCTCGGTACGGCACTGACCCTGATCAGCAATCACGACCGCGCCGTCGTCGTCGAGACCGACGCTGCGGTGGTGAGTGGCCGCGCAGCAATCCGCCGAATCCTCGCCGAGGCCCGACCGGCCGGTGTCTCTGCAGCGGCATGGCGCGAGATCACCCGCGCGGCAGCCGACTCGCTCGCCGTCGCCTGATCGAGGGGCTTACCGCCCGCGGTTGAGACCGAACACGATTAGCGCTGTCAGACCAACGGCGACGGCACAGACTGCGAGTCCGAGCACCTCATTGACCGTGTTGCTGATGGCAAGGCCGGCCATAAACAGCACCAGCAGCGCGAGCATCAGCAGGACGCGTTTGCGGTAGGAGAGCTGCATTTCCTCACCATCATGCCCGAGGGCGTGCGGGTTTGTGAGCGGGGCCCACGCCAGCTGCCACGCGGCTGCCTCGTGGCTATGCTGCGTCGGTGACCGCCGCAACCCCACCGACCACGCATGGCGCCGAGTTGATGCCGATTCCTGGTGGTACCTACGTGATTGGCAATGAGGACGACCAGGCTCGGGAAGGTGATGGCGAAGGGCCGGTTCGCCCCGTTGAGGTAGCACCCTTTTGGATGGATGCGCACGCCGTTTCGAACAAGCGCTTTGCAGCCTTCGTCGAGGAGACCGAGTGGGTGACGGTTGCCGAGCAGTACGGCTGGTCGTTCGTCTTCGTCGGCTTCCTGCCACCCGACTTCGAGTTGACCCAAGCCGCGGCCGCCGCGCCGTGGTGGCGCAAGGTGGACGGCGCCGATTGGCGTCACCCCGAGGGGCCTCAAACGAACCTTGAGGGACGCGACGACCATCCCGTCGTCCACGTCGCCATCCTCGACGCGATCGCGTACTGCGCGTGG
>WLOK01000185.1 GCA_009699315.1 Actinomycetota bacterium
CAGATCCCCCGCAGATGGAGCGGTGCTCTGGTCCTCCCCCACTAGCGCAAGCGTGACGTTCACCGAGACAGTGACGGGTACATCACGCGCACTCATCGTGGTGAATCGCACCGGAAAAGTTCTTTCTACTGGGGCCTCTGTTTCTGGATCGACGGCCACAGCACGAGTGAGCTCACTCCGACCAGCTCGTTATGCGCTGATCTACGACGTGACCAGTGAAGACGGCCACCGCGCCCACGTCGCAAGCGGATTTTCGGTCGGCGTAACTGACCCGGCATCACGTAGTCGTGCGGTACAGGTCGGCGGCTATTCAGTACGTCTATCCGGCGACCGCGTGGGCACTCGCACCATCACGTTGCCGTGGGCTAACGCAATCGGTGAGATCACGTGGACCTACAAGGGCATCCCGGGGCCATTTACCTGGACGATTTCACGAGGACAGGCAAGTGGAATGTTGCCCTTTGCTGGGACCTACACCGTGCGCGTGAACGCCTTCACCTCAGTGTCACAAAACTACGCGTTCATTGGCACTGTGCGCATCACGGCTTAATTCGACCATCCACCAGCTCAATCACTCGCATGGCGATGTCTGCAACGTCGACGGGGTCATGAGTCACCAAGATCGTGACCCGGTCAGCGGCAGCTTCAGCGATAGCTGATCTCACGACGGGCCGTACGGCAGCGTCGAGGGCACTGAAGGGTTCATCGAGCAGGAGCAGTTTCGGGGCACCCATCTGTGCGCGAGCCAGTGCGACTCGCTGGGACTGACCGCCCGAGAGAGCGCCCGGGCGTTCCTTCGCTAAATCCGCCAAGTCGAAATGTTCCAGTTGTGCACGTGCCTGCACTCGCGACTCTTGCTTTGACGCACCTCGATTACGCAACGGGAAGGCCACATTGTCGAGCACGCTCATGTGTTCGAAGAGCACGTAGTCCTGAAACACCATGCCAATGCCGCGCTGTTCGGGAGCGAGGAAGATATCGGCGCTGGGCTCATCCCAGACCTGTTCACCGAAACGAATATGGCCAGAGTCAATTGGCGCCATGCCGGTGATGCACCGAAGCAAAGTCGTCTTGCCCGCGCCGTTAGGGCCGAGGAGTGCGATCACTTCACCAGGTTGCGCGGTGAGTTCGACGTGTAGATCGAGACTGCCCAGCGCGAGAGTCACATTGACGTCGAGGGTAGTCATGAGAGCCGCCGGAAGTAGCGATCACGTAAGGCGATGAGAACAGCAGCGCAGACCAGAAGCAACACAACCGAGAGCGCGATAGCCGCATCACGATTGGTCTCCAGTGCGGAGTAGATAGCCAATGGCAAGGTCTGCGTCACGCCAGGGAAGTTGCCCGCGAAAGTAACCGTGGCACCAAACTCCCCCAAGGCGCGGGCCCAGCACAACACCGCACCAGCGATGAGCGAAGGCAACACCATGGGCAACGTCACCCGCCGCATGATCACCCACCGTGAAGCGCCCATCACTGCGGCAGCTTCTTCAAACTTGGGTTGCAGCCCGCGCAATGCACCTTCGACGGTGATGATCAAGAACGGCATAGCGACGAATGCTTCGGCGATGATGACGCCCCAGGTGGTGAAGGGGAATTGAATGCCGGTCCAGTCATATATCGGACCGCCGATAATGCCGCGGCGACCAAACGCGATAAGCAAGGCAACACCGCCCACGACCGGCGGCAACACCAGGGGCAAAAGCACGATGGCGCGAATCCAGGTCGCGTGCCGCGCTCGCGCGAGCGCCCACGCGATGGGCACACCCAACACGATGCAGATCGCAGTCGCGGCTAGCGACGTCACCAAGGACAAGCGCAAGGCAAGCAGGCTTTCCGGGGCCGTAAGCAACTCCGGCATTCGCGTCCACGGTGCCCGCAGAAGTAAGCCGAGAATCGGCACGGCGAGGAAGAGCAACCCGATCGCCGCCATGACGAGGACGACTACAGGCACTCTTCGGGCGCTACGCCTTGCCAAAGCCGTACTTAGCCAAGATGGCCTGACCTTCAACACCAGCGACAAAGGCGGCGAACTGCGCTGCGAAGGGATTAGTGGACTCACTCAGTGTCGCGATGGGGTAGGTCACCGCCACGTTGACGCCTGCGGGAATCGCTACGCCAGTCACCTTGTCTCCAGAAACGAGTACGTCTGTCACGTAGACGACACCTGCGTCGACTTCGTCGGCAATCACCTTGGCGAGCACGGATTTCACATCGGGTTCGCGAGTCACGGGAGTGACGGTGACGGCCGCCTTGGCAAAGAGAGCAATCGCGGCCACGCCACAGGGCACTTCTGCGGCGCAGATGGCTACCTTGATGCTGGGCTTCGCGAGGTCTGCAACGGAGCCGACGTTCGCGGGATTGCCGGGCGGTGTTGCGATCTGCAAGGTGTTGGATGCGAAGTCCACCGGATTGGCGGCAAGTTGCGCATCGACGACCTCTTGCATGATCGCCGTATCCGCGCTGGCAAAGACGTCGACGTCGGCACCTTGGGCGATCTGTTCAGCGAGTGCGCTGCTGCCGCCAAAGTTAAAAGCGATAGCCGCCTCTGGATGTGTGGACTCAAATGCCTTGCCGATCTCGGTGAAGGCACCCGTCAACGACGACGCGGCCGAGACCTTAAGAGTGGGCACGGATGTAGATCCGCCTGACGAGCAGGCAGTGAGGCCCAATGCGAGCAAGACGACCAATACGACTCGCACTACTTCTCCACGATTTCGATAACAACATTGGTCGACTTAATAGAAGCAATGGCCGGAACACCCGGCTCAAGGCCGAGTTCATCGGCAGCCTCACGGCTCATCAAAGACACAAACCGGTGCGGCCCGGACTGAATCTCGACCTGGGCCATGACCGTGTCGCGAACTACGCGGGTCACGATCCCGGAGAACCGGTTGCGGGCAGACTGCGCCACGACCGGCCCCACGGGGGCAGCGGGGCTGAGTTCGCGCATGAGTGCGGCGACCGATGAAGCCTCGACGGTCGCACGGCCGCTCTCCTCAGGACCGGCCACGAGCCGACCCGCCTCGACCCAGCGACGAACGGTGTCGTCACTGACGGCGAGGAGTTCGGCGGCCTGAGAGACCCGCAATTGCGTCACAAAGGTGAGATTAGTGCCGCATCCGCGTCTGCGCAACCGGCATGAGGCTCGCGCCTAAGTGATAGTCGTCCTCCGACCAGGCTCCCCCACGCGCGATTACGCGGATGACGTATCGGCCCGCCGGGATCCGGGCACTGATTTCCTCAGCACCCGTGCCGCTATGAGCACTTCGGGTAAGGAGGCGCCCATCG
>WLOK01000186.1 GCA_009699315.1 Actinomycetota bacterium
CGGATGTGATCATGATTGACGAACTCGCACCCGAGTACATCGTTCCGAGCGTGTTCAACCGCAAGGTGGTCGAAAGCGTTGCGCTCGCAGTCTCTGCGGCCGCGCGTGTCGACGGTGTTGCCCGGCGCCACGGAGACGCCGACCTAACCGAGTCTTTGGTCTAAGAGTCGACGACGACCTTCGGTGTGGTCTGCTGGACGCGACCACCTGGCCCGGAGACGCTGACGCGACAGGTCAGGGCGCTGCCGGCATCGGCCTGCTGGACAAGCAGTCTCGGGTCGATCGCACCGGCCAGCTTTCGTCCATCGCGGAACCACTGTCGGCTGACGACGAACGGGCGGGTGCCAGACCAGCGCCCGAGGTCGCACTGAAGCGTGCTTCCGACACTGGGCACTCCCCGCAGACGCACGGCACTGATCGCCTTCGGCGGCGTCGGCTCGGCTAGCTGGATGCGTTCGGTGGCGGTGATCACATCGCCAGTTGCCGTCGCGATGCGAACATCGAGGTCGTTGTCGACCGGCAGACCATCGGTGATCACGGTGATTGTCGACGGTGTGGCATTCGCAGGTGCAAGTTGCCATGGCTGGGGAGAGAACCGAAGGCGCGTACCTGTCTCGACGCGCCATTGAACGTCCGTTGCGTGTGGAGCCAGCACAAACGTGCTGGTCACCTGTTGGTATGCAGACCAAATCGCCTCCTGAGTTGTCACGAGGTTCGGCGTCGGCGTCGCGGTCGTGCTGATCGGAGTGCTCTCGCCATTGAGATTGGTCGTTGCGACGGAGATTGTCAGCGGAGCGCCGTTGGCGAGGCCCGTCAGATTGAGACGACGAGCGGACCCACCGAGCTCAACTGTCTGTCCCGTCTCCAAGACACGAACGCGAAACCCCGCTGGGTCAGACGCGCCCGCACAGGGCTTCTTCCACTCCCAGTTGATCGTGAGAGAGCCATCGGACTCGGCGGCTGCAATCGCCGCCGGGGCGGCAGGAAGACCGATCGTGCTTTCGATCCAACAGCGGTTATGCACGGTTAACGAGTACACGCCGGGATACGCCTTCAAGCCACATCCCGTGCCCCACGAGACGACGCCGATCAGCAGGCCACTGGCGCCTTTGCCGCTGACGAGTGGCCCACCGCTATCACCTGCGCAGGCGTCCTTGCCGGGAAGGGCGGCGCAGATCATGTCTTCGGTCTCGAATGCGTCAGTACCGTAGGCCGCAGTACACGTGGCTGCCGGACTCACGCGGACCGGGGTCTGCTGCAGCACGGAGGTGCCAGCGCCATAGGAGTCGTCGCTGGAGGAATATGAGGTGGCACCCCAACCCGCGACGCGCAGCAGCGTCCCGGCGGCGGGCGGCTTTACGCCGGTGGCAATCGGGATGACCGTCGCAGCGCTCGGAGTTGTCAGGTGGACGAGCATCAAGTCGTCGCGCGGCGCACCTTGGACTGGCTGGCGATACAGCGGATGGCGTAGCTGCCGGTCAACCATCAGCACCTGTCCACTGCTGACGGTCAGATCGGTAGCCCCGGTCACCACACGAACAGCACCTGCGGAGTAGATCCGACAGTGACCCGCAGTTAAGACCCACTGCGGAGCAACGACGGAACCGCCGCAAAACTGGGACCCGTAACTCGTCTCGAGTGCGGCCACGAAACCCCAATCGGCCGCGACAGCCGCTTGCCCGCCGACAATGCGTGGTGTTGCTGCTCCGGCGGTTCCGACTGCGGCCGCGAAGCACAGACAGAGCATCAAAACGTAGGCAATACGCATGAGGCCCAGACTACCGTGCTTTTTAGGCGGTACCGATCCGCACGGCTTCCACATCACGTCCAATTTGCGCAATCAACTCGTCGACGTTGGCATAGACCTCCTGCGCACGCAATCGCTCCACAAACTCCAGCCGAATCGGTGTGCCATAGATCTCGGTGCCGTCGTAGTCCAGCAGGTGCGCTTCGACGCGCGCCTCTGACACATCGCCGAAGTGCGGGTTTCGTCCGATGCTGATGGCCGCGCGGAAGCGTCGCTCGCCGGGTGGCAGCAGCGCCCACCCGGCATAGACGCCTTCGGCGGGTACCTGCTGTCCTGGCACGAGCGAGAGGTTCGCCGTGGGAAAACCGATCTCACGTCCACGATGGTCGCCGTGCATGACGGCCCCTTCGACTGACGCCAGTCTGCCCAGGAGAGCTGCGGCACGCGTTACCTCACCCTCGCTGATCAACCCTCGAATCCGCGACGACGAGATCTTCTCACCGTCTTGATCGACGAGGCGGACCGCCATCACCTCGGCGCCATGTTTGGCGCACAGCGAACGCAGCACATCAACGGTTCCCGAACGATCATGACCGAAGCGAAAGTCTTGACCAACGGTCACCCCGACCGCGCCCAGCTGGTCGATCAACACCTGATCGACGAACTCATCCGCCGTCAATGCCGCGATTGTGGGTGTGAAACGCACGATCACCACCTCCTCAGCACCGGCCTCGCCAAGCAATCTGACGCGCTGCGTGACTCCGGCGAGCGTGTCGGCCGGTGTGCCTGGACGCAGCAGCGTCGCAGGTCGTGGATGAAACGTCGCGGCACAGGGAACCGCATTCAATTTTTCGGCCATCTCGACAGCGCTCTCGATCACAGCCTGATGCCCGAGATGTACGCCATCGAATGTTCCCAGCGCGACGCAGCGTCGTCCGACGGGAACCTCGCTGAGGTTCTGATACATCGTCGGCGTCACGCGGGCACCAGCACGATTTTCGGTGCAGCCACTCCGGCCTCTGCAGCCGCAATTGCGATCAGCGCTCCGGTCTCATCGAATAGCGCAACATCGGCGACCCACGACGCGTCCACTGCGATCCGGCCGCCATGCCCAACCACTACGCGTTCATCCGCTGTCAACTGGCGCTGCTGGAGTCCGCCCACCGCCGCGCTCGCAGGCAGCCAGCAGCAGGTGCCAGCGGGAGCAGCAGCGATCTGGTCTGGATCGGTGGCATTACTGACAGAGAACGATCCGACCTCGGTACGCCGCAGCTGCGTCAAGTAGGCGCCTGCGCCGACGCTTTCCCCGAGATCGCGGGCCAGGCTCCGAATGTACGTGCCAGACCCGCAGCGTACGGTGACCGTTGCCTCTTGAGTGTCGGAGTCGAAGTGCATCAGCGTGAAGGTATGAACGGTAACGC
>WLOK01000187.1 GCA_009699315.1 Actinomycetota bacterium
CCGAGGGATTCGAACGACATATTCACACTTTCGAGACGACAAGCTCGTCTCGCGGTGGCTTTTCGCCGAAGATGCCAGACCAGCATGCAGACGCATAGTTCGCGTCCATTGGATGGGAACGGAGGTTCCAATAAGGACTGTACGTCATTGCGGACGAAACTACTAATTGAGCGTATGTGGCCCCTGGGGTCAATCAGTTAAGCAATTTCTCCACATCGGGGGCGATTGCTTTGGGAGTAGTCGTGGGGGCGTAGCGCTTCACGGTCTTGCCATCAGGGGAGATGAGGAACTTGGTGAAGTTCCATTTGATGCGCGAACCGAGTGGACTCTTTGATTGCTTCTTTAAGAATCCAAAGACAGGGTGCTCGTCTGAGCCGTTGACGTCAACCTTTGATGACAACGGGAAATCCACGCCGTAGTTGATCTGACAGAACTCTTCGATCTGTGCGTCGTCACCTGGTTCCTGATGGGCGAACTGATCGCATGGGAATCCAATGATGACTAGGCCCTGATCCTTGAACTCCTCGTACATCTTCTGGAGTCCTTCGTACTGCGGCGTGAACCCACACTTGCTCGCGGTGTTGACGATGAGAACCGGACGGCCAGCGAACTGGGCCAAGTCGACCTGCTGGCCGTGGTTGTCGGTGAAGGACAGGTCGTAGATGGTCGCGTCAGACATGTGCCCATTGTCTACTAGATTTGGCCATTATGGCGAGCGGGCGACTGATCTTGCATGTTGGCTTCCCGAAGACGGGGACGACAACTCTGCAGCGCTGGCTGGCCAAGAACTGTGCTGGTCGCTACCTCGGCAAAGCGGCCCCTGGATTGGACCTGCCGGATTTCGATCTCTTTCCCGCGCTTCGTGCTGCGGTAACGCGTCCGCCCATCTGGGCTACCGAGCGGTGGGCGGCGGCCGAAATTGCTCCGGTCGCGAAAGCCATAGCTAGGGCGATTGAGGTGGTCGGAAGTCCGATTGTCAGCGACGAAAATCTTGTGCGGGTGATTCAGCGACGCGGACGTGCATTCCCTTTTCTTCAAGATGAGGAGCCTCCACTCGTGGGCCTCCTCGCAGTATTGGCGCAGGAGTTTGAGATAGAGGTCCTCGTCACGCTACGGGCCCAGCCGACTTGGTTGCCTTCGAATTACGCTGAGCTAGCGTGACAAATGGCGGCACCATCGCAGCAGGATTTTGAGCGCAGACTCACTGAGTTTCTGATCGATCCGACTCCGACTGGTGTTTCGTATTGTGATTGGGCATCACGGATTGTCCATCTGCGCGGCGCAGTAGGTCCTGAGCATGTGCATTGCTTGTTACTCGAGGAGATGTCGACTCCCGAATACTGGCAAACTGCCGCTGCTCTCTTTGGGGTACAAACCGCAACTCCACCCAAACGGATTGCGAACGCTCTCGCAGTAGCAGAAGACGGGTGGGCACTTCGCGATCTCATTCCCCGTGCAGCAAATAATCTTGACGGGGTCGCACCTCGTACAACAATTGTCATGCCAGATGAATTGCGTGAACGGGTGAGAAGCACGTATCGGGCATCCAATGCACGTCTCGCAGGTCTTTTGGGTAAGTCCTTCGACGAGTTGAGCTCGCTCGGCTACTGATAGTGCACGAGCAATAAGGCGGCAATCACGCCTACAGCCCCGACGTACCAGCCGTACTTATTAGCCGCAGCAACCTCAGGCTCGGAATAGCCGTACATCGTGGAGAACTGGCTCGGCCCGAATGCCGGAATGGATAAGGCGGCCAGGATGGTGACGATGGCAATGGGTTTGCTGGGCGCGAAGAGAAATAGCGGCGCAAGAAGTCCGATACGTAGTGCGACCATTGCTGCCCATCGCTTGAAGCCCTTGCGCGGGCTCACTCGCTGGCTTGGGTGGAATGCTGAGCCAACGAAGATTGCTGCACCCGTCGCCGCAAGAATGGGACCCGCCCACAGGTCAATCACACTTATCCAGTCGGGTGCTGGCATGGTGAAGTAGAGAACCACTCCGATAGCAACGCCAATGTTGGGCGACTGGTCAATCCAACTGGTGCGTCGGCGTTGCTTACGTGGGGCATGTTTGCGGAGTATCCATGTGTAGAGGGCCCATAGTGGTGCGGCGAGCCGATCTAGCAGGACAGCGATAACCACCCCGACAGGACCCACTGTGGCGGCGGCCACAGGTAGCACGAAAAATGAGGTGTTGGGCGCTGCACTCATTGCGTACAACGTTGCTCGGCCGACGCGACCTTCGCCCTTGGTTGTCAGCAAAGACACACCTAGGAGCACACCCGTCGCGACCACGATAAGTAGTGGCCAAATGACGTCTGGTAAGGATTCGATCTGCCAAACGGCCGTGACGGAAATGAGGATGGCCACCAATAGGAGTTGAGTCCGAATGATGTGAGACCACACCATCCGAAAGCGCTCTACTCGCAGCGCGATGAGGCCGAGAATTACGCCGATCGCGTAGGCGAGTAGCACCACCACAGTCATGTGAGCACCATTTGAGTCGAGCCTATCGGGGGCAAAATCTGAAGTGGTTGTGACATGCTGCTACCCACATTGACCAGGAGGATTTATGCGAGCAATTCATATTGCGAATTTCGACGGCCCCGCAGAGGTCGCTCTCGTCGACATTGATGAGCCCGGCCCGGCCCCCGGCCAGGTGCTGATTGACGTGCATATTGCGGGCGTGAGTTTCCCTGAATTGCTGCAGACCAAGGGCATGTACCAGATGAAGCCAGAACTTCCCTACGTCCCAGGGGCCGAGGTAGCGGGCGTAGTTCGCAGCGCCCCAGCGTCGTCTGAATTCGCACCCGGTGACCGAGTCATGGCGTTCTCGATGTTGGGTGGGTTCGCCGAGACCGTCGCTGTCGCCGAGCACTTCGTCTTGCCCCTGCCCGACTCTGTTTCCTTCGAAGTAGGCGCGGCTGCGGGCATGAACTACCTCACGATGCAGTTTGGCCTCGTGCGCAGAGGCCAGCTTCAGGCGGGGGAGACCGTCCTCGTTCATGGCGCAGGCGGTGGGATTGGAACGGCCACCATTCAATTGGCGCAGGCCTATGGAGCGCAGGTAATCGGCGTAGCGTCCTCTCCGGAAAAGGCTGACGCTGCGCGGGCTGCGGGCGCCACGCGAGTCGTGCCGACTGAAGGCTTTAAGGACGC
>WLOK01000188.1 GCA_009699315.1 Actinomycetota bacterium
CCAGTCTCGATGTGATCCCTGTGAAGATCCCGGTGACCACAACCGCAGTCGAATCTCCTGCGTCTCACCGGGCGCCACATCTAGGACGTATGACCACGCTGCTTTGGTCCCTTGGCCCGATGGATTGACTGTGGGTGCTCCGCCGACTATGTGATCGTTGATCCCATCCTTGGGATAATCCGTGAGCGTCTCAGCATCCGAACCAAACACCCGCGGCGCATTCGTCTCGTTATTGCAGAACAGGGGCGTAGGCATCTGGCCATTGGGGCTTGGCGCTGCGTCGAGATGGTAGTCACCAAGTCGCGGGTGATCTGCCACGATCGTGCCGCCGTCAAGAGCGAACTGCGGTGCAATGTGATCGCTCCCCCATGACCACGTGTTGCGGAACCACGCAGTGGGAAGCACGTGAATGCTGGCGCGATCTGGACCAGCATTAGTGACCTGCACCCGCATCAAAATCTCCGTTGGCGACTTCTTGGCGTAGGAGATGTCGACTACCCAGTAGCGATCCTCGTGGAAAATGCCCGTATCGAGAAGTTCGTATTCGGGATCGTGTCGAGTGCGTGCCGCATTAGTCGCGACAAGGTCGTCATACGGGAACTCGCCCTGTGGGTAGTGGTAGCGCATCTTCAGCCACGAATGCGACGGTGTGGCATCTAGATACCACCAGTACTCCTTGACATCTTCCCCGTGATTACCTTGCGGGCCAGTGAGACCAAACATCCGCTCTTTGAGATGCGGATCGCGCCCGTTCCACAGGGCCAGCCCAAGGCACATGTCCTGATTGCTGTCACAGATGGCACCGATGCCATCCTCGCTCCAGCGGTAGGCCCGTGACCTGGAGTGCTCGTAGGGGAAGTATGTCCAGGCGTCGCCATCCGCCGAGTAGTCCTCCCGAACGGTGCCCCAGGCCCGCTCAGAGACGTACGGTCCCCACTGGTACCACGGGCCCGCTTCCTCGTTCGCGAGGTGCAAGGCGCCCGACTCGGCCATCCGTTCCTGCTCGGTCATGACTGCATCCCGTTCTGCCGCGTCCCAGTGGCGAAAGTCCTCCGCAGTGACGTACCGTTGAATCCTCAAGAGAGTCTCGCAGATGAGGACAATCCGTAGTGCAGTTTAAGTCGCGCTCGGCCTTCATGGTCGGTCTTATCGCTGTGCTCGTGATGGGCTTAACCACCGGTGCACATGCGGCACCCACCCGCCCTCAGCCGGCGACAGGCAACGTTAATCAGCCCACGATGGTGACTCGAAGCGACAACTACCCCCTGCGTATGAACTCCCAAGGAGACAACGTACGCAAGTTACAACGGCAACTAATGTGGCTTGGTTTTGACATCGATTGGAAGGAGCAATTGACTGCACGAGTAGACGAGTCCACAGCCAAGGCCCTTCAGGAAGTCGCGACAAAATATTTTTGGGATCCGCAGTCACGCGTCGATGGCTCCCGAGCACGACGTATTCGTTTGTTGGCCGGTGCGATCGATAAATTGCCCGCTGCGTGCATGGACTCAGGGATTCACATCTGCGCCGACAAGACTCAGAAACTTATTCGCTGGGTCGAGGATGGCAAGATCATGTTGACGACGCATGTGCGATTTGGCGTCTCTGACGGAGCGCACGACACTCCTGAAGGTAGCTTCAGCGTGTATTACAAGTGGCGTGATGCGGTCTCTCACATCAATTGCGAACCCGTCGCCTACACCGGTTGCATGGCATCCATGCCATTCGCTTTATTCTTCAACGGCGACATAGCCGTGCACTTCTCGCCAACTTTCAATGCTTACGGCTACTACCCGGGTGGCGGGTCGCACGGTTGTGTCAACGTGCGTAGCGAAGAGGACTCGATCTGGATGTTCGACCACACACCAGAAGGCACTCCTGTCCTCGTCTACTCGTCCTAGGGACGCTGTCCGAGTCCTTCTTCGGCGAAGGTCGTCAAAGTTTCGCGCAGCAAATCTCCAGCCCGGAACTTCGATCCCACCGAACAGACAAGTGTGAGTGCGCCCATAAGTGCGCGGTGCTCGAGTAGGTAGGACGGCGGGAAGCTGAGCGCGGTGGCGTCCTCAAGAGCCGCGACTGGATCGGTCCACGAACCTGCCAAACGCCCAAGCCATTCAATGTTGAAGTCGAACTCGGGCTCGGTCCACAACCGCGTGTCCACATCGAGGAGTGACATAAGCCGCTCCGATGTGGTTCCCGCGCCGACGAGCCCCGCGTGCTGCCAAATGCGCAGTACGCCGTCCTCATCACCTTCCGCCGCAAGTCGAATCGTCTCAGCAAAAACCCAAGTGAATGCTCCGCTGCCCACCGCGACGGAGCCAAAGTCGAGTACCCCGAGTGTGTTGTCTTCGAGCAGGCGATAGTTGCCCGGATGCGGATCGGCATGTGTCGCACCCACACCTGCGGGTGATAGGAACATGAATCGCGAGAGAAGCTCACCCGCCCGGTTGCGACGTTCCTCCGGAAGATCGGCCACTTGGAGCCACGGAGTGCCATCCATCCATCGCGTCACGAGCACCTTGGGAGTCGCGAACAAGACCTCAGGGATGGTGATGTCTTGGTTCTGCCACTCCGCACGGAAGGTACGCATCCAGCCGGCTTCGCGCGTGTAGTCGAGTTCCTCAGCCAAGCGTGACGCGTGCTCCTCAAGCAGCGCTCCTACGTCGAGCGACGGAAGCATGCGCTTGGCGAGCGGAAGCATCGCTCGGAGTTGGAGCATGTCGGACTTCACCGCGCGCGCAGCGTCGGGATACTGCACCTTGATTGCGACCGGAGAGCCATCGGTCCATACCGCACGGTGCACCTGACCGAGGCTGGCTGCTGCCACAGCAACTCGCTCCACCTCGACCCCGTCGGGTAGCACAGCGAGGACCTTCTCGACCTTCTCATATGGCTGGGCCTGAGCGTCCTCGTACAGCCGACTCATGCCCTTCAGCAGCGCCGCTTGTTCGGGGGGCAGGATCTGCGAAAACAGCGCCAAAGTCTGGCCGAACTTCATGACCGGCCCACGAGCCTTGGCCAAGGTGGCCGTGATGGCCTCAGCAGAGGCCAGCGTCGCCTTGGCGTAGGCCGAATCCTTATCAGCCCCCAGGGCGCTCGAAGCGGCCGCGCCAGCCATCCGCGCCCCGGTGGTCACCGGGATCGC
>WLOK01000189.1 GCA_009699315.1 Actinomycetota bacterium
CGGAATACGGCTGGGTGACGATGTCATTGCATGGCGCGCATCAGGTGCTTAATGCTTTGGCTGCTGCTGCCGTTGGATTTGGCATGGGGCTGGACATGGAGACAGTGACGCGTCGATTGGCTGAGGCTGAGCCTCGTAGCAAGTGGCGGATGGAAGTGTCGGAACGCTCGGACGGACTCTTGGTCATTAATGACGCCTATAACGCGAACCCGGAGTCAATGCGAGCGGGTCTAGCGGCGCTGGCCGCGATGGGCGATGGGCGGGGAACGTGGGCTGTTCTCGGAGAAATGCGCGAGATCGGCCCCACGACCGCAGCAGAGCACGCAGCTATTGGTGCGCGGACGCAAGAACTCGGAATCGATCACATCGTGGCCGTCGGGGAGGGGGCTCGCTCTCTTGCTGAGGGCGCGAAAGGAGGCCCCAGCGAGGTGCTGTGGCTACCAGATCCTGCTTCGGCACTTGACCATGTCGCAAGACACGTACACCCCGGAGATGCTGTCTTGATCAAAGCTTCGCGTTCCATCGGCTTGGATGTCATTGCAGCCGGACTACTTGAAGGGAGAAGCGAGTGAAACTGGTCGTCCTCGCTGGCGGCCTCGCCATCCTCGTAGCCCTGCTCGGTACACCACTGCTCATCAAGTTCCTTCGCCGCCACGGCTATGCGCAGGCGATCCGAGTCTCGACTGATGCCGAGCCCTATCCGGCGCATGAGGGGAAAAAGGGCACCCCTTCGATGGGCGGGCTCGCGATCATCGTGGGTGTTCTCATTGCCTACGCAGGCACTCACCTTGTCTTTTGGACGCCCCCTACCGCGTCGGGACTTTTGGTGTTGTGGCTGCTCGTCGGACTCGGCGGCGTGGGGATGGCCGATGACTACTTGAAAATCTTTAAGCAACGCAGTACCGGTCTGCGCGCACGCACCAAGCTCATTGGTCAGGCTGTCGTCGCGATTTCATTTGCTTTCCTTTCCGTGCAGTTCGCTGACCCGAGTGGCCTGACTCCCGCTTCTCAAGCGGTGTCATTTGTACGTGATACATCGCTCGTATTGCCGCTCGCAGTGTTTGTGTTGTGGGTCTGGTTCCTCGTCACGGCAACCACCAATGGAGTCAACCTGACCGACGGGCTCGACGGGCTAGCCACTGGTGCCGCGACCATGACGTTTGCCTCCTACATCCTTATCTCCATCTGGCAGTTCGGCCAGAACTGTTCCTATGCCGTCACTGCATCGTGTTATCCGACGCCGAATCCGCTGGACCTCGCGATTATTGCGGCGGCATTGGCAGGAGCATGCTTTGGATTCCTGTGGTGGAACGCCGCTCCAGCGCGCATCTTCATGGGGGACACCGGTTCGTTAGGCATCGGCGGAGCGATCGCTGGCCTGGCGATCCTAAGCCGTACCGAACTCCTGCTCGCGCTTCTAGGTGGCCTCTTCTTGATCGTCGTGCTCTCGGTCATCGGGCAGGTAGGTTCTTATAAAATTTTGCATCGCCGAATGTTCCGCATGGCCCCGCTGCACCATCACTTCGAAATGAAGGGATGGCCAGAAGTCCAAGTCACCGTGCGATTCTGGATTCTGCAGGGGCTGTGCATCGGAGCCGGTCTGACGCTGTTCTATGGCGAATGGGTTCGCTCGTGATCGAACGGCTCAGGCGTGATTCCGACTGGTCGTCGTGTCACGTCACCGTTGTGGGTGTGGGTGTGGCCGGTTCCGCTGCTGCTCGAGCCCTGTGCTCCGTGGGGGCCGACGTCACTGTAATCGACTCGGGAACCGGATCAGACCATGAGGAACGTGCGGCGGAATTGACTGCGCTAGGTGCGAGTGTGCGTTTAGGCGCGCCACCGGAGATTCCGATGGGGACCGACGTCGTGCTCGCGTCTCCTGGACTGCGCCCGAGTGCCCCCGTACTCATGGCCGCCACAGCTGGAGGAGTGCCCATCTGGGGCGAACTCGAACTCGCATGGCGTCTGCGCAGCGCTCACAGGCCAGCACCGTGGCTGTGTGTGACCGGCACCAATGGGAAAACGACCACGACATTGATGCTTGATTCGATATTGCGGGCAGCCGGGCTGCGCTCCGTGGCAGCGGGCAATATCGGTACGTCTCTGGTCGACATCGTGATGGCGGACGAAGCTGAAGTCATCGCTGTTGAGGTCAGCGCTACGCAGATGCCCTTTGTCGCGCACTGGGGTCCGTACTCTGCGGCATGTCTGAATCTCGCTCCTGATCACGTCGACTTCTTCGGTGGCGGCGTGAAGGGCATGCGCGACTACGCATTTAACAAGGCGCGCGTATACGAAGGCACCGAGGTTGCCGCCATTTACAACGATGATGATGAGACGACCCGACACATGGTGGAGAACGCGGAGGTAGCCGAGGGCTGCCGCGCGATCGGGTTCACACTCGCGGTCCCCGGCCCGGCCATGCTCGGCGTAGTGGAAGACATGCTGGTTGACCGTGCTTTCGGTCCGGAACGCAGTGATGAGGCGGTCGAGTTGGCCAATATCGCTGACGTGCGCTCGGCGGCTCCGCCGTATATCTCCAACGCCCTTGCGGCGGCCGCACTGGCTCGGTCCTACGGCGTGCCGGCAGATGCCGTCGCTCGAGGACTCCAGGCATTTACGCCGGCACCACATCGCATCGCTACCGTCGGCGCTCACGCCGGAGTCACGTACGTCGACGACTCCAAGGCCACCAACACTCACGCTGCTGAAACTTCGTTGCGGGCTTTCACCTCGGTGGTGTGGATAGCCGGTGGCCAGGCGAAGGGCCAGTCATTTGACGAATTGGTGCAGGGACAACGCCATCGCATGCGTGGCGTGGTCTTGCTTGGCGTTGATCGAGGCGTGATTCGTGCGTCACTTGCGCGACACGCGCCAGATGTCCCCGTGATCGAGATCGACCGGGCCGACACTGATGTGATGGGAGCGGTGGTGGCTGCGGCTTCGCGTTTGGCGGAGCCGGGCGATGTGGTGCTGCTCGCGCCGGGGTGCGCCTCCTGGGACATCTTCCGTGACTATGGGCATCGAGGCGACGCCTTTGCGGCTGAGGTTGCTGCTTTGGGAGGTGGCACACCGTGAGTTCCGAAACCGTTCCTCGTCGAAATTCAGATCGGTCGCATACGTCGACACGCAAGACCAC
>WLOK01000019.1 GCA_009699315.1 Actinomycetota bacterium
ACATCCTTTGGGCGATAGATGCGCACGCGGGTGTCCGGCGCTCCGTCTGGCCCGGGAATGCGTCGATCTTCGCGTGTGACGCGATCGTTGGGCGGGACTACAGCAGCAACCGCCGCCTGAAGCCCCGCAACAACTTCGCGGCGCTGAACGATGTCTGCAATCGCGTTGAATCCGCCAGGTATCGCTTCTAGAAGAGCGTCCAGCGGGACGCGTGACTCAGCATCAATTCGCGAACGATCTACCATGACAATTCACTTCCCAAAGGCGCGCTTGAACGCGTCGATGCGTAGGGCCCAGATCCGATCGGAGAGTTCGACTCCGGGCGAAAAAATTTCCGACGCGTGGTACGAGCCGGGGCTGACGTGTAGTTCGACCGGAATTCCGGACTGCAGGAGCCGCGAAGCGAATGCAATCGTCTCGTCGCGCACGAGATCGACCTCACCCACATCCATGTATGTCGGCGGGAAATCCGAAAGATCGGGATTGCGCAGTGGTGCTGCGTAGCCGTCTGCTGCTTGACCTCCTAGATACCACTTCCAGGCCTCAATGCTGGTGTCTCGGTCCCAGACTCCTATGTCGGTGATCTCGCGAGTCGAGGGCAGAGTGCTGCTGTCGTCCACCATTGGGTACAAGGCCATGCAGAAGGACACCTTTGGCGTCCCACGATCGCGGGCCATCAACGCCATCGCGATAGCGAGGTTACCGCCCGCACTTCCACCATAAACCGCAAGCCGCTCGCGATCCAGACCGATTTCATCGGCATGCAGACCGGTCCACTGCAGGCCGGCGTAGCAATCCTCGATCTGTGCCGGATACGGATTTTCTGGAGCCAGACGATACTCAAGCGACACCACCACGCACTGCAGTTGTTCGCAGTACATCGCCGCAATTGCGTCTTCGCCGTCGATGTTCCCGGTGCTCATTCCGCCGCCGTGCATGTACACGATGCCGGGAAGAACTCCGTCGACACCCGTGGGCCGGTAGATGCGAACCTGAGTATCAGGAGCACCGAGTGGGCCGGGGATGACGCGATCCGTGGTCACCACACGATCGTTGGCCGGCATGCCCTCTGCGCTGGCCGAAAGTACCGTGGCAAGCCGGGCCCTAC
The DNA here is from genome assembly GCA_009699315.1 of Actinomycetota bacterium. Lineage (GTDB taxonomy): Bacteria > Actinomycetota > Actinomycetes > S36-B12 > S36-B12 > CAINMH01. The sequence continues at coordinate 1,109 of WLOK01000019.1, forward strand.
GCTCTACGGGATCGTGAAAAGCACCAAAACCACCCGGGACCGCCTCGAGAAGCGCGTCTAGACCGGGTAGGGACGCGGGATCAATCTTGTCGCGGGCGCTCATCCACTCTCCTGACATTGGCGGTAGATCGTGAACGCTACTGAGCCGCGCCGTCTGGCACAAGGGATACGACCCATTCACCATCGCGGGATTAGATCTGTCTGAACGAATGACTCACTCGCCCGATGAGCGCGCCTTGAGAGTTTCGGCGATCTGGCTTATTTGCGCGGCCTCCACCGAGCGAGACTCGACTCGAGCCACGACGACGTGAACTCCTCCTGCCGCCCGCGATGCGGTTAGTGCTGCGGTCAGAGACGTGGCGCTATCGACTTCAACGACGGTGACGCCAGGAGCCACAAGCGAGGCAGCCAGATTGGTCCCGTGCGGCGTACCGAAGACGCGCTCAAAATCAATTGCGAATTGCGGCACCGACTGCTCCAATGCGGAGAATATGCCACCGCCATCGTTGTCGATCACGACATACACAAGATTGGGGTGACGTTCACCGGCTCCAGCGAGGAGGCCATTGCGGTCGTACAACGCCGTGAGGTCGCCAAGAACACAGATGGTGAGCGCATCGTTGAGCTGCTGTCCGTGCGCGCGCGCAGCTCCCCACGCCATCGAGACGATGCCGTCGATGCCTGAGGTGCCGCGGTTGCCGATGACCCGCCCACGAATGGCACCGGCAAAAGTCGACAGGTGGCGGACCGGCCATGACGGGCCGCACACAAGCAAATCGTTAGACTCAAGCGCTTGCGTGACCGCTCGAATGGCAGTCGGCCCAGTGAATATCGGCGAATCGTCGAGCGCGCTATCCACAATCACTGCGACAGAATTGTCGGCGGTGACCCATTCTTCGAGCCAGGCCGGATCGCGATTTGCGCCTGACGCGAGGGGAACCTCCGAGAGCACAACTACAGCACTACGAGATGGATCCGACAGCGCGGAGAGCGGCCGAGGATCGACAGCAACGTGGGTGCGCGATTGCGCAATCAATCGCGCCACTGAACGATGAAGTCCGACGCTTCCGATAGTCAGGACAATGTCGGGTGAATGCGCAGCAAGAAATTCTTCATCGTCAAGGATCAGTGGTCCGTGCCGGAGCGATTGCGTCAAGTGCGTGCAGTTGCCGGAGGGTTCGGAGATGACTGGCCAGCCCATGGCACCAGCGAGGTTGCGTACGAGGTGCGGGACTGACGAGTCATCGTGATCACCAACCACGATTACGCCGCGAGTCACAGACACATCACCTACATGATCTTGAAGTACGCCATCTGGCGCGACCCGACCACGACGATCGCGTACCCACGGGAGTCGACCAGCCCGGCCGCTGGGAATATCACCAGCATCGTCAGCCGATGGCACCAACGGATCAGCGAACGGAACATTGAGATGAACCGGGCCGGGGTGTTGTTCATCGCGCGCAACGGCGAGTGCTCGAGCCACGATGGACCGCACGTGTAGTGCGTCGGATACATCCACTTGCACGTACCAGCGCACGGACCCACCGAAAAGATGCTGCTGATCGATCGTCTGGTTAGCTCCAACGGCTCGCAGGGTCGGCGGCCTATCGGCAGTGACTGCGACAAGGGGCACAGCCGAGTAAGACGCCTCCACAATTGCCGGATGCAGATTGACGGCGGCTGTGCCCGACGTGGTGACAACTGCCACGGGCCGTCGCTGTACTTTCGCAATCCCGAGTGCGAGATAGCCCGCAGAACGCTCATCAAGTCGCACGTGAAGGGTGACGTGGCCGGCCCGTTCGGCACTCGCTAATGCCAGAGCCAATGCCGCCGAACGGGAACCGGGGGCAAGGACGACATCGGTCATGCCACCACGAATGAGTTCGTCAACCACTGCACGGGCTGTGCTCGTCGACTCGTTCATGCTGCCGACTCTCTCACGCATGTCGTCATGCCACCAGATGGCCCACAGCATCGGACGCGCCATGCTCCCAAGCGGCAGCGAGGCGCTCTCGCCAAGCCGCAGCTCCCCCTTCGGGCAGGCGATCCCGAGCCTCGAGTAAGGCGTCCAGATCTGGAGCCACCCTGACGACCGAAAGGACTCCGTGGGAGGGGACCATCGGCCGGGAAATCACGTCCGCCTGCAGTAACGCCCCGGTCCCTAGCCCGCACGCTCTTTCGGGGAGCAGGGCGGCGAGCGCAAGTCCCGCGCTGAGCCCGACAGCCGAGTCAAGGCTCCCGCTTACCACGACATCTATGCCCACTCGCTCGACAAGTTCGAGGCACCTGCGTACGCCACCGAGCGGTGCGACTTTCATGATTGCCACATCAACCCGACCGCGAAGGTCCTCAACTTCGTCCGACCAACGGATGGATTCATCAGCAGCAACTGCAACGTCGGTCTGTCGACGCACCTGCTCCAACTCACCAAGTGACGCACATGGTTGTTCGACGTATTCCAACCCGTAGGCCGACAGTCGCTTCAGCGATCTCACTGCGTCATCAACGGTCCACGCTCCATTGGCGTCGAGGCGAATCAAACCGACACCTCGACCGGCTACGGAATCCAGCGCGTCGCGCACTGCGGCAACCCGTGCCTCGTCATCAAGGCGCGTCTGTCCGGACTCCGCGACCTTGACCTTGATAGTTGTGCACCCACGCTCGAGTACCGCCTCGCGTGTGAGTGCTGCAGCGTCGTCCGCCGACACAGCAGGGATGATTGCGTTGACTAGGACCGACGTGCGCAAGGGGTCGGGCCATGAGCCATATGACGCCTCAACAGCGGCAGCAAGCCATCGAGCACTCGCAGCGTCGCTGTAGTCAGGGAAAGGCGAGAACTCACCCCAACCACTTGGCCCACGCAACAACAAGCCCTCGCGCTGAGTAGTGCCACGGAATTGCCTTCGCAGCGGTAGCGAGAAAGGCACCGCCTCGCGCAGCAACGTCGCCAGAGCCGGATCTGTCACGGGACTCGAACGTCGCTGTTCATGGATGCTCCTCAGACGCTTCACAGGTACGTCCCCTAACCTAGCTGTCATGGCCACCCGCGCACTCGCGCGCATCCCCGTCGCTCCCGGACCGCGTGGCGTGCAGGACCTATTCGCCGCCTTGCCCGATGCCTTCGAGGGAAAAGCAATAGCGCCTGTGCCCGTCACTTCCGCAACTGTGTCGGATACCTACGTCACACAGATTCTGCAGGCAATCCGCCCCGAGATCGCTTTGGAGAGCGACGGCGCTGCTGTCGTACTCACCACAAGCGGCTCCACCGGATCACCGCGTGGCGTGCTTCTCAGCACCGCATCTCTCCGAGCATCCGCTCAGGGAGCCGCGGAACTCATCGGGATCCCGATGGCCGAGAGCGCCTGGCTGGTTGCCATTCCGGTGACTTCCGCTGGTGGATTTGCGGTGGTCGTTCGATCGTGGCTGGCTGGATTTGAACCGGAGACGCTGCCGTCCGTGGGCGGTGCGGTGCCATTCCGCACAGAACACTTCGTCGCCAGCACTCAGCAACTCGCTCACCGCGCAAAGGGTCGCGCGCTCCTGACATCACTCGTACCCACTCAGTTAGCGCGAATCCTTGATGATGTGGAGGGTCGATCGGCGCTGGGTGAGTACTCCGCCATTCTGGTGGGCGGGGCACGTTTCGATGGCACTATTCGTGAGCGAGCTCAGGCTGCGGGCGTCAAAGTTCTATCGACTTATGGACTCACCGAAACCTGCGGAGGCTGTGTCTACGACGGCAAAGTATTCCCAGGTGTCGATGTCCGCATTGCTCCTGACGGTGAGGTACTGGTGAGCGGAGATGTTCTCGCCATCGGGTACCGCTTGGATCCGACTCTCACTGCCCAACGCTTCATTGACGGCTGGCTGCACACGGGTGACATTGGTTCGACGGACGAAGGAACTCTTAGCATCGTGGGCCGTCGGGACGACATCGTCACCGTCAAGGGAGTAAACGTGGCCACCAGTGCCGTGGAGCGTGTGATCAGCGCAATTTCTGGAGTGGACGCATGCGCAGTCATTGCAACCCCACACGCGATCGACGGTCACCGGCTCACCGCATTCATCGTTACGCGATTGGATCTCACAAGCACTATTAGGGCAACTGTTGCTGATCAACTCGGACCCGTCGCTGCACCTTCAATGATCTCGGCGATAACCTCGCTACCTGTACTACCCAATGGCAAGACAGATCGCGCAGCACTTGCGGCGCGAGCGATTGATTGAGCAGGAGGCCTAGTGGCAACAGCCGCTGAGTGGTGGCATGGTGCCCGACCAAGAACTCTTCCCGCTGCAATCGCACCGGTGTTCGTCGGAACTGGCATTGCAATCGGTGCGGGGGCGGCAAATTGGACGCGAGCCGGACTTGCGTTGATTGTCGCTTTGCTTCTTCAGGTTGGCGTGAACTACGCGAACGATTACAGCGACGGAATTCGCGGCACCGATCAAGAGCGAGTGGGGCCCATACGCCTCGTGGGTCAGGGCAGAGCAACACCGAGGGCCGTTCGTACGGCTGCTTTGCTCTCACTGGCGAGTGCCGGTGTCATCGGGGCGCTACTCATCGCACTCACCGGAGAGTGGTGGCTCTTTATCGTCGGCGCTGCATGCATCTTGGCCGCGTGGTTCTACACCGGAGGGCGGCGGCCCTACGGCTATCTCGGGCTCGGCGAAGTGTTTGTGCTGGTCTTCTTCGGAATTGTTCCGGTCGTTGGCACCGCGTATGTACAGATGGCGCAGATGCCCGCATCGGCCTGGATCGCAGGTGTCGGTATCGGTCTTGTCTCGTGCGCGATCCTCGTGACAAACAACTTGCGGGATATCCCATCGGATGCCGCGAGCGGCAAAATCACTCTCGCAGTGCGACTCGGTGACCGCGGAACTCGAGTCCTGTACGTCTGCTTACTCTCCGCGGCGCTACTCGCGATACCCGTGCTCGCGGGAATAGGCGTTGCCAACGTCGGCTCTGGGAGCGGTTGGTGGCCCCTGCTCGCACTCGCAAGCTTCATCCAAGCGATCGGTCCTCTTGGCCTCATCACTGGCGGAGCCACGGGCCGCGATCTGGTCCCGGCTCTCAAAGGCACCGGAACCTTGCTCCTCGTCTACGGAGCGCTATTGGGGTTAGGGCTAGCACTCGGTGGCGTCTCGCCTTCTTGGTGATCGAGATCGTCATAATCCTCTGCAGTCCGCGACTCGTCGATGCGGCGGTTTATGCGGCCAAAAAAACCTTGCACATTTCCCGCAGCCGAATCACGTTGCCGATTAAGCACAACTAGCGAGATTCCACCCGAGACAAGAATCGCCACCACGAGAGCCGGGAACCCACGCCACGGGGTGAACAATTGCAGCGGAAGCCAGATAACGAGGAATAAAGCCACTCGCGAGAGCGTGTAGAGCATCAGACCGCGCATGAATCCACGTTAGCGGGTTAATGTGAGAGTCTCGACGCTAGAGGGGTGCTGGAGTGCTCAAAGTGATAGGTGCGATCCTCGGGATCGCGGTCTATATCTACTTCCTCGTTGATGTCGTTCGGTCATCGCGTGCGGGCTCTCGCGCGCTGCCGAAGTACGTCTGGTTGCCGGTCGTAGTGCTCATACCCCTAGTGGGCGGAATCATCTGGACGGCCTTCGGACGTCCGCGCAATTCATCCGCGAGACACAATCTCGCGCCAGATGATGACCCTAAGTTTCTGCGCAATCTCGACGAACAAGCCTGGCGCGAGAAAATGCGCAAGCAGCGCGAAGAAGAAAGCTAGTTAGAACCCCTTGTAGGAATGCAGCCCTTGAACAAAAAGATTGACACCGAAATAGTTGATCAGGAAGGCAAGGAATCCCACAAGACTGATCCACGCCGCACGTCTTCCGCGCCAGCCTGCCGTCGTCCGCGCATGCAAGTACGCTGCGTAAATCACCCACGTGATGAATGCCCAAGTCTCCTTAGGATCCCAGCCCCAGTAACGTCCCCAGGCGCTCTCTGCCCAAATCGCGCCCGACACAACAGCGAATGTCCAGAGCGGGAAAGCGAATGTCAGAATCTTGTAGTTAAGAAGTTCGAGACGCTCAGCACTTGGCAGTCGCGAGGCGGGTGGCTCAGCGCCTTCCGGCGTGCGACGTAGGCGTCTATCTTGGATGAGGTAGGCAATTGTGATGCCTGCGGCGATAGTGAAAGCTCCTCCACAGATCACGGCCGCTGACACGTGAATGAGCAGCCAGTAAGACTTGAGAGCCGGAACGAGCTGGGCCGCCTCGGTGTACAGCACTTTTACGGCGAGACCGAGAGTGAGCAAAACTACGGTTGTCACATAGATGCCGAGCCAACGAATCTCTCGAAATAGCGAGAAGATCAAGAAAGCGCCAAGAACGCCAAGCGCAGAGGTGATCGAGAACTCATACATGTTCCCCCACGGCACACGACCGGCCCATATGCCGCGCATAACGACAGCGACGAGGAGCATGGCGAATGCCAACCAGGTAAGGGACATACCGACATTGGCCGCGCGGCGGCCCTTCGGCACTTCACTCACAAGCTCAGAGTCAGGGGCAGTAGCGGGCTCAGTCTCACCAACTGATCCGACGAGCGCAGGGACGCGGTCACGTGCAGCGAGTTTGGAAGTGCGAGTTCCCGCAAGTGAGATAGCGAAGGAAACCATTGCCATGGTGATGATCGCCATCGACAAGTAGACGATCAGCAGACTTAATTGGGCCAGACCCATGTCTTCTGTCACGAACGTGTCCTATCCCTTTCGCCAACCACTCGCCGCAGCAGTTGCCACGTCGTTAACCAGACTCTCGAGACGTTCATCGTCACCGCGCGCAAGCCCAGCGGCCACCACGGTACTTCCTGTTTCTGTGGGCCGCGCCCGGACCCACATGCGGCGGCGCTTCACGAAGAGAGACAAGAGCAGCCCGAATATGGCAAACGTCACAGCGACAAGCGCGATGCCCTGCCCCGGGTCGTGGGCGATCTGCAAGGAGGCCCAGCGGGTGAAGCCAACAAATTCAACGGAGCCCAGTCCCTCCGGGAGGTCCCAGGTCTCTCCAGGGCGAAGCGCTTTTCTTCCGATGAGGTTCATCTGAGTGGTATCAAGGCGATACACGCTCTGTGTCTTCCCGGAGTTCAGGCCCAAATCCCCCACCCATGCAGACATGAATAGAGCCGGATCGTCTGGAGCCGGGAAGGTCGAATGCGGTCCGAGCACTGCGTCAAGAGCTGCAGTCGGCAAAAAGAGTCCCTGAATGCCGATTTGAGGAGTCGCATCGGGGACCTTGACGACACCGGTTGAGGTGAAACTGCCATCTTGTGGAAGGAACGGGACCGTGTCGTCGAAGACGACTGAACCTGTGGTGTCGCGCACGATGACGTGCGGTGCGTACCCATGACCCACGAGAAAGACCTTGGCCCCATCGACCGACAACGGCTCATTGACGCCAATCGTGGTGTCGTAGGGAACAGCACCTGGCGTGTCACGGACGGTGAGTTTTCCCTCGAAGAATCGCGCAGCCCCGCGTTGTGCTTCACCCCGCTCGAAATCAGCAGTGAAATCAGTCAGTGTGAATGAGAACGGCGGCAAGTCCGTCGCGCTAACCAATCGTCCACCGCCCCATACGTCGTACTGAGTCAGTGTGTCGGAGAACCCCTTGCCCGACACCACAATCACATTGCCCTTCCATCCCCACAAGGAGCCATAACCGACTCCAATGAGCAAGATGATCAAGGCAATGTGGAAGACAAGGTTGCCGGTCTCTCGCCAGTAGCCCTTCTCGGCCGCAATCCACTGCCCGCCTTCATCCTCGCCGCGACGTACTCGCCAGCGCTTCGCGCGGAAGACTCGCTCTGCACTGTCGATGACCATGTCGGCGGACTGCTCGCTGCTGACTTCTGTCGATCTGGGTAGGCGGGTGAGATTGCGCGGCGCTACGGGCGGCTTTGCCCGAAGCACTCGTGCATGGGCGAACGACCGCGGAAGGATGCAGCCAATCAGCGAGATGAAGAGCAGTAAATAAATTGCCGCAAACCACGGTGACGCATACACATCGAAGAAGCCGAACCGCTTAAGGATCGGCCCTGAGGTCGGATTGTTGACGATCCACTCGTTGACGCGGACCGGGTCGAGCCCCTGCTGCGGGAGCACCGAGCCAGGGATCGAGGCGATTGCCAAAATAACAAGCAGAATCAGAGCAGTGCGCATACTGGTCAACTGTCGCCACGCCCACCGGAAGAAACCTTTAGTGCCTAGCGGTGGTGGCGCGACCGGCTGAGTGGAGAGGTCCGAGGCGAGGTCTGACATCACACCACCGTCTCAAATCCCGGCACCAAAGTGCGCATCCAGATCGTGAGGTCATTCCAGAGGCCCGTCACCAACAAGATCCCAATGACGACAAGGAGTGCGCCGCCCACTCGCATTATGACGACGTAATGTCGTTTGACCCAACTCAGTGCGCCACCTACATACGCGAATAGCAGTCCCAAAAGGATGAAGGGAACGCCTAGGCCGACGCAATAGGCGAGCGAAAGGATAGCTCCACGAAGCGCGCTAGCTTCCGTGAAAGCAAGCGTCTGCACCGCTGCCAAGGTCGGGCCAATGCAGGGAGTCCAGCCCAGGCCAAAGAGAATGCCCAACAACGGAGCGCTCCATAACCCGAAGGTCGTGACTCGGTGGGAGCGCCACTCACGCTGCATCCCGGGAACGAGTCCCATAAAGACAAGACCCATAACAATCACGAGCACGCCAAGCACGCGGGTAATGACGTCCTGCCACTTCAACAAGGCCTGACCCAGCCCGCCGAATGCAACCCCGTAGGAGACGAAGAGCACCGAGAACCCGAGCACGAACAGCGCGCTTCCTAAGAGGACGCGTGACTTCTTGGAACCTTCTGCGATCTCCGCACCCGTCAAGCCCGTGACGTACGACAAGTAGCCAGGGGCCAGCGGCAGCACACACGGGCTGAGAAAGGAAAGCAACCCCGCGACGACAGCGAGTGGGAGAGCCAGAAGCAGTGATCCGCTCAACACTGTGTCGGCGATCACGACGGCTCCGCGAGCAGCGAGTCAATCAAACCTTGCAAGGTGGATTGGGAGGCTGGCCCAAGAACTCGAGCGGCAACACGCCCCTGCTTGTCCACGATCACCGTGGATGGAATCGCCTGCGGCGGTAGCGAGCCAGCGAAGAGCAACTGAATCTGGCCATCGGTGTCGACAACAGAAGGAAAAGTGATCGCGTAATTCCTGACGAATCCCTGCGCAGCAGCGAGCGAATCTCGGGTATCCAACCCCAGCATCAAGAAGCCATTCGCACGATTCTGCGTCCACACTGCTTCGAGCGCTGGCGCTTCAGCGCGACAAGGGCCACACCAAGAGGCCCAGACGTTGATCGCGATAACTTCGCCGCGGTGCTCCGCGAGCGCAAAACTCTCGTCAGTCAGAGTCGTGCCAGTGAAATCTGGCGCAGTTACCCGCTGGTCCGGATCGAGGAGCACGATTGATCCGTCACCCGCAACGAAACCCTGTCCCGCGGTTGCATTACTTGCTCCACCACCACCGCACGCAGACAGTACGACAACGAGTGACGTTAGCAGCGCGGCAAAGATGGCACGTGTGCGCACTTGAGCCTCAGGCCCCCCGCGCCGTCAGATCATCCGAGGTCAGCAAATCCCTCGCCGGCTCGGTGTAGCTGATGGCGACAAGTCGAGTGTCATTGAAGGTGAACGAAGTCAGTGAAGCCAGAGCACATTGGCGATTTTGCGGGTTGTGCCAAAGCCGACGACTCTCCGCCGAGAGCCGAGCAATCCAGACCGGGAGCTGGTGACTCACGAGAACGGACTCGCGACCACGGTGGGCATCGCGCGCCGACACCACCGCATCGCGCATGCGACGAGCGATCTCGTTGTACGGCTCTCCCCAAGACGGCGTGAACGGATCGTAGAGATGGCGCCATGCCGCCGGCTTACGCAACACTCCATCACCCACGCTCACTCGCTGCCCTTCGAACACATTGCCTGCTTCGATGAGTCGATCATCCACTCCGATGGGCAGTTGATGCGCGCTGGCGATCGGTCCAGCCGTCTCTTGAGCACGCTCGAGCGGAGAAGCAACCACGGCAGCGATGTCATGACCGCTCAGATAATCGCCCACGCGGGCCGCCATAGCCTGACCGCGTTCAGAGAGATGGAAGTCGGGCAGCCGCCCATAAAGCACCTTCGTCGGGTTATGCACCTCACCGTGACGAAGGACGTGAACAACAGTGTCCATCACGTGGCCTTGCGACGAGCCGCCGTTCGACGCCGACTCGGACGCCAGACATGCTCGCCACTTTCGGCAGCTGCGACCCGCAGCGACTCGCCATGCGCGGCTAGCGCGACGGCGAGTGCCTCGGGAGTGGAGTCCTCAGCGAGAACATCCACACGCAGGCCGTGTTCTTCGGCGGTCTTAGCCGTCTGCGGTCCGATGCACGCAACCACTGTGGTCGCATGCGGCTTGCCTGCGATGCCCACGAGGTTGCGTACGGTACTGCTCGATGTGAAGAGCACCGCGTCGAAGCCACCGGACTTGATCGCCTCGCGTGTCTCTGCGGGCGGCGGAGCAGCACGAACGGTGCGGTAGGCGGTCACGTCTTCGACTTCCCAACCGAGCTCAGCCAGACCCGCCGCAAGAGTCTCTGTCGCGATGTCGGCACGTGGCAGGAACACCCGATTGATCGGATCAAGCAGGTCGTCGTAGGGCGGCCATTCTTCAAGAAGCGCATGACTCGTCTGGTCCGTCACTGGAACTAGGTCGGGACGAACGCCAAAATTGATCAACGCCTGGGCGGTTCCTTCGCCCACAGCAGCGACCTTCAGGCCCGCGAAAGAACGGGCGTCGAGGCCGTACTGCTCCAATTTTTCGCGCACCGCACGCACGGCGTTGACGCTGGTGAATCCGATCCACTCATAACGACCTGAAACGAGCCCATGCACGGCACGCTCCATCTGGTGCGGAGTACGCGGAGGCTCCACCGAAATCGTCGGGACCTCAACCGGAATCGCGCCAAACCCACGAAGTCGGTCGGTGAGAAGACGCGGCTGATCCTGAGTGCGCGGCACGAGGACGCGCCAACCGAAGAGGGGCTTGACCTCGAACCACGACATGCGCTCGCGCTGGGCGACTACGTCCCCTACGACGACGATCCCGGGTCCCGCTTGGCGGGCATTCTTCACGTCCGTGGCGACATTGCCCAGCGTTGAAACGACCGAACGCTGTTCAACCGTGGTGCCACCGCGAGTAATTACGATCGGCGTATCGGCCGAACGCCCGGCCGCTAGCAAGTTGCGCGCAATGTCGGGAGCCTGATCCGCGCCCGACATGAACATGAGGGTGTGGTGCGCATCGGAGTAGCGCGACCAGTCCATGTCTGGCGCATCAGCATCTAGTACCTGGAAGGAGCGGGTACGCCCCCCTGTGAGTGTGAATCCAGCGTAGACGGGCACACCCGTCACGACGCTGACACCTGGAGCAACCTCGAAGGGGATCTTGACCTTGTGGAGTGCGGCTACCTCAATGGCGAGTGCACCGTCGACCACCGGATCTCCTGCGAATAAGCGCACGGTGCGCTGACCGGCCTTGGCGGCCTCCGCGACGAGTCGGGCACGCCCTTGGTGATCGAGCGGGATGCCGTTCTCGTCAACCGTGTTGAGAATCTGCGCATCTGCGTTGACGTGTACCTCCGCCACCGACAGGACAGCCGTGTCACACACCACGACCTCTGCCGTCGCGAGGAGATGAGCCGCTCTCAGGGTGAGCAGATCCGGATCTCCGGGCCCGGCGGCGACGAGGGCGACTGCCCCCATGGTCGGCTTGCGTCTATTGCGTAAATCGCTCATGCGCTGCACTCCGGAATCGTCACAGTCCTGCGCTGTTCATGAAACGCAAGGATCTGTAGTTCAACAGCGAGATCCACTTGCCGGATCTCTACATCTTGGGGAACCGCCAGGGTCACGGGCGCGAAGTTCAGGATGCTTCGTACCCCTGCCTGCACAAGGCGATCACATACATACTGAGCGGCGGCTCCAGGTGTAGCGATCACACCGATGCGCGCGCTGCCTTCACGAACAATTGCTTCGAGCTCCGTCAATGGACGCACTCGCATCTGCGTACTCTCCGTCACGGGAAAGCCCACACGATCCACAGAAATGTCGACGACGCCTACAACACGGAAGCCGCGGGAAGGCAGACCTTGATAAGCAGCGAGTGCAGTGCCGATGTGTCCGGCACCGACGATGACGACTGGGCGCTCCGAGGAAATGCCGAGGGCCTGCGTGACATGAGCAAGTAGCGAGAAGACGTGGTAGCCAACGCCGCGCGTGCCCTGTGACCCCAGGTGCGATAGGTCGCGTCGCACATTTGCACTCGACACTCCAGACGCCGCAGCGATCTCCTCAGAGGAAACGATGGCAACGTGACTCTCAGCGAGTGCGGCAAGCACGCGCTGGTACACAGGAAGTCGCGCGATCGTCGCGTCGGGGATCTCTCCTCCGATGCGACGTGCGGACCCCTCACGTGGAGAGTGTCGTAATGTCACGGGCACCTACATTGAGCGCGGTGGCCGACCACTCGGCCGACGGAGGCACACATTATGGAATCTGGGAGATTCGCACAAAATTGACCTGAGGGCCGCGGGCGATGTATAGCAGCCCAACCTCAGCAGGTGAGTGCCGCCCGGAGCCGCTCCACGTCCACGCCCCAGTGCGAGACCTTATGCCCATCCACGAGGACAACCGGGATCCACTCCCAATATGCGTCGGCGAGGGCTGGATCGTCGAAAATCGAGCGTTCCTCCCACTGCACCCCCATGGACGCACAGACCTCAGTCAGGATCACTGCCGCCTCCTCACACAGGTGACAGCCGGGCTTGCCTACGAGGGTCACACGGGCGTCAGCCATGGGGTCAGTCTCTCAGGGGTAGGTGTTCAAAGACGCGGGCCGGTTACCCTGACACGGTGAGTAAGTCCCGACCACTCGACATCCTGTCGAGATACCGCACCGCGGGCAGGGCTTCGGCCGATGCCGCGGACGTTGTCGGCGCGCTTGGCCCAGACCCCGACGTGACCCCCGACCCGACCGCAGCTGCGTTCTTCGACGTCGACAACACCCTCATTCGTGGCGCCAGTGTTTTTCACCTTGCCGTCGGCTTGGCCCGCCAGCACTACTTCACGATCCCCGAGATTGCCCAGTTCTCCCGCAAGCAGGTCAAGTTCTTGGTCAGTGGGTCTGAGGACCTAGAAGACATGGAGTCCGCCACAGCGGCGGCGCTGTCATTCGTGGAGGGCCGCCCAGTCAGCGAATTGATGGCCCTGAGCGAGGGCATCTTCGACGACCACATGGTCGACAAGTTGATCCCTGGATCGTTGGCACTGGCCCAAGGACACCTTGACGCTGGTCAGCGCGTCTGGCTGGTCACGGCAACGCCCGTCGAACTCGCCAACATCATCGCTCGTCGGCTCGGACTCACCGGCGCCCTGGGCACCGTGGCGGAAGTGAAGGATGGCATCTACACCGGGCGCCTAGTCGGCGCACCGCTGCACGGCCAAGCAAAGGCAGAGGCCGTGAGAGCAATAGCGGAGCGTGAGGGACTGGATCTATCGCGTTGCTCCGCGTATTCCGACTCCTCGAATGACATCCCGATGCTGTCGCTAGTGGGGAGTCCGGTCGCGGTCAACCCCGACCCGCTCCTGCGTGCCCATGCCCGGCAACGCAACTGGCCAATTCGAGACTTTCGTCGCCGGGCCCGAATTCGTGAAGCAGCTGCGCCCCTGGCCGTGGGTGGCGCCGGGGTCGCTGCCGGAATCATGTTGGGATACGCCGTCGGGCGCATCGCCCGTCGCTAACTGCAGGGTGAAAATTTACGGGGTCACACGAGCCAACCTCAGTAAATGAGGCTGGCGAGCAGCCAGAGGGCTACTTCTTGTTGCGACGCTGAACTCGGGTGCGCTTGAGAAGCTTGCGGTGCTTCTTCTTAGCCATCCGCTTGCGGCGCTTCTTGATGACGGAACCCATGACCTACCTCACCCATCCACTAGAGATGAGGAGCGTACCTCAGTGCTCACATGGCCTCGACGTAGGCCTGCTCAAGGTAGTCATTGACCGCAGTCTCAGGCACCCGGAAGGAGCGACCAACCCGAACGGCAGGAAGTTCGCCGGAGTGCACCAGGCGATAAACGGTCATCTTCGACACGCGCATGACCTTGGCGACCTCAGCCACCGTAAGGAACCGAACCTCCGAGAGCGCAGGCTTCGTCGTCATTTACATCGATCCCTTCGATATGTGCTGCCGTCTTCTTACGTCAGTCCGTGAGCCTAGTGAACATTAAGCAAATTCGGTAGCGAGATTAGAAAATATCTGTGAGCAATTTTTACGCTCGCTTTTAGTCTCCAACCACGGCCACACCAAGATCCGCTTGGCGAGAATAGCCGCACCCACAAAGTCCCGTTCACTGAGGTCACCGCTGAGGTGATTTCGCATTGGGCAGACGGGATTGACACCTCCGGTACGGCCATTTCTGGATCAATTCGCTGACCGGTCAACTCTTGCGATCAGGTATCCAGATGTGCTGACAACGGACCTGACACGTGCTAGCTGCCGCTTAAGAGCCCGCTGCGAGTTCCTTACTCCGCTGGGCCGCAGCCGCGACCGCCCGAATCACCGTCTCGCGGGTTCCCCGTTCATCGAAAACTGATACTGCAGCTGCTGTGGTGCCGTTGGGTGAGGTGACTCGGCTGCGTAATTCGCTGGGCTCTAGTTCGGTCGAGTTCAGCATCGCGGATGCGCCGACGAGGGTCTGATTGACGAGAGTGCGGGCCAACTCTGGACTTAAGCCCAGCCCGATACCAGCTTCGGCCATGGCCTCGGCGAGATAGAAGACGTAAGCAGGACCGCTACCCGAGATAGCAGTGAGTGCGTCCTGGTCGGTCTCGGCGATGATCGCAACCGAACCCACTGTCGACATAATCGAGGCTGCCTTGCCTAGGGAGTCATCGTCGCATTTAGCCCCTGCTGAAACGCCAGTCATGCCCTGGCCGAGGAGCGCCGGAGTATTAGGCATCGCTCGAACGCACGCGACACCTTCGCCCACCTGCGACTCTAGAAACGCAGTGGATATGCCGGCAGCGATCGAGATCATTAAGCTTCCCGGCGCGATGTCCGAGCCGATCTCCCCCAACAGGCCCGCCACGTCTTGGGGTTTCACCACTACGACATGTATGTCTGCCCTTGAAGCGGCCGTTAAAGCGTCGACGATGAGCACCTCGTAGGCGGAAGCGATCTCTGTGGCCCTTTCGGGCCTCTTTTCCACCACCAGAATGTCAGCGCCGGAGACACCGGAGTTGCGCAGACCACTGATTAGCGCCTCGCCCATGTTGCCGGCGCCATAGAAAGCGAAGGTGGTCATTGGTTCTCTCCTAGCGGTGTGGTGGGATCGAGCAAAGCCTGAATCGTTGGCGCCACAATACGAACCAGCAGGTCTTCATCAGCGGTGTCGAGGGGCGAGATCTTTGCGATGTAGCGACCGGCTGCTACCCCCATGAGGTAGGACGAGATCAAGGCTACGCGCAGACGGACATCCGGAAGACCGAGATTGGCGACAACGCGATCCACGACACCGAATTCGATGTACTCGGAGAAAACTCCTGCGAGTCGCCCCGCCGTCCCCCCAGTGCGCATAATCGAGTCGATGTCTTTGCGTACCTGCTCGTCGGCGAATGTGGCAAACGTGAGTCGAACTAGTCGTTCGCCCATACCGTCAAGGCCTGGAGCGAGGAGCGCCTGGATCGCGGTCGCGGGGTCATAGGGCAGTCGCATCGCTGCAGCGAATAACTGCTCTTTGTTGTCGTAGTACGACTTGAGAACCTGCGGAGCGACTCCCGCCGCCGCCGCAACGCCCTTCAGCGTGGTGCTGGCATAGCCCGTGGCCGCGAAGGCTGCCATTGCGGCCTTCAGCACAGCAGAGCGATCCCCTTCGGCGGACATGTCACCACTGTAGGCGAGCAAACGCTCAGGGAGCTGAACCACTATGCAGGCGAGCGAAAGCCAGCGCCTCGGCAAGGTCGGTCATTCGTTCGGTCTGCGACGAGGCTTTGCGAGTAGACACCTCCAGCACAATCGTGCCAGCGAAGCCACTGTCGAGCAGGTGCGTGAGGACCGGAACGCACGCTTGCGTTCCTCTGCCCGGGATGAGGTGCTCATCGAGGGCTGACCCGCTGCCATCCGCCAGGTGCACATGCGTGAGGCGATCCCCGAGATCACGGGCCATCTCAAGCGCATCGGTACCCGACACTGCAGTATGCGACAGATCAAGCGTCGTAGCGGGATAGTCCTCGTCGCGAATATCCCAACCAGGCGAGTACGCCATCACCTCGCGCGACCTCGCCCGCCACGGGAACATGTTTTCCACGGCGAATTTCACGTGTGTCTCATTCGTCATGCGCTTTAGACCCGCCACGAACTCCCGGCCGTACTCGCGCTGCCAACGAAATGGCGGATGCACCACCACGGTGTCAGCACCAAGTTCCTCAGCAACATCTCGTGCACGGGTGAGCTTGCCCCACGGATCAATCCCCCAGACTCGCTGGGTAACTAGCAGACACGGGGCATGAATAGAAAGCACGGGCATCGAGTAGACGTCGCGTAGACGCTTGAGTTCGTCAAGGCTCTGGCTGGCCGCATCGGTACCGACCATGACTTCGATGCCGTCATATCCGAGGATTGACGCGAGCTCGAAGGCGCTTTCCGTCGACTCCGGAAAAACTGATGAAGTGGAGAGCGTGATCTTGGCTAGCCCAACCTTCACGCGCGACGCCATCGATCGGTAATCAGGGTTGCGATCCACACGAACACCGCCCCGACTAGACCGATGATCACCGCAACCAGCATGGTGCGGTCCCAAGACATCTGAAGTGCAAAGAATTTGGCAAAGAATGGAATGAGGAGGACGCCGAGGAACATGGCAATCATGAGCGCCACGATACCCAAACGAATCAGATTAAGCGGGCGTGCAGACTGAAGAAGAACCGCAGTCGTTACGATGAATAGTGTCAACGTCGCCATCCCCTGCGCAGCAACAACCTGAGTTGGTGTGGCTCCCTCATCTGGAAGTGCGATGTAGTAACTCAGCATCGCACTCACGGCTGCAATCGCGCCAGCAGGGACAGTGAACAGCAACACTCGTTTGAAGAATCCCGGCCGGAATCGTTCTTTATTGGGCATCAGAGCAAGGAAGAAACCCGGGATACCAATCGTTAACGCACTGATCAACGTGAGATGGCGGGGCAGGAATGGAAAGTCAAGCGGAGCCGCGAGGAATGGCAACAGCACTGTGCCTGCTGTCATCAGCGAAATGATGATTGCGTAGAAAGTCTTGGTCAGAAACACATCTGAGACACGTTCGATGTTGCCGAGCACCTTTCGGCCTTCGGCAACCACATGCGGCATTACAGAAAACTTGTTATTGAGTAGAACCAGTTGGGCAACTGCTCGCGTAGCTCCTGATCCAGAACCCATGGCGATGCCTAAATCTGCATGTTTGAGTGCAAGTACGTCATTAACGCCATCGCCGGTCATGGCGACTGTTTTGCCACGAAGGTGCAGCGCATCAACCATCGCCTGCTTCTGCAGCGGCGTGACCCGGCCGAATACCGAACGAGAATCGAGCACGGTAGCGAGTTGAGAGATGTCTTCAGGCAGCGTTCGCGCATCGACCGGAGCATCGGCACCCGGAATCCCAGCCTGCGCTGCGATCGCGCCAACCGTGCCAGGGTTATCCCCCGAGATGACGGTGACGTGAACGCCCTGCTCTAGGAAGTACGCCACGGTGTCTGCGGCGTCATCACGGAGTTTCTGGTCAATCACGACAAGAGCGACTGGCGATAGTGCCCCCGGTCCACGCTCTACATCGGGTCCAGTTTCAGGAGTCGCAGAAGATCGCGCAAGCAGCAAAACGCGTGAGCCAGAGGAGGCGAGCTCCTCTGCCTGTGCTCGCACCGAAGCACCAGCGTCATCAAGCAACAACATCTCAGGTGCCCCGAGCAACCATGTGCCGTGTTGGTCGAACGTCGCAGATGACCATTTGCGCGCGCTCGAGAACGGAACTGCAGATACGAGCGCCCAGGCGGGCTTGGGGTAGGCCTCGGCGACTGCCTGCAGTGTCGGGTTGGGGCTGCCCTCACTGGAGCCCATCGCGCCGAGTGCCTCGGCGATGGGCTCGGCAGCAGCAAGGGGAACGACATCGCGGACATGCATACCCGGCTCGGTGAGCGTGCCGGTCTTGTCGACGCAGACCGTATCGACTCGCGCAAGGACCTCGACCGCTGGCATGTCCTGCACGAGTACCTTGTAGCGAGCTAGCCGAATGACCGCAACAGCCATAGCGATGCTGGTGAGGAGCACCAGACCTTCTGGAACCATCGTGACCACTCCAGCGATAGTTCCGCGGATAGCGTCCTTGATGGTTTGCCCGGAATCCGGTGCATCTACTGCCTGAATCTGCGACCAGAGAAGTAAGGCGCCTACCGGGAGAAGCGCATAGGAAATGACGCGGATGAACTTGGCCACCGAATCTCGTAACTCGGAATTAGTTTGCTGGAACTTCTTCGCCTCTTCGGTCAGGCCTGCTGCGAAGGAATCCTTGCCAACACGCGTCGCTCGGTAAAGACCGGCGCCAGCCACTACGAATGACCCAGACATCGCCGAGTCGTCTATCGACTTATCGACCGGATCTGCCTCACCTGTAAGCAGACTCTCGTCAATTTCGAGACCAAAGGATTCGACGACAACTCCATCGACGACCAGTTGATCGCCAGTGCGCAAGACAATGATGTCGTCAAGTACGACTTCCGCCGGGCGCACCTCCACGTCCGCGCCTTCGCGCCGCACGATTGGCTTCGCCTCACCGATGAGTGACAGCTTGGCGAGGGTTTGGCTTGCACGCCACTCTTGGATGACACCGATGAGCGTGTTGGCGACGATGACGAAGCCAAAGAGTGAATCCTGAATAGGAGCGACTGCGATCATTGCGATCCAAAGGGCGAAGATTAGCCCGTTGAACCAAGTAAAGAGATTTGATCGAATGATGCTGCCGAGACTCCGGCTTCGCGCGTCGGGCGCATCGTTGGCCTTCCCCTCCGCGACGCGTTGAGCAACATCAGACGCGGATAACCCCGACATATCAAGACTCATTGGTGCAGCCAATCTATTCGGCGAAGAATGATGCCCTCCCGCAGCGCCCACGGGCAGATATCAAGTTCGACAACGTTTAAGAGGTCCATGGCCGCCTCAGCAACCACGGCACCCGCAAGGATTTGTGCCGCACGGCCTTGGGATACGCCGGGCAGTGTTGCCCGCTCAGGTGCGGTCATGCCCGATAACTTGGGAACCCAGGTTTGCAAGGAGCCCTGCGACAACGTACGCCGAACAAACGGTCCGTCGCTCGATGGCGCCGCCCCGGCGATGCGGGCGAGTTGTTTAAAGGTCTTGGAAGTCGCCACCGAGATGCGTGGCTCACCGACGCGCAGAATGCGGCCCGCCACTTCAGCAATCTGGGAGCGCACGTACTTACGCATTGCGCGTACGTCATCGCTGTTTGCCGGATCGCTCGTCACATAGTTGCGAGTCATCCGGCCCGCACCGACCGGCACTGACACTGCCACTTCTGGCTCCTCGTCTGTGCCGACCGCGATCTCCAAGGAACCGCCACCGATGTCAAGAACAAGAATGCGGCCCGCTGACCAACCGAACCAACGGCGAACAGCGAGGAACGTGAGTCGAGCCTCCTCGTCGCCAGTGAGCACTTCAAGATCAACACCGGTACGTTCGCGAACTTGCCGGACGACGTCATCGCCGTTGGGGGCCTCGCGAATTGCTGAGGTGGCGAAGGCCATGAATTCGGTCGCGCCCATATCTTCAACGGCGTCCTGCGACGCGCGGATGTGCAGACATAACTCGGCAACAGCATCCTCATCGATGCGCCCATCCTCAGTTACGTGCTCAGACATGCGCAGAGGGATCGAGTGCTTGAAGGCAGGCACTGGCGCCGCGCCATCGTGGGCGTCCACGACGAGCAGGTGGACGGTGTTTGAACCCACGTCGAGCACGCCAATACGCATGGTCCGACGCTATCCGCAACGCGTCAGTTACGCGAGGACCCCCATACCTCTTTGCATGGCGCCCCGGCTATCCGTCTAGGCTGCAGGAGTGCCTGAGGTTCCCCTTGATTTCCCGCGCCAGTGGGTTGAGTTCGCCGACCCTGCCGATTCTGACCAACGAATCCGCGCTGACTTGACGTGGCTGACGTCCCGATGGGCCTGCATCTTTGGGAATGGATGCCAAGGCATCTACTCCTCTCGACCCGATGACGGCTGCTGCACCCTCGGCGCCCACTTTTCTGGCAAGAAGGACGAGCGCAATGTCGCTAAGTGGGTCAAGAAACTTGACCCGGAGCGCTGGCAGTTCTCAAAGAAGGCTGCAAAGAAGGGGCCGTTCACCAGCGGCCTAGACGGGGATCGCAAAACTCGCGTCGTTCAGGGCGCATGTATTTTCCTCAATCGCCCCGATTTCGATGGTGATAAGGGCTGCGTTCTCCACCACCTCGCCGCGAGCGAAGGAGTCTCGTTCGTCGAGACCAAGCCCGATGTCTGCTGGCAGTTGCCGATCCGGCGTACCTTCGAGAAGGTCGACTACCCGGATGGGACCGAGCACACCGTCGTCGTCATCACTGAGTACGACCGCCGCGGCTGGGGCGAGGGCGGTCACGATCTCGACTGGTACTGCAGCGGCAACACCGAGGCCCATGTCGGTCAGGACCCGGTCTTTATCTCCTCGCGTGATGAGCTCATTGCACTGATCGGCAAGCTCGCCTACGACGAACTCGTGGTGCATTGCGAGGCCCGCATACAGATGCTTGACCGCGCGACTGGAACCCTCCGCATTGGGTTGGCTCCACACCTCGCCGATCCAGTTTGACCTGAAGTCAGTCCGGGGGCGTACGGTCACCCCATGGCGAAAGTTTCGGTCCGCTACCAATGCTCGGCGTGTGGGGCATCCACCCCGCGCTGGGTTGGTCGCTGCCCGAAGTGCCAGGAGTTCGGCACCGTCAGCGAACTCGCACCAGTCCGCGCCGGCGCCACAGCCACAGCTCCGGTGCGCGCCGCTCGGCCGGTCAGCGAAATCGCGGCCGCGGACTCTCCTCGTCGGCCCGTAGGGCTGCCGGAGTTCGACCGCGTGATCGGTGGCGGGCTCGTCGCTGGCCAGGTGGTCTTGGTGGCCGGAGAGCCTGGCGTGGGCAAGTCCACGCTGTTGCTCTGGGTCGCAGACCTCATCGCGCGACGCCGCGTAGGCAACGTGCTCTACATCTCGGGCGAGGAGTCGGCGGAGCAGATCGGCGTACGAGCTCGACGTATCAATGCCGACTCCGACAATTTGCTCATCGCGGACGAATCTGACCTGGCCGCAGTGATTGGGCACATCGAGTCAAGCGATCCTCGGCTCGTCGTGATCGATTCCATCCAGACAATCAGTTCAGCCGAACTCGATGGACGCGC
>WLOK01000190.1 GCA_009699315.1 Actinomycetota bacterium
TGATGCCACATCGAAGGGAGCTTGGCCTTGATGACGTCAGCGGGAAGTCGCTTCGACACATCGAGGAAAACGCCGCCGTGAGGTGATCCGCGGCCGGCCTTCACCTCGGTATTGATCGCGCGCGCAACTTCGTCGCGGGGAAGGAGCTCCGGCGGACGCTTGTTGTTGTCGGGATCGGTGTACCAGCGGTCAGCTTCTTCTTCAGTCTTGGCGTACTGCGCCTTGAAGACGTCGGGGATGTAGTCGAACATGAAGCGACGGCCTTCAGAGTTGGTCAGTACGCCACCGTCGCCACGTACGGACTCGGTGACGAGAATGCCCTTGACGCTCAGCGGCCACACCATGCCCGTGGGGTGGAATTGCACGAACTCCATGTTGACGAGCGACCCACCGCTGATGAGCGCCATGGAGTGGCCATCACCGGTGTATTCCCACGAATTGGACGTGACCTTGAACGACTTGCCGATGCCGCCCGTCGCGAGGATGACCGAGGGCGCCTCAAAGACAATGAAATCACCGGTGCCACGTGCGTATGCGAACGCGCCGGAGACTTTGCGGTCGGCGCCTTCACCCGAGACAAACACATGCGAAACCGATGTCTCAGCGAAGACCTCGATCATCGCGTCGTAGTCGCCGAACTCCGCTTTGTCCTGCTGCTGGAGAGCGACCACGCGCTGCTGCAGTGTGCGAATCATTTCCAGTCCGGTGCGGTCGCCTACGTGAGCGAGACGCGGGTATTCGTGACCGCCGAAGTTGCGCTGGCTGATCTTGCCGTCGGGGGTGCGATCGAAGAGCGCGCCCCACGCCTCGAGCTCCCATACGCGATCTGGGGCTTCCTTGGCATGCAACTCGGCCATGCGGTAGTGGTTGAGGAACTTGCCGCCGCGCATCGTGTCGCAGAAGTGAACCTTCCAGTTGTCGTTGGAGTTCACGTTGCCCATGGATGCGGCAATGCCACCCTCGGCCATGACCGTGTGGGCCTTACCGAACAGCGACTTGCTCAGGATGGCTGTCTTCTTGCCGGCCTCGCGAGCGGCGATGGCCGCGCGAAGACCCGCGCCGCCGGCACCGACGACGATCACGTCGAACTGCAACTTCGTAATCTGGGACATGCAGATGAGCCTTTCGATTTAGAAGAAGTAGAAGTTCGTGATCTTTTCGGAGGCTACGAGGTAGACGTAGAAGTCCGTGAAGGCAACAAAGACCATCGAGATCCATGCGTAACGCATGTGATTGCCGTTGAGCTTGCTGACCCACGTCCACATCTTGTAGCGAGCCGGGTGCTTCGAGAAGTTCTTCAGGCGTCCACCGATCGCATGACGGCAGGAGTGGCATGACAGCGAGTAGAACCAGAGGAAGGATGCGTTAAGCAGCAACACGAGGGTGCCGATGCTTGCGTGGCCCCACTCGCCATCGTGGTTGCGGAAGGCGATGATGGCGTCATACGTGAGGATGGCATTGAAAACCAAGCCCGCGAAGAAGAACCAGCGGTGCGCGTTCTGGAAGATCAGTGGGAAACGGGTCTCACCGGTGTACTTGCCGTGCGGTTCGGCGACCGCACACGCGGGTGGCGACTGCCAGAAAGCACGGTAGTAAGACTTGCGGTAGTAGTAGCAGGTGAGGCGGAAGCCGAGCGGGAAGATCAGGATCAACAGCGCTGGAGAGAAGGCCATGGGGAGACTGAGTGGAGTCCAGAAGCTCGAACCAGGCGGGCAGGCAGTCGAAAGACACGGTGAATAGAACGGCGAAATCAGCGGCTCGTAGAAGTAGTTGGCGTTCATGAACGCGCGCCACGTCGAGTAGATGATGAACAGCATGAGCGCGATGAAGGTCACCAGCGGCTGGACCCAGTAGCGGTCCGTTCGCAGGGTCTTGACACCGATGTCGGCGCGTTGCCGCTTAGGGGGTTGCCCGTCTGTCGAGACCGGGGTGGTCACACTGCTCACAAAACCCTCCATATCGCCGCACTGGCCAAACGTCTGAATCCTAGGCATCGCAGGTGTAGCCCACCACCCCTAGGCGTAGGACGTCCGTCACATAGGGGTCGTCTCGAAATCTCAGCGGGCTGGGACGAACCCGATGCGGTCGTAGACCAAGGTCAAGGTCGTGGCCGCAACCTCCCGGGCCCTTCCGGCACCCACCGTCATGAGGCGCTCTAGTTCGGCCCGGTCACCCATCAACTCGTTGACAGACGCCCGAATGGGGGACACGAGGTCCACGACTACCTCCGCGGCGTCCTTCTTCAGGTCGCCGTAGCCGCGGCCCTCATATGAAGCCACAAGCGCCTCAACGGGGGTGCCAGTCACTGCCCGGATGATGGACAGCAGGTTGGAGACGCCGGCCTTCTCGACCGGGTCAAAGGAGATTTCTCGGCCGGAGTCAGTCACTGCGCTCTTGATCTTCTTCGCGGTCACATTGGGCTCGTCGAGGAGGAAGACACAGCCGGGGGCCGAGGACTTGCTCATCTTCGCGGTCGGGTCCTGGAGGTCGAGGATCTTCGCTGTGTCGGCCACGATGAGAGGCTCGGGCACCACGAAGGTCTTCTGGTAGCGGGAATTGAAGCGCTGCGCGAGGTCGCGGGTGAGTTCGAGATGCTGACGCTGATCTTCGCCTACCGGCACACCGCTTGCCTGGTAGAGCAGGATGTCTGCGGCCTGCAGGATCGGATAGGTAAACAGGCCCACCGTCGAGCGGTCGGTGCCCTCCTTGCCTGCCTTGTCCTTGAACTGCGTCATGCGGCCGGCCTCGCCGAAGCCCGTCATGCACTGCAGGACCCACGCCAACTGGGTGTGCTCGGGTACGTGGCTCTGTACGAAGATCGTGCTGCGCTCCGGATCGAGGCCAATTGCGAGTAGTTGAGCGAAGGACAGCAGCGTGCGCCGGGCAAGAACGGCGGGTTCCTGCTCGACGGTGATCGCGTGCTGGTCGACTACGCAGTAGAACGCGTCATGGGTCTCCTGGAGTGCGACCCACCGCACCAACGCCCCAAGGTAATTGCCCAGCTGGAACGAATCGGCTGTCGGCTGAATGCCCGACAGCACGCGGGGGTGAGCAGGGGCCGATGTCGCCATACGCCTCATTCTGGCAGAGCCCCCCTCCCCCCACCCTCGACGTCACCTTGCGTAGCCCTAA
>WLOK01000191.1 GCA_009699315.1 Actinomycetota bacterium
AGACTACGAGGCATGCTCTACTTCCCTCAGCGCTTCTTGCCGGTCTTGCGGCGGCGGACGATGAACTTGTCGCTGGCCTTGTTGGCCTTGCGGGTACGGCCCTCTGGCTTGCCATTCGGGTTGACCGGATGACGACCACCGGAGGTCTTTCCTTCGCCACCACCATGCGGATGGTCGACCGGGTTCATGGCCACGCCACGGACCGTCGGACGACGACCCTTCCAGCGCATACGTCCAGCCTTGCCCCAGTTGATATTGGACTGCTCAGCGTTGCCCACTTCACCGACGGTCGCGCGAGCGCGCACGTCGACGTTGCGGATTTCGCCACTCGGCATACGCAGTTGCGCGTAGGGGCCGTCCTTGGCTACGAGCTGCACGCTAGAACCAGCCGAACGTGCGATCTTCGCGCCGCCACCGGGACGCAGCTCCACAGCGTGGATGACCGTACCGACGGGGATGTTGCGCAGCGGAAGATTGTTGCCGGGCTTGATGTCGGCCGCAGGGCCAGTCTCAACACGGTCACCCTGGCGCAGTTTTGCAGGGGCGATGATGTAGCGCTTCTCGCCGTCGGCGAAATGCAACAATGCGATGCGCGCTGTGCGGTTGGGGTCGTACTCGATGTGAGCGACCTTCGCAGGCACGCCGTCCTTGTCCGCGCGACGGAAATCAATCATGCGGTAGGCACGCTTGTGTCCGCCACCTTGGTGACGAGCAGTCACACGACCGGCGTTGTTACGGCCGCCCTTGCTGATAAGCGGCTTAACCAGCGACTTCTCCGGCGTGGATCGCGTCAGCTCGACAAAGTCGGCCACGCTCGAGCCACGACGGCCCGGCGTTGTCGGCTTGTACTTACGGATACCCATGGTCTACTTCCTCATTCCTGCGCCGGTCAGCTGACCGGGCCTCCGAAGATGTCAATGCGATCGCCCTGAACTACCGAGACGATGGCGCGCTTAGTGGCGTTGCGGCGCCCGAAGCCAGCGCGAGTACGAATGCGCTTGCCCTCACGGTTCATGGTGTTGACCGAAAGAACACGAACGCCGAACACCTGCTCAACGGCGATCTTGATCTGCGTCTTGTTCGCGCTCGGCGACACCAAGAAGGTGTACTTGTTCTCGTCAAGGAGCCCATAGCTCTTCTCGGAGATGACCGGTGCGATCAGGATGTCGCGGGGATCGGCGATTCTCATGCGCCTGCCTCACTCTCAGTGGCAACAGCCTTAGCGCCGCGCCCCTTGGCTGGGCCAGAGGTGAACGAATCGAACGCCTCCTGCGTGAACACCACGTCGTCAGCAACCAGAACGTCGTAAGTGTTGAGCTGGCCGGTCGTCACGACGTGAACCGAGGCAATATTGCGCAGGCTCAGCTGCGCGACAACGTCTTCGTATTCGACAACAACCAACAACTTGGGACGTGTCGACAGCGTCGCGAGCAGTGCGAGAACTGCCTTGGTTGATGGAGTCTCACCAACTACCAACTCCGAGACGATGTGAACGCGACCGTCGCGGGCGCGGTCCGACAGCGCACCGCGAAGCGCCGCTGCCTTCATCTTCTTGGGGGTGCGCTGCTCGTAATTGCGAGGCGTCGGGCCATGCACGACGCCACCACCGACGAACTGCGGTGCGCGCGTCGAACCCTGACGGGCACGGCCGGTGCCCTTCTGCTTGTACGGCTTCCGGCCACCACCACGGACTTCGCCGCGGGACTTAGTGTCATGGGTGCCCTGACGAGCCGCGGCAAGCTGTGCGACAACAACCTGATGCATCAGGGGGATGTTGACCTGAACATCAAAGATCTCTGCGGGCAGTTCGACCTTGCCGACTGCCTTGCCCTTGGAGTCAATAACCTCAACAGTTGTCATACCGATACATCCTTTGAGGTCGTCCGAACGAACACAAGTCCGCCCTTGGGCCCTGGTACGGCGCCCTTGATGAGGATCAGACCACGCTCAGTGTCCACTGACTGAACCTGGAGGCCCTGAGTCGTCACACGCACCGCGCCCATGTGGCCGGCCATGCGCATTCCCTTGAAGACGCGACCGGGGGTCGAGCAGCCACCAATGGAACCGGGCGAACGATGCTTGCGCTGCACACCGTGCGAGGCACGCAGACCGTGGAAGCCGTGACGCTTCATCGGGCCAGCAAAGCCCTTGCCCTTAGACGTGCCGACAATGTCGACAAATTGTCCTGCCTCGAAGGTATCTGCACCGACCTGCTGACCGAGGGTGTACTCGGAAGCATTTTCGGTACGCACCTCGACGAGATGACGACGGGGGCTCACACCTGCCTTGGCGAAGTGGCCAGCCTGCGGCTTGTTCACCTTGCGCGGGTCAATTGCGCCAAAACCGATTTGTACGGCTGAGTAGCCGTCAACGTCGGGAGTGCGCACCTGAGTGACCACGCAGGGGCCAGCCTTAATGACAGTGACAGGAACAACCTTGTTGTTCTCGTCCCATACCTGAGTCATGCCGAGCTTCTCGCCCAACACTCCCTTGACATTCGCGTTCATGGTTTCTTCGATCCCCTACAGCTTGATCTCGATGTCGACACCGGCAGGAAGATCGAGACGCATTAGCGAGTCAACCGTCTTGGGTGTCGGGTCGAGGATGTCGATGAGGCGCTTGTGTGTGCGCATCTCGAAGTGCTCCCGACTGTCCTTGTACTTGTGTGGGGAGCGAATAACGCAAAAGATGTTCTTCTCCGTCGGCAGCGGCACCGGGCCCGCAACCTTTGCACCAGTGCGAATCACCGTGTCGACGATTTTGCGCGCCGAACTGTCGATGACCTCATGGTCATAGGCCTTGAGCCGGATGCGGATCTTTTGTCCCGCCATGGTGGCTGATGTCCTCACTCTGCGATGTGCTGCTTACGGGGGTTGTGTGGGGCGGGTATTCGCCGCCCCACACAAGGAAGAACTTGTGTTACTTGATGATCTTGACTACGCGTCCTGCACCAACTGTGCGGCCACCCTCGCGGATTGCGAAGCGGAGGCCTTCCTCCATGGCGATTGGCTGGATGAGATCAACCAGCATCTCCGTGTTGTCACCGGGCATCACCATCTCCTTGCCCTCAGGCAGCTTGACGATGCCAGTCACGTCCGTGGTACG
>WLOK01000002.1 GCA_009699315.1 Actinomycetota bacterium
AAGAAGGCGACTGCGAAGAAGGCTGTAAAGCG
This sequence comes from Actinomycetota bacterium, assembly GCA_009699315.1. Classification (GTDB taxonomy): domain Bacteria; phylum Actinomycetota; class Actinomycetes; order S36-B12; family S36-B12; genus CAINMH01. The sequence continues at coordinate 33 of WLOK01000002.1, forward strand.
CACTGCGAAGAAGGCCGTAAAGCGCACCGCCAAGAAGGCGACTGCGAAGAAGGCTGTAAAGCGCACTGCGAAGAAGGCCGTAAAGCGCACCGCCAAGAAGGCGACTGCGAAGAAGGCTGTAAAGCGCACTGCCAAGAAGGCCGCTCCCCGCAAGGCCGCTGCGAAGCGTCCGGCGAAGCGTGCCGCCAAGAAGGCCTAAGTCCTTCACGTAATGAAGCCCGGCTCCTTATGGAGCCGGGCTTCATTCATTCCAGAGCTAGTTGTCGTCCTCGCGGTCCTGCGCATCTGTGCGTGAATGCATCCGCTCCAGCGCACCCTCAGCCTCGGCACGAGTTGCGTAGGGCCCAAGGCGATCGAGGTTTCCCTCGCCGAGGCCCTGCTCCACTTGTTGGGTAGTGAGGTTGAACCACCACTGCTCATTCATGTCGCCCACGCCGGTGTCCATGGTTACTCCTCTTTTTGACACGTCGGATATCGCGCCCCATCGTCCCAAAGACTCTCTGCGACGCTCACACCGGAACCCGTTTACACTGGCGAACATGTTGAAGCAAGGTGTGGTGTCATCCCGGCGGACGGTGCCTGCGCACATTGCGCGGCCCGAATATGTCGATAAGCCCCGCCCAACTCCTTATGACGGCCCCGAGGTCAAGGACGCTGACACCATCGCGGCAATGCGTGTGGCGGGCCGAATCGCTGCGCAAGCCCTCGCTGCGGTCGGAGCCGCAATCGCCCCAGGGGTGACCACCGACTTCCTCGACCAGGTGGGGCATGAGTTCCTGCTCGATCACGGCGCCTATCCGTCCACCCTCGGCTATCGCGGGTTCCCCAAGTCGTTATGCACGTCGCTCAATGAGGTCATTTGCCATGGGATACCCGACTCCACCGTGCTGGAAGACGGAGACATCTGCAACATCGACATCACTGGTTTCATCGGCGGCGTTCACGGCGACACAAACGCCACCTTTCTCGTGGGTGACGTCGATGAGGCGTCGCGACTCCTCGTGGAACGCACTCACGAGGCGATGATGCGCGGAATCAAGGCGGTCGCTCCCGGGCGCCCACTCAATGTTGTCGGTCGGGTCATCGAGAGCTACGCAAAGCGATTCGACTATGGCGTCGTACGTGACTTCACCGGACACGGCATTGGTACCTCGTTTCACACCGGCTTGGTCGTGCCCCACTACGACGACCCGGCCTTGAACGTGACCATCGAGGAAGGCATGACCTTCACCATTGAGCCGATGCTGACCCTCGGCACCCACGACTACGAAATCTGGTCAGACGGGTGGACAGTCGTCACTCAGGACCGGCTTCGCACCGCGCAGTGGGAACACACCATCTTGGTAACTTCCAGCGGCGCTGAGATCCTGACGCTCCCCTAGCCGCCAGATTTCGTACGATTTTCAACTACCGCCTAGACTAAAGACGTGGACACGACACCCCGTTGGTTGAACGAGAACGAGCAGCGGGCCTGGCGTGCCTGGATCGCCTCATCCCAACTTCTCCTTGACCGCCTCAGCCGAGACATCCAAGAACAGCATGGGCTCACGATGGCCGACTACGAGATTCTCGTACGTCTCTCTGAGGCCGCGGATCACCGCGTACGGATGAGTGATCTTGCCGATCGCACGCTTGCATCGCGCAGTCGCCTGTCGCACCAGATTGATCGGATGGAAAAGCGTGGCTTCGTCCTTCGTGAACAATGCACAGATGACAAGCGTGGCCAATTCGCGGTGTTGACCGAAACTGGCTGGCAGACTCTTGTCGCAGCGGCACCCGATCACGTCGAGAGCGTGCGGACCCACTTGGTCGACGTTCTCTCCCCCGCCGAGTTCGCTGCGCTCGGTGTCGCCTGCGAGAAGATCCTAGGAGGACTTCATGACTGATCACGGCTCGGTTGTTGTCTATGGTGCCGAATGGTGCGGGGATTGCCGCCGTTCCAAGGCGCAACTCGAGCGCTTGGGAATCGACTTTGATTATCGGGACGTAGCCGCGAATGACGCGGACAAGGACGAAGCCATTGCGATTTGTGGTCGTCAATCAATCCCGGTGATTGTTCTTCCCGATGGATCACACCTCGTGGAGCCGTCAAACCCGCAACTCGAGTCAGAGTTGCGTCGCTTGTCGCTCATCGACTGACGCGAGTGAATCTCAGGGCGGCGGACGAGTCACCCTGTAAGCCGGATTCTGTCCCCGAAGGGGGCGATCATCCATCTGGGATCACCGTTGCCGGTGACCTCATGCGGTCTACCCGCGGATGCCTGATTGCTCAGGATGAGCGGGCCGCTCATCATCCGCGCAGCTGCACGCAGCCTTTTGACCTTGCTCCGGGTGGGGTTTGCCTAGCCACACCGATCACTCGGCATGCTGGTGGTCTCTTACACCGCCGTTTCACCCTTACCGACTCCGGAGAGCCGGCGGTCTGTTTTCTGTGGCACTTTCCCGTGGGTTGCCCCAGGTGGCCGTTAGCCACCACCTTGCCCTGTGGAGTCCGGACTTTCCTCGACAGATTTTACCTGCCGCGACCGCCCGAGCGACTCGTCCGCCGCCTTGCAAGGATAGCCCCGTGCTGATCCTGCTCCCACCCAGCGAGTCAAAATCGTCGCCAGATGGAGGTCCCCGACTCAATCTCACGGAACTCTTCGCTCCAGAACTGACTAAAGTCCGCCGGCCGCTTCTCGACGCGTTAATCCGCATGTGCGCCAAAGAGCCGCGAGTCGCCCTACGTAATCTTGCTCTCAGCGACCGCCAGGTCGGCGAGGTACACCGCAATACGGCGATCAAACAAGCCCCCTGTGCGCCCGCTGCGGAGATCTACACCGGTGTCCTATTCGACGCCCTGTGCCTATCTAATCTCCCGCGTGCCGCTCGCTCACGGGCCAACGAACGAGTTCTCATCGCGTCGGCCTTATTTGGCGCCATACGCCCGGAGGATCTCATCCCGGCTTACCGTCTCTCGGCAAGTTCACGCGTGCCGGGCATTGACTCACTCAACCGCATGTGGAAGTCGCCACTTGGCCTCGCGCTGGAGACTCGGGCTGATGGAAGAGTCGTCTTGGATTTGCGCTCTAGCGACTACGCCGCATTGGCTCAGGTGCCCAGTTCCCTTGCCGAACGCACTGTCATCGGCAAGGTGGTGGATTCATCCACCGGCCGGAAAATCGCAGTGAGCCATTTCAATAAGGCAACTAAGGGCTACTTGACTAGGGAACTTCTACGCAGCGCAAAGACTCCACGCACACCGGACTCCTTGGCGGCAATGTGCGAAGCAGCGGGATTCGAAGTCAACTTGCTCGAGCCGAGCAAAGTCGATGCTCCATGGACACTCGAGATTGAACAGCACCACGGCTGAGACTCCGAGATTAACCAAGGTGACGAGTGTGCGTCGCTTCCGCAAACCCGAGCAGGGAAGCGTGCCCGTCGGAAAACCAGGAAATCGTAGAGATGGAGCAGGGCGAAAGTTCCATTCGAAACACCGACTGCAATGGGGCCTCGAGCGCTCTTCCCACCAGGATCTTCGTGGGAGTCACGTGACTTATCACGGCAACGCGAAGCCCGTGGTGTCTGGCGATGATGTCTCGTCGGGCCTCTTCCACCCGAGATCGAACCTCGTTGAACGTCTCGCCCCCCGGCGGAGCGACATCTGCTGAAGACAGCCATGCGCGCAGTTGCTCTGGCCAACGTTCGTTGATCTCGGCGTACGTGCAGCCATCCCATTCACCATATGACGCCTCAGCGATACCGCCATGAATCTCCAGCGGGCAACCCAATGCGTCCGCCACAAACCCGGCTGTCTGTCGGGTACGGAGCAGCGGAGAGGTCACCACGATGTCTGCCCCACCACGAGCGATGAGTTCTGCGGCGAGCGCCTTGGCCTGAGCCTGTCCCAAGTCGGTCAGCGGAAGGTCTGCTCCCCCACTTCCACTAAATCGCTTCTCAGCCGTGTATTCGGTCACCCCATGTCGGCAGATAAGCGTGGTGGTGGATATGCCGAGATTCCCCGCCCAGCCAAGCTTTGGCGTAGTGGGCGCGGGTGCAGGGTCGCTTTGTGGGCGCACCAGGATTCGCCCGCTGCCACCGGCTCGCACATCATCGAGACTCATGTTGACTAGGCGATCCGCAGTTGTGTTCTTCTCCCGCGGAATCCACTCGTAGGTCACGTGCGTCTGATCAAAAGCCGCATGGGCCGCCTTGACGAGATCCTTCATGTTGGCGTTCTTGACTTGCCATCGACCGCTCATCTGCTCGACGACGAGCTTGGAATCCATGCGCACTTCAATGGATGCGCTCGGATCGATGTGAGCACATTCATGCAAGCCAGCGACGAGACCGCTGTATTCGGCCACGTTATTGGTGGTCTCACCTACATAGTCCGCTAATTCGGCGAGGAGGACTCCGGAGATCGCATCGATCACAACTGCGCCATAAGCGGCCGGACCCGGATTGCCGCGCGAGCCACCATCGGCCTCAATGATGAAACGGCGCACGAAACTACAGGCCCGACTCGGCGGTGCGGATCAGAATGCGACGGCACTCTTCGCAGCGCAACAGTTCGTGAGAAGGCGCCTCGCGAATGCGATTGATGTCCACTGCCGTGAGTTCCATGTGACAGCCCTCGCAGCGTCCGCGGTGCAATGCGGCAGCTGCCACACCGTCATGATCGGCCCGCAACTTCTCGTAGAACTTGAGCAAATCTGCGGGGACCTCACCAGCCATCAACGCCCGCTCATTCGTGAGTTCGGCTCTCTCTACACCAAGGGCATCGGCGGCGACATCCCGAGCCTCATTCGCTGCTGCCGAATCGACAGCAAGACCATCACGTCGAGTCACGAGCGCCGCAAGCTCGTGTTCTGCAATCTCCACGCGCTCCATGATCTCGATCTCCACATCCTCGAGATCGGCCTGTCGACGCGCAAGTGAGCCGAGCTCATGTTGGAGGTTCTCCAACTGCTTGGGATCGTTGATGCTGCCGGAGTCGAGCAAATGTTGATCCTTAGATACCCGTTGGCGCACCAACTCGACATCAGCATCGGCCCGGTTCTGCTCACGCCGAAGATCGAAGAGGGCGGCTTCGGCACCAGCGATCTCGTCGTCAAGCGCCATGACCTCCGCATGGAGGCTAGCCGCAGTGACCGCCTCAGGTAGGGTACGCGCGCGATGGGCGTTGCGGTCTAACTCGCTGTCGACCTTCTGCAGGTCCAACAACCGGATCTGAATGAACGGATCGATGTTCAGGGCATGCTCCTCAGATGTGCGGTCCACGGATCGGTCACGATTCGCGACACGTCCACCGTAGCGCCCGGCAGCCCCACGCGAAGAACCCGCGCAAGGTCCTCCAGCCACGGCCACTCTGATGCCCAGTGGGACACGTCGATGACGGCGCATCCTCCGGCGAGGACGTGGTCCTGGATGCGGTGGTGCTTGAGATCAGAGGTGACGTAGACGTCAGCCCCTGCAGCGGTCGCGGCGCTCAACAACGAGTCACCTGAGCCCCCACAGACGGCCACTCGAACCACCCGATGTGACGCGTCACCAGCGACTCGTACGCCGTGGGCGGTCCCTGGCAGATCAGCAGCCACACGATTCGCGAAATCTCCCAAGCTCATCGGCTCGGCCAAAGAACCAATGCGACCGAGTCCAGTTTTCGGATCGCTGAGCGGGGATAGCGGTACACAATCGTGAACACCGAGCGCGGCGGCGAGTGCGTCGGAAACACCAGGGAATGCGTTGTCTGCATTCGTGTGTGCGTTAGCCAGCGCGATGCCCGCTCGAATGAGGTCGTGCACAGTTCGGCCCGCGACGGTGTCAGCTGCCACCGAGGTCACACCACTCAGAAAGAGCGGGTGGTGGGTGACGATCATGTTGTACGAACCTGCAGCGGCTTGCGCGACAACCGCAGGCACGGGGTCGACTGCCAGCAGGATCCGCAGCGCCGGAGCAGCCGGATCACCACAGATGAGCCCGAAGGCGTCCCAACCCTCAGCCAGTTCCACCGGATAGGCGTCGGCGATCACCCCCAGAGCATCAGCCACCGTGGCCGTATTGAGGGATGCCTGCATGGCTGAAGGTTAGCCGTAGATGGCATGATTCAGCCGCGGGCCTGTAGCTCAGTTGGTTAGAGCGCTTCCCTTACAAGGAAGATGCCGGGGGTTCGAGTCCCTCCAGGCCCACCACACCTACCAAGGCCAAGCCCTAGCGCTTGGCCTTGGGCGCAACCAGACGAGTGCCCTGCCAGTCTCGCGAGGCGCTCACGGTGGAGGTCTGCTGCAATCCGGCTGTCGGAGCAGCATCAGCGATGTCTTCGGGCTCCACGTGTCCGGGTCGGCCGGGCTTGGGCGTAAATAGCCAAATAACGCCGCTATCCGTGAGCGGTGCGAGTGCGTCCACTAAAGAATCCACGAGGTCACCATCGCTGTCGCGCCACCATAAAATTACGACATCGACAACATCGTTGTGGTCCTCGGCAACCAGCTCGAGCCCCTCGACACTCGCTAGTGCGGCGCCCACTTCCTCGGCAACATCATCGTCGTAACCCACCTCCCAGACACTGCTGCCTGGCACGAGACCCATCTTCGCCGCGAACGACGTCCCCTCCGCTGGCGCGGTCACGATTCTCCTTCGGTCGGGCACCACTGAACGATGCGTGGGGTTAGTCCACCGGAATGGGGCCCCAAGCGCAAGCCCCATGAGAAAAATTCGTCAGAGAAATTCCGGATTCACACTCACATAGGCCAAGATGGACCCAGTCCGCAGGATCGGCGATCCCGAGCCTGCCCACGATGGAGGGTCCCACCATGACCGCACGTCAAGATGCATTTCGTGAATACGAGCCACTGATCCCGGCCGGGCTACCCAGCCAGTATGTCGACGTTGATCCAGACGAGACACAGGAGTGGACGAGGGCCCTCGATCAGGTTGTCGACTCCGCAGGTGCCCAGCGCGCCCGATATCTCATGCTCTCGCTTCTCCGACGTGCGGATGAGCGCAATGTCGGTGTGCCCAGTCTGCGCAGCACCGACTACATCAACACGATCCCGCCCGAGCACGAGCCGTGGTTCCCGGGTGATGAAGACATCGAACGAAAAATTCGTTCCTACATTCGCTGGAATGCCGCGATCATGGTTCATCGCGCGCAACGGCCCGGTGTCGGAGTGGGTGGACACATCTCCACCTACGCCTCAGCATCCACGTTGTACGAAGTCGGTTTCAACCACTTCTTCCGCGGTCCCGATCACGTCGGTGGCGGAGATCAAGTGTTCTTCCAGGGCCACGCCTCCCCCGGCATCTACGCGCGCGCCTTCCTCGAGGGACGTCTGAGCGAGGGACAACTAGACGGGTTCAGGCAGGAGCTCACTCAGCCTCAATCCCTTCCCTCGTATCCGCATCCGCGTCTCATGCCGTGGTTCTGGCAGTTCCCCACGGTCTCCATGGGGCTAGGACCTCTCCATGCGATTTACCAGGCCCGCTTCAATCGCTATCTCCACGACCGAGGCATTAAAGACACGAGCCAGCAGCGGGTGTGGGCATTTCTAGGCGACGGCGAGATGGACGAGGTCGAGAGCATCGGCGCCATCGGCCTCGCGGCACGAGAGCGTCTCGACAATCTGACCTTCGTGGTCAACTGCAACCTGCAACGACTCGATGGACCGGTCCGCGGCAACGGAAAGATCATTCAAGAACTTGAGTCGGTTTTCCGCGGTGCCGGATGGAATGTTCTCAAGGTGGTGTGGGGCCGCAATTGGGATCCCCTACTCGCGCAAGATCGCGAGGGTGCGCTCGTCAACATCATGAACTCCACACCCGACGGTGACTTCCAAACGTACAAAGCCGAAGACGGTGCATTTGTCCGCGAGAACTTCTTTGGTCGCGACCCTCGCACCGCAGCACTCGTGTCGAGTTACTCAGACGAGCAGATCTGGGCGCTTCAGCGAGGCGGTCATGACTATCGCAAGCTCTACGCGGCCTATCGCGCAGCGACGGAGACGCAAGGCCAACCAACCGTCATCCTCGCTAAGACCATCAAGGGCTGGACCTTGGGATCTCACTTCGAGGGACGCAACGCCACTCATCAGATGAAGAAACTCAGCCTCGAAGATTTGAAGGAGTTTCGCGATCGCCTGCGCGTACCGATTGCTGATGACGCCATTGATGCAAAACTTCCGCCCTATTTCCACCCGGGTGTTGACAGCGAGGAATACCGGTATTTGCTCGACCGCCGACGCAAGCTCGGTGGAGGCGTACCGGAGCGGAGGGTTCGCAGCAAGCCGCTACCCATGCCTGAGGATTCGGCATTCGACACGATCCGACACGGCTCCGGCAAACAACAGGTCGCCACAACAATGGCTTTTGTCCGACTTTTGAAAGACCTTATGAAGGATCCACAGATCGGCGAGCGCTTTGTACCGATCATCCCCGATGAGGCGCGCACATTCGGAATGGATTCCCTCTTCCCCACGGCACAGATCTACTCACCTTTCGGACAGCGCTACACCTCGGTAGACCGCGAACACATCCTCAGCTACAAGGAATCGACAACCGGTCAGATCCTGCACGAAGGCATCAACGAGGCGGGTTCCGTCGCTTCATTCATTGCCGCGGGTTCTGCCTACTCCACTCACGGTGAGCCCATGATTCCGATCTACATCTTCTACTCGATGTTCGGTTTTCAGCGCACAGGCGATGCGTTTTGGGCCGCGATGGACCAGATGTGCCGGGGCTTCGTACTCGGGGCTACCGCAGGCCGCACCACACTCAACGGTGAAGGCCTGCAACATCAAGACGGTCATTCAATGTTGCTTGCCTCCACGAACCCCGCAGTCGTCGCCTACGACCCGGCGTTCTCCTACGAAATCGCACACATCGTTAAAGACGGTCTGCGACGTATGTACGGCGAGAACTCCGAAAACATCTACTACTACCTCACTGTGTACAACGAGCCCTATGTGCAACCCGTTGAACCGGCAGACGTGGACGTCGAAGGAATCATCCGCGGCATGCATCTCATCTCACCGGCGAAAGAGAACTCCACTCCTCGGGCACAACTACTGGCGTCAGGCGTGGGAGTCAATTGGGCATTGAAGGCCCAGCAGTTGCTCCATGAAGATTGGGGCATCAACACCGACCTGTGGTCGGTGACTTCTTGGAACGAGTTGCGCAGAGACGGTCTCGAGGTCGACCGATATAACCTCCTCAACCCCATGTCCGAACGTCGCACGGCGTACGTCACCCAGCGGCTCGCCCATGCGCCCGGACCCGTAATCGCCGTCTCAGACTGGATGAGGTCCGTGCAAGATCAGATCCGCGAGTGGGTGCCACAGCCGTTTGTTTCTTTAGGCACAGACGGTGCCGGCATGTCCGACACTCGCGGGGCTTTGCGCCGCCACTTCCTCGTGGATGCCGAGTCGATCGTGACGCAGACATTGTCGATTCTGGCTCAGACTGGTGAGGTCGGAGTCGAACGAGTAGCCCAAGCAATCGATCGGTATCGTCTTAATGATCCATCGGCGGCGGATGCAGGCAACACGGAAGGAGCTAGTTGATGTCCAGTAAACGGGACCCCCAGCGCTACCTGAAGTACCTCGCGGCCGAACGCAATGCGATCCTGCTCTATGGCGCCCTTGCCGCTCAGGCAACGGGCGATCGGCGAGAAGCGCTTTTGGAGTTAGTGGAGATCGAGGCGCAGCATGCTCAGCACTGGATCGACATGCTCAAAGCCAATGGTGTCGAAGTCCCCCCCGCGCCCGAGCGTCTAGATCCCGACGATGCGGCCCTCGTGGCCCGCGCCCGCGCTGCCGGCCTTGACTCAGTTTTAGCCACCCTGGAAGAGACCGAGGGTGTCAACGCCGATATTTATGATGATGAACCTGATGCCCCTGCCGTCATGAGCAGCGAAGAACGCATCCACATGCGCGTCTTCCAGCAGATGCAAGACGGCTCCCCGCTCACGGCACTCAGCGAGGCACCTCGCTCTGTGGACTTCGGTGAGACATGGCATCGGGGTGATCGCACGGGATCTGTGCGCGCTGCCATCTTCGGCGTGAGTGACGGCCTTGTGTCCAACACCGCACTGGTCATGGGATTCGCCGGGGCAGTGAGCGATCCGAAGGTGGTCCTATTCGCCGGCATCGCCGGACTCCTGGCCGGCGCTTTTTCCATGGCAGCGGGTGAATACATCAGCGTGGCGAGCCAGCGAGATCTCTTCCGTCGCGAGATCGAGACCGAAGCTGCCGAACTCCGCGACAAGCCCGAAGAAGAGCGTCGTGAAATCGAGCTCATTTACCGCGCCAAGGGCATGGACAAGGAGACCGCCCGACGGGCCTCCGAACACATCATGGCGGACCCCGCCAAGGCCCTCGACACTCTTGCGCGCGAGGAACTCGGACTCGATCCATCAGCCCTCGGATCGCCTATCCGGGTGGCCTTCTCAAGTTTCATCGCTTTCGCCCTCGGGGCCGTTGTAGTCGTGATTCCCTACCTCTTCGCCAGCGGAGGGCTCGCCCTCGGGCTCGCGATCGCGATGTCCCTTACCTCCATGCTGGTCGTCGGTGGTCTCGTGGGCAAATTCTCCGGGAGGAACATGGGAGTCGCCGCCCTGCGGCAACTTGGAGTCGGGGCCGGTGCCGCGACCGTCACCTTCCTCATCGGACTCGCCGTTAGCCACTTCACGGGCCTTTCGGCTACCGGCGGGTAGCCTCGGTCTTCCGCTAAGTTGTGACCTGCTCGTTACTCGCGGGCACTCGATACGTCGAAAGGCGCTTTTCGTGCTCGTCGTGGTTTGCCCCGGTCAAGGTTCACAGACTCCAGGTTTCCTCCGCCCATGGCTGGAGATGCCCGAGGTCTCTGCACGCCTGAAGTGGCTGTCTACGGTCGCCGAGATCGACCTCATTGAGCATGGCACCAATTCCGATGCCGACACGATCCGCGATACGGCCATTGCGCAGCCCCTGCTGGTCGGCGCTGGCCTGGTGACACTCCTCGAGCTCTTCCCTCATCCCGCCGACGCATTTCGACGCATTGGTGCAGGCGCGGGCCATTCCGTCGGTGAAATCACCGCGGCTGCAGCTGGCGGAGTTCTCACGGCCGAGCAGGCCATGGTGTTCGTGCGTGAACGTGGCCGAGCAATGGCGGCCGCATCCGCCCGGACCCCAACCGGCATGAGCGCTGTGCTGGGTGGCGACCCCGATGAGGTCGTCGCAAAAGCCGAGTCGCATGGGCTTACTGCCGCTAATCGCAATGGTGCTGGTCAGATCGTGGTTGCGGGCACCCTCGAGCAACTCGCAGCATTTGCTGCCGATCCGCCAGAAAAGGCGCGCGTACGCGAGTTGCAGGTCGCCGGCGCTTTCCATACCCATCACATGGAGTCCGCCGTCTCCGTTTTGGGTGGATACGCACGAGCAATTTCCGTGCACGATCCCCGATCACGCCTCATCTCCAATACCGACGGCACTGTCGTACACGATGGACGCAATGTCCTTCGCCGGCTCGTCACACAGGTGGCAAACCCCGTGCGCTGGGACTTGTGCATGGCGACCATGGAAGATCTTGGCGTCACAGCAGTGATCGAGATCCCGCCAGCTGGCGTTCTGACCGGGCTCATCAAGCGGGCTTTGCCGGGGGTGGAGACCCTCGCTGTCAACACCCCGGACGATCTTCAGGCAGCGTGGGACATCATTGCCCGCCACGGCCGAGCCAACCAAATGGAAAGTACTCCGACCTGGCGCATGCTCGTCTCCCCCAGCAAGGGTGCTTTCACTCCCGAACCTCACGTCGTCGCCGGCGCCGAACTCGCTCCCGGTTCTGTGGCGGGCACCGTCACGAGTCGCCGCGAAACCACCAAAATTCTCGCTCCACACGGTGGCGTTGTCGTCGAAGTGCTCGCGCAAGCCGGCGATCCGGTCGCACCCGGGCAACCGCTGGTGCGCTTGCACCCGGTCCCGGGCTCAGAGGACATGTAGTGGCCAAGTTCCGTGCTTCGACCGGTGCTGCGTTCTCTCGAATCATGTCCGTAGGCGCCTACCGACCTGACCGAGTGGTCACGAACGCAGAAATTTGCGAATTGATCGACTCCTCCGATGAGTGGATTCGCGAACGTTCGGGCATCAGAGAACGCAGATGGGCGGCTCCTAATCAAAGTGTCGTCGACCTCGCGTGCGAAGCAGGGCGTATCGCGATTGAGCGTTCCGGCGTTGCGCCAGAGGACATTGGTTTGGTACTCGTCGCCTCGGTGACGCACCCCTATGTCACGCCCTCCGCATCTGCCGAAGTGTCGTGCCGTCTTGGAGCACTAAACGCCGCTGCTACAGACATCAGTTCAGCGTGCGCAGGCTTTTGCTACGGAATCGCCCTAGGCGATGGAGCCATTCGCTCCGGCGCTGCCAAATACGTGCTCCTCATTGGTGTCGAGAAACTCTCGGATTGGACCAGTAAGACCGACCGTGGCACCGCCTTTATTTTCGCCGATGGTGCTGGTGCAGTGATTCTTGGACCATCCGACGAACCTGCAATCGGTCCGGTGGTGTGGGGCGCGTTGGGTGAACAGCGCGAGGCGATCAGCATGACTCAGTCGTTTCTAGAGTACCGGGATCGCGGTGGTGACTTCCCCACCCTCACCATGCAGGGACAAGCTGTATTTCGCTGGGCGATCGGCGACATGAGCAAAGTCGCTGAAGAAGCACTTCGGGCCGCAGGCATCACTGCCGAGGACCTCGACGCTTTCCTGCCACATCAGGCCAACATGCGCATCACCGACGCCCTCGTAAAGGCGATCAAGCTCCCGGCCCATGTGCCCGTCGCCCGCGATATCGAATTCACCGGAAACACCTCAGCTGCCTCAATCCCGCTTGCGATGGATCGGATGCTGTCTGATGGTCACATCCCCTACGGTGGTACCGCTTTGATGATCGGATTTGGGGCTGGGCTCGTCTATGCATCTCAAGTCGTAACACTTCCACCCGCACCACAGCACCACTAGTCATTCAACTCACCTGTTTCACCACACACCGAAAGGCACACCATGGCAAACGCAGAGATCCTCGCTGGCCTCGCCGAGATCGTCAACGACGTCGCAGGCGTCCCGGTCTCCGACATCAGCGCCGAAAAGTCCTTCACTGATGATCTGGATATCGATTCGCTTTCAATGGTCGAGGTCGTCATGGCAGCTGAAGACAAGTGGGGCGTCAAGATTCCCGACGATGCAGTCAAGAACCTCAAGACTGTCGGCGATGCCGTCAACTTCATCGAGAGCGCCCAGGGCTGATCGCCCCGAACTACATCGGAGAATTCTGTGAGTCGCAATGTTGTCGTCACCGGCCTGGGGGCCACCACGCCCCTAGGCGGTGACGTCCCGTCCACCTGGGCACGTCTACTTCGTGCCGAGCCTGCCTTTGGCCCAACTCCAGCGGACTGGCATCAGGATTTGCCATGCAAGATCGCTGCATTCATGGCCGTTGATCCAGACACCGTGCTCGATCGGGTCGAAGCTCGCAAGATGGACCGCTGTGAGCAGGCTGCTGTAGTGGCATCCCGCGAAGCATGGGCAGATGCGGGCAGCCCAGAAGTTGATCCACTACGACTTGGCGCAGTCATGGCAACGGGCATCGGCGGCATTCTCTCGATGCTCGGCGCCTACGACCTCCTGTTGGAGCGCGGCCCGTCGCGCATTTCCCCGCATACCGTGCCCATGCTGATGCCCAATGGACCCGCAGCGTTCGTGGGCCTTGATCTTGGCGCTCTAGCTGGCGTGCACAGCCCCGTGAGCGCATGTGCTTCTGGCGCGGAAGCCATTGCGTATGGCGCAGAGATGATCCGCAATGGCCGCGCAGATATCGTCGTCGCTGGCGGCACTGAAGCAGCCATTCATCCGCTGACAATGTCCGGGTTCTCTGCCATGCGGGCACTCTCTACGCGCAACGACGACCCCAACGCTGCATCGCGTCCGTACGACACTGAGCGTGATGGATTTGTCATGGGTGAAGGTGCTGGCGCGCTCGTGCTCGAGGCTGAAGAATTCGCACGGGCGCGTGGTGCTCGCATTTACGCCTACGTCGCGGGTGCAGGCCTCACCGCTGACGGTCACCACATAGCTCAACCAGACCCCGAAGGACTCGGCGCAGCTCGAGCGATGCGCTACGCGCTCACAGAAGCCGATCTCAGCCCACTCGACATCGTGCACGTCAACGCGCACGCGACCTCGACCCCGCAGGGCGACGTCGCCGAGGCCATGGCCATTCGTTCGGCGTTAGGCCCCAACTCGCAGGCCATCATTAGCGCGACAAAATCGATGACCGGCCACATGTTGGGTGGCGCCGGATCAGTGGAGTCTGTCTTCACGATCCTTGCGCTCTACAACCGCTTGGCTCCCCCAACTGCCAATTTGCACAACCTTGACCCGCAGGTCGATCTTGACGTGACGCGATCGCAACCGCGAGCGCTTCCATCCGGCGACATCGCCGCTCTAAAGAACTCATTTGGGTTCGGCGGGCACGACGTAGCCGTTGCGTTCAGGAGTGCCTAGTGAGTGACGACCTCGACGTACGTTCACCCTTAGTGCGACTCGGTGCATTCTTCGACAACGGCGAATTCACCCTCGTCACACCCGCGGATGATCGAGGTGCAGTCAGCGCCGTGGGTTACATCAGTGGCGCCAATGTCGTCGCATTCGCCACCGATCCCACGGTCCAAGGTGGGGCGATGGGCACAGATGGCTGCCGCGCAATCGTGGCCGCCTACGACCGTGCCGTTGCAGACAATGCCCCCATCGTCGGGCTTTGGCATTCCGGTGGCGCGCGTCTGCGTGAAGGAGTGGCGAGTCTCGACGGAGTGGGTCGTGTTTTCGCGGCCATGACGCGCGCTTCAGGTCGAGTCCCCCAGATTTCAGTCGTCTTGGGACCAGCAGCTGGCGGTGCTGCATACGGCCCAGCACTCACCGACATCGTGATCCTTGCCCCCGAGGGCCGAATTTTCGTCACCGGTCCTGAGGTAGTTCGCTCCGTCACTGGCGAAGACGTCGACATGCTCCGTCTAGGTGGCCCAGAACCACATGGTCGTCGAAGCGGCGTCGTCCACATCGTTGCTGAGTCTGAAGAAGATGCACTCGAGCAGGCCCGCAAATTGTGCCTACTTCTTGGTCGGCAAGGCTCACTCGACCTTGACGCAGTTGAAGACACCGATCTTGGCGCATTTCTCCCTGACTCAGCGCGGCGCGCGTACGACGTACACCCGCTCGTCTTCGGATTCTGCGATCCGGGCTCCGTCGTCGAACTTCATGAGCGCTGGTCTCCCAATATTGTCACTGCTCTGGGACGCCTCAGTGGCCGCACCATTGGAGTGGTGGCCAATAATCCCCTGCGACTTGGCGGCTGCTTGGACTCCTCAAGTGCCGAAAAGGCCTCGCGCTTCGTGCGCATGTGTGACGCGTTCGCTGTGCCACTCGTCGTGTTAGTTGACGTACCGGGCTATCTCCCAGGAGTCGGGCAAGAGTGGGAAGGCGTGGTCCGACGCGGCGCCAAATTGCTGCACGCTTTCGCCGAGTGTGTTGTGCCGCGCGTAACAGTCGTGACACGCAAGGCATACGGCGGCGCATACGTCGCTATGAACTCTGCTTCGCTTGGTGCAACTCGTGTATTTGCCTGGCCAAATGCCGAGGTGGCAGTCATGGGTTCGGTCGCTGCTGTGCGCATTTTGCATCGACGCCGGCTCGCCGAACTGAGCGACGAGCAACAGCGAGCCGAGATGGAACTCGAACTCGCGGCCGAGCACGAAGTGATCTCCGGTGGAGTAACCCGAGCAGTCGAGTTGGGATTTGTTGACGAAATCGTTGCTCCTTCTGAGACGCGTCGAAGAGTCGCAAAGGTCATCCTCGACACACCCGGTGTCCGCGGCCTGCACGGCAACATCCCGCTGTAGCGCTAAATGGCGTTGTGCAGTCTCGCGTGTGAGGCGTGCCCACCAGCCATGCGATAGGGCTCTAGAGCCCGGTCCCACTCCGCACCGAGAAGCTTCTCCAGCTCTGCCCGCAAATCTCCATCGCTCGCCAGCGCCGCGCGGATCCGGTCCTCGTGGATCATGACGTCGCCGTACGGACCGGTCGCTGCGCGATAAATACCCAGCTCAGGAGTCGAGGAGAAACGTTCAGCCTCGTGGCCCTCTGACGCCTCTTCAGTCACTTCGAACCTCAGGTCCGGAAACGCCCGCAAGGCGCTGGCCAGACGGGCTGCGGTGCCTGCTGGGCCAGACCATGAGTGCTCGGCGCGCACGGTGCCCGGATGAACGGGTTGGGGCGCCCAATCTAGGCGAACGTCCCGCCCTAATTCAGCAGAAAACGCCCACTCCACATGGGGGCATACCGCTCGAACACATGCGTGTACATAGACCACGCCACGGGTACGCGACATCACTCACCTCTCATCAGTTTCGCCTTCCCCAGCGTCCTGATCGAAGTAAGTCACACCAGTGTAACCCCGGTCACATGGTGTGTGGCAAATCCACTAGTCCAGCGCGAGCACCCGGGCAACTAGCCGGGCGGCCTGCCCGCCCTCTTCTAGGGCGATCCCGAGGGCTCTGGGCACGTCTAGATCGTCCAAGAGCGCTGCAGAGATGGCCGCCACTGCGGTCTCGGAGCCTCCTCGACGGCCAGCAGCTGCATGGAGGGAATCGAGTTGTCCCTCAGCGATGTCCAGACCGGCCATGGTGAACTCCCAAGGCGCTGCCCAGGGGCGATCTGTGAGGAGCAGTCGGAGCGCAGCCGCCCGATGTCCTTCGAGGAGGTCTGAGACGAGCACCAAATTGCCGGTGGACTTCGCCATCTTCTCGCCGTCGACCATGACGGTGCCGACATGCATCCAGGCCCGCGCGAAGGGGGCCACACCAGTGGCCGCCTCGGCTTGGGCTGCTTCATAGGCATGGTGCGGGAACGCGAGATCGGCCCCGCCCGCGTGAATGTCCAAGGATGAACCGAAGGTGCGCAAGACCATCGCGGTGCACTCTGCATGCCAGCCGGGTCGACCAGGCCCCCACGGACTTGGCCAGGACGGGTCGTCCGCTGCACTCGCGCGCCACACCGGCACGTCAAGGGCGTCTTCCTTTTGTGGGTCGTCAGGATTTTCACCGAAACGAGCACACGCCGCAAGGGCCACCTCACGCGATAGTGCATTGCGCGCAGGCACTTCGCCTCCGCGGAAATACACCGTGCCATTGCGCTCATAGGCAGCGCCGACGCTAAGTAAGACTTCGGCAAGTCGAATAACTGCGTCAATGTTTTGGTGCGCACGCGGTTCAAAGTCTGGGCGCCGCACATGCAGATCAGACATGTCGCGGTCGAATCGGTACTGCTGCATCGCGGCAAACTCGTCGTAGGGCGCTCCCGCACGCAACGCTGCCGCTGTGAGCACATCATCCACATCGGTGATGTTGCGCGTGAGCAGAACCTCCAACCCTGAATGCCGTAGCGCTCGGGTCAGGGTGTCGACCCACACGAAGGTCGCTGCGTGGCCGAGGTGCGTCACGTCATAGGGCGTGATTCCGCAGGAGTAGATGCGAACCGGACCGACCAGTGGAACCTCGCGGCCTCCTAGGCGCAGCGGGCCTGCGGCAATCGAATCGTGCGTCATAGGGATGAGGTTACTCGCGCTAGCCTCGCTCGTATGGGTAGCCAGCCACTCCACGAACTAGTCCATCCTTCGTGGCTGCCGATTCTCCTGCCCCATGAGGCAGCCTTGGAACGTATCGGCGAGCGATTGTGCGCAGAGACCACTGCCGGCCGGGCTTGGCTTCCGGAGAGCAATCTCGTCCTTCGAGCCTTTCGAATGCCCCTTCCAGAAGTCCGGGTACTCATCGTGGGCCAAGATCCCTACCCAACGCCTGGCCATCCGGTCGGTCTCTCCTTTTCTGTCGCGCCGGACGTGCGACCACTCCCACGAAGTCTGCGCAACATCTTCCAGGAACTTCACTCCGATCTGGGGCTGGTCGCACCCCCACATGGCGATCTGACGGCATGGAGCGATCGTGGGGTCTTGCTACTTAACCGAGTCCTGACCGTGGGCGCGGGTCAAGCCGGCAGCCACCGAGGATGGGGTTGGGAGTCCATCACTAATGCCGTAGTGCAGGGACTCGCGCAACGTGGCGGCCCCTTGGTCGCAATCCTGTGGGGCAAAGAAGCGCAGGCGGTTTCTGGTCTGCTCGGGGACGTGCCCATTATTGCCAGCGCACACCCGAGCCCGCTGAGTGCTCACCGAGGCTTTTTCGGTTCACGCCCGTTTAGTCGCGCGAACCAACTGCTCATCGAATCAGGTGCTGAGCCGATCGATTGGTCTACAGATACCGCCTGATCACTCCGCAGCGATCGCGGCCAGGACTGGTTCGAGCATCCCCGGCTTCACCGTGCCAATAACACGGGCAGCAACTCGGCCTTGCTTGTCGATCACTACCGTGCTCGGGACAGCTTCTGGTGGAACCGTGGGGATCGTAAGGAGAATCGAAGCACCGCGATCTACGATGCTGGGATAGGGAATCTTGTAGGTCGAGATCATCGCGTTGGCTTCATCTGGCTGATCTTTGACGTCTAGACCGACAAAAACCACATCCTGTTGCGCAGTGGCGAGGCTGACCAATACTGGAAGCTCCTCCTTGCAGGGCTCGCACCAGGAGGCCCAGGCATTCAGCACAACGACTTTGCCACGTAGGGAGGAAAGGTCGAGGTAGCCGCCATCGACCGTGACACCACTCACTACTGGCAGTTCTGGTCGATCTCCGGGAGCGAAGACCGACAACCCAAACGTGGAGATATCCGTGCCCGTTGCCGTGGTTACGGCTTCACC
Source organism: Actinomycetota bacterium (assembly GCA_009699315.1). Taxonomy (GTDB): domain Bacteria; phylum Actinomycetota; class Actinomycetes; order S36-B12; family S36-B12; genus CAINMH01. The sequence goes on from WLOK01000002.1 coordinate 18,845, forward strand.
ACCGGAGCGACCACATCCAGCCAACAACCCTGCAAGTAGGAGCACACCTGCTGCCACGATGAGCCGTCGATTCACGATACGACGATATCCGCTGAATGCTCCTGATCCAGTTTTCGTCCTTTGCGTTCCTCGCTCGAGAACCACTCCACGGCAATAAGCATCATCCAGCCGGCTTCAATGACCATGACCAAAGCCCACATGAGCGCCCCTGCCATTTGCTGATCGGCTTTGGCGTCTGGACCAAACGGTCGACTAGCCTCCGCGAATACGGAATACAGGACCACCGGCGAGAAGTAGATCACGGCCCCCACGATCGCCTCCGGCACCATCATGATGGACATGGATGCGAGGCGGTGGCCTGCAGAAGCGCGGTGCGGCAGCATATTTTTGCCAATCATCGGCAAGTAGTACAGAAATGCTGCGATGAGAAACAACGGCTGCTCGATGAAGATGTCGGCATCATGATTGCGCAGTGCCCAGTCGAAAAACGGGGTGAAGTGCGTGAGGAGCAACACTCCAGCAAAGAAGAGCCAGGTCACCACCGGGTCAGTGATGAAGCGAACCGCTCTACTGCGCAAGATCGGGACCACGTACGCACGTCTGGCCCGCGGACTGCTTGCGCGAACCCACAATGTGACCGGAATGCCAAGCACCAATAGTGGCGCCGCTGCCATCATGACAATGAGATGTTGCGTCATGTGCACCCAGAAAAAGGTGTGCGACCAGGCCGCAAGTGGACCTAGATAGGCGATGCACAACAGTGCCCAACCGCTCATGAACGCGCAGGTGGCTCCAGCGGGCCAACCGCTTCGCGGTGATGCCCTGCGAACTCGCCGAACTCCCCACACGTACGCGATCGGGATGACGAGCAGATTAACCACAACAAAGATGTCAAAGGACCAAGCGGAAAGGAACTCACGCATGGCCGACACGCTCCATTCCGGGTATCTGCACGTTTGGTAGATCAACCCCTCATTTAAGGGTAACCTCGGCTTCTGTGAAGAGGCTGCTGATAGTACTGGGTACCGTAATTGTGGGCATCGGCATCGTTGCCGGTTCGGCCGCTTTTGGACACTGGAAAGCCGCGGAACCCGCCGTCATCAAGGCCGTGGTCGATGGAACCTCGCCGACGCCTGACGGAGACCGCACACACGCCAAGCTCGAATTGGCGATTTACCCGCAATCCTCCGGCGCCGTCCCCGGCCCGCAGCTCAATGACACGGGCGCAAATGTGGCTGCCAACGGCCAAGGGTGGCCCTTCTATTGGCCGTCCACTTCGATTGAGTTGCCCGCAAACTCCGTGGTCGAGGTCACTATTCATCAGTACGACTCGGGCGGCACGATTTACAACCCATGGTTTGCCAAGCCCCAGGGCATCGTGGAGGGTACGTTCACCGTGAATGGCAGTCCCGAAGTGGGAGTCAGCCCCACCAATGTGGCGCACACTTTCACCATTCACCAGTTGCCCGAGGGCAATCAGCCTTACCTGTTTGTCAGTGTCCCGGTCCCGGCTCAGTCGGCGAACGCCCCTACAGACGCAAACGGCTACCCCACTAAGCCCATTGACGTGACATTCACCTTCCGCACTGGTGCGCCGGGTACCTATGTCTGGAACTGCGAGTTCCCTTGCGGAACCTATTACGTCTCGTTTGGTGGCCCCATGAGTCAGCGCGGCTATATGAGCGGAACGGTCAAGGTGGTCTGATGACAATCGATCAGCGTCCCCCCACGGCCGAAGAAGGCCCAGAGGAACCCACAAATCGCCCCACGCCCATGCACCTATTCCGCAACTGGCTCAAGCGTCGGTACGCGAAGCGCCTCATCTGGCTCACCCTGATTATTTCTGCAGGCTGGATTGCCGCGACTTTCCTGGCCGTCTACTTCATGAACATGTCGGGCGGACCGGCCTCCGCGATCATGAGCGAAATCGAACTCACCATGTACGTCTTGGCGTGGGTGTGCGCTCCCCTGATGGGCGTTACGCTTGCCATCGCTCTCTACAGCATGATCGGCGGTTGGGGTCGCGTCAAAGGTGACAAGCAACCCGATCAGGACGGTCCGGGCATCCGCAACAACTCCATTGCCACAATTGGCTGGGCCGTGTGGGTGAGCGCGCTCGCCGCATTCTTGGTCGTGTGGGGTCTGGTTGAACTTGCGAATATCCAAGCATTCGCCAATGGTTCAGTGGCCGCCAACCAACAACCCAACTCCCAGCAGTCGATCACGGTGAATGTGACCGGCCAGCAGTGGGTGTGGACCTTCGCCTACCCCGATCAAAACAAAGTGACAACTGATGTGCTTGTTGTGCCCATCAATACCCCGATCTACTTCAACGTCACCTCAAAAGACGTGGTGCATAGCTTCTGGGTGGTCGAGATGGGCGTCAAGATTGATGCTAATCCTGGCGCCATCACCAACACCGGTTTCACCGCAACAAAGCTGGGAACCTTCAATATCCGATGTGCCGAACTCTGCGGTCTGCACCATGCCTACATGGAGACTCAGGTCAAGGTGGTGACTCAGGACGAATACAACTCCTGGGTCCGTGAGAACGGCGGGGTGAGACTGTCATGACGACGGCCACGGTCACGGTCACAATTCACGAGGCGCCTGACGTGATTCAACCACGACAGCACGGCAAGCCTGGTGGCCTACTTCGCTATTGCAACTTCGTCACCGCCCTCATCCTCGGTATCGTCTTGGCGGCCTTGGCCTACTGGATCACCGGCATGTTCACCACCGGTGAAGCACTCAACGCTAATTTCGTTCCCATCGGCATCAACGTCCAGATCACAGCGATGTACGTCGGCTGGGTCGTGGGATTCATGATCGGCATCGGCGCGTTCGTCGGCCCGATTCGCTGGTTCCTCGGCCGCGATCTCACCCACGCCGACGCCGAATACCTTGCCGGTCGTGGCCAAGGACGAATGAAGTTCTGGAAATACACGACTGATCACAAAATCGTCGGAATTCAGTACCTCATTGTGTCGATGGCCCTGCTGGGCTTTGGTGGACTGCTCGCCATGCTCATTCGCACCGAACTCGGTGTGACGTGGGCCGAACTCTTCAATCCCAACTTCTACAACTCGATCATTGGCACACACGGCATCGTGATGATCATCGCCATGATCGTGGTGGTGTCTGGTCCACTCGGCAACTTCATCGTGCCGATCATGGTCGGTGCTCGCGATATGGCGTTCCCGCGACTCAACGCGCTGAGCATCTGGCTGCTCGTTGCGGCTATTCCACCACTTGCGAGCAACCTTGCGCTCGGTGGCCTCCGCGACGGATGGACCGTCTACCAACCTCTCGCCGATCAGGCTCCGGTAGGCATGATTGGTTACCAAATCACCATCATCACTTTCGGGTTCTCGACAGCGATCGCCTCGGTCAATCTCATGACCACGATTGTCAAGATGCGCGCAAAGGGCATGACGTGGAGCAGGGTCCCGATCTTCGTCTACGGCATCTTCGCCTCATCACTCATGGGGCTCATCTGGTTCCCGATGTACCAGTACTCGCAGTGGTTCGCGCTCTCTGATCGGGTGATCAACACGTCGTTCTATGTGCCAGCCCAGGGCGGCAGCGTGTGGCTGTACGAAAACTTGTTCTGGCTTTTGGGTCACCCTGAGGTCTACGTCATTGTGTTGCCAGGCGTCGCAGCTCTCCTCGAACTCATGGTGGTGTTCCTACGCAAACCACTCTTCTCGTATAAATTCGCGGTCGCCGGCATTTTCGGCATCGTCGGGTTGAGCGCGGTCGTATGGGTCCATCACATGTACATGACTGGATGGGCGCCGTCGTCCAATTATCCGTTCATGCTGTCGACTGAGATGATCTCGATTCCGATCAGTTTCTTGGTGCTTGTCATGCTGGGAACGATGTGGCGGGCCCGTCCTTGGACCCGCCTGCCCATGATGGCTGTCTACGCGGTTGTCTGGAACAAGGTCATCGGTGGCATCACCGGTGTCTTCTTGTCCGACGTCCCCGTCGATCAGTACATGCACGGCAGTATGTTCGTCGTTGCCCACTTCCACTACATGCTCATGGGCGCCGGCCTCTTCTCCGCAATGGCCGCCATCGCTTATTGGTTCCCGAAGATGACCGGTCGCTACCTCGACAATCGTTGGGGTTCGATCGGTTTCTGGGTTGCCTTCGGCGGCTTCCAGCTCACCTTCTTGTCAATGTTCGCAGCGGGACTTCAAGGTATGCCTCGACGCGTCCTGCAATTCGATTCGCTCTTCAATGTCTCGAACTGGATCTCGACTATCGGCGCCTACATCATTGGCATCGGTATGTTGATCTTCCTCGCTGCAGTCATCAACTCGTGGCGCAGCGGCGAGATCGCACCTGCGAACCCATACGGAGCCAAAACACTTGAGGCGCAGGTGCCCACGCCCGTACCGCCTGAGAACTTCGCGGTACTTCCCGTCATCACTTCCGATCCTTATGGCTATGGTTCGCCTGACCCATACGAGCTCGAAGACGAGGCACGTCGTGCTGCTCTAGAAGGCGGCGAACCAGCGAAGGTGGGTGCATCATGAGCGTGACTGAACCCCTATCCCCCACCACCGGTGAACCGGTCTCGGTCGTAGCGAGTCGCAATCGCCTCGGCGTGTGGTTCATCATCATCTCCTGCACCACTGGGTCGCTGTCTCTGTTGATCTCCTACTCCTACCTGTGGTCACTCAACGTCAACAGTGCGTGGGCACCGCCCAACAACGCCTGGGCAACCCTGTGGCCCTTCTGGGCAATTTTCGTCGGAGAGATCCTCGCTGGCCTCGCCATGCGATGGGGCTGGAAGGGCATGGAAAAGGGCGACCGCGGACGCATGCTCGCCGGATCGCTGATCTCGTCGCTGCTGCTTATTGCCGCGTTCGTCGGGCAAGTCGCACAGATCATGACCTTCCCGTTCGGGCCCAGTGATGGCGCATACGCCTCCGTTACCTTCTGGTTTGCGCTCTCCAACGCTGGCTGGGTGCTCCTGAGTTCCTTCCTCGCGTTCGGCATCTTCAACCGCACGCTCGCAGGGAAGATCACCGCGACGAATGCCTCGCATGCTGGTCTCGTGGCGATGTGGCTGGTGTGGCTCGCGGGTGTGGCGTTTATCGGGGCTATCTGCACCACAACGATGCAGGAGAGTCCCAATACAAATTCGCCAGACTTCGGTAACTTTCAGGAGCCATGACATTTCTGAAGGTCACCCGCAACCTCTGGTGGGGTCTGCCGGTCCTAATTGTTCTGCTCTGGACCGCTGGGGTGCTCGTTGCGCCTGACATACCTGGCCTGCCCACGGCTCCAGAAGTCACCTGGATAGTCCTTCCTATAGCTCGCTTTGTGCGAGACATTGCTGCGGCGATCGTTGTAGGTGGAATCGTTGTCGGTGGGCTCCTCGGAATACGCCCCATCGGCCGGGTTCTGAGGTGGACCTCAGTGTGGGCACTTATCTGGCTGGCAGCTCTGGCTGTCCAAATCGTGTTCACGCTGTCTGATCTGGCCGCAGCGGACCCCATGGCGATGATCAACGGACCAGCGCTGTGGTCCTTTCTCACCCAGATCCAGGTAGGACAGGTTTTCCTCGCCCAGTGCATCGGGGCGCTACTCATCGCCGCCACTGCGTGGGCCGTTATCAATCGAGCCACAGCATGGATCGTCACGCTCATTGCTATCGCCGCGGCTGCCGCGCCGGGACTGAGCGGCCATGGCGGGCTGACCGGTGGCCACGAGTCAGCATCGATCAGTCTTGCCATCCACCTCGCGAGTGTCTCGGCGTGGGTTGGTGGTCTAGTCATAGTTGTCGCGCTGCTGCGCCTTGAGCCGCAACGGGCGGCCTATCTCCTACCGAGGTTCAGCACTCTCGCCCTGATCTGCGTGATCGTGGTCGCGGAATCTGGCCTGCTCAACGCGTCTATGCGCATTTCGAGTTTCTCGAGTTTCGTGAGTTCGACCTATGGCGCCTTGCTCGTCGCTAAAGCGGTGCTGCTTGGTTGCCTAGTGCTGCTCGGCTGGCAACAGCGAACTCGCCTGATTCCCGCTATTCGCGCGGGTGAGGCTGTCTCGGGCTCAATTTTGGCCCGACTAGCTTCCTGGGAATTTCTCGCAATGGGCGTGGCCGTCGCGGTTTCCATCACCATGGCCCGTATCGGCCCTGCTCCCGAGACCGTGCAAACACATCTCGTGACCCCGCTCATGCTGGTGCTCGTCGCGTTGGCAATCCCCATCGTCATCCGCGTCGCCTTGCCACGCGAACCTCGCATGCCACGCTGGGCAACTCAATACCCGGAGATTTCAGCAGTTCTTTTGCTCATTGTTGGCACCGAATTCGCGGGCGTCGGATTGCCTCAATCCCTGCTCGGGCAAAATCTTGGCTCCCTCCTGGGAGCCAGCGTGTTGCTTCTCTGCGGCTGGCTCTTCATCGGATGTTTGCGAGGTGGTCGGGCGACTCCAGCACTTGTCATCACCATGATCGGATGGCCCGTCATGGCTGTAGGAGTGGCCATCTTTGAAGCGCAGCAACTCACAGCCCCTGCGCTAGCACCCATCATCTGGGCCACACTCCTCGCAGAGGCACTACTCACTATGGTCTTATTGCGAATGCGCCGCGCTACTCCTGTTCTCGTGGAAGTGCTGACATGAGCGAGCCTCGTAGGTTTTGGCGTGACTTCTGGCAACTCGATATTCCGTTAGTCGTCGTTGTGGCCGGCTGCGCCGCGGCAACAATCGTGGAGCTCGGTCGGGCTGAAGAAGGCGTGTGGCGGGCATGGGTCTACACCTTCGAATGGCCACTGATTGGCCTCTTCGCCATCTGGATCTGGTACCGATATCGCATCCGAGGGGGCATCCGGCGCGCCCGTAAGCCGAAGGTGACGGACGATCTCGGCGCCAGCACACCCCAGGACCCCGCGCTCTCACGTTGGCAGGAATACCAGCGCGCACTTCGCGAAAACGCTGCTCCCGAGGAGTAAGTCACAAAGGTAAGGCACACCTCATGAGCGCCACTTCACAGGTCGCGTGTGAGTTGTTTTTGCATTGACGCATGTGCCCGGTGCAACACTGCTTGCATGAGTCACTACAAGATGCAGATTCTCGAAGAGACTGGCTACGTGGTTCTGAGTTCTTATGCGGGCGATGTGATACCAGCTGAATGGTTGGAGTTGGAATACGTCGACTGGCTCTCGTCGGGCGTTACGCGGTTTGCTCCACTTGCTTCCGCTCAAGGCGACATTGATTGCAACGGCTTTTGGAAATTTGATCCGCCGAAGGCCGACAAAGACGGCGTGTGGATCGAGAGCCAGACTCAGATAGCTCCCGCTCTCACCGCTCGCGCCCAGGCGATTGGCGCTAACGTCGGTCGCTGCCGCGTGATTGAACTTCAACCAAATTCCTATGCCGATGCGCTCTACAACTCACACTTAGATGACAACAACCGACTAAATCCCGAGGGTGAAGGGTGGGTGGTTCGTTGCTTCATGCAACTCAGCGATAACCCCGACTCGTACATGGTCCTTCGTGATGACATCGATGATCCGAGCAGCGAAATTCGTGTCCCGTTACCTGCTGGAGCACAGTTAGTCGTTGACTCTGAGCGCATGTGGCATTCGGTGTGGCATCAAGGCGACGAACCGCGCTACTGCCTGATCACTTCGCTGGAGTCCGGGCCTGAATTGGAAAAGTGGATCTGGGAGAACGATCCGATCAATCACGTTGAATCGGCCCACATCGACCCGTGGCTTGAGGCCGTCCAGCGTGAAGAAGGTATGTCTCGTCGCGACGGGCGCACGGCTCATTATGGCTACGACCCCACGCGCGTCGCCTACGACGAGGCCTGAGCGCCCCGAGTCACACGAAAAACGGGGATGTAGCGGCCGGCCTTGCGTTCGTACATCGGGTAGAGCTTCCACACACTGGTCAATGCAGAGTAGAGCCGATCTCGTTCTTCGCCCGTGGCCTCGAAGATGTGTCCGGACCAGGTTTCGCCGTCGACCTCAAAGGTGCACCGTGAGTCGGAGCGTGCGTTGAAGACCCAGCCGGGCATGCGCGCTTGGCCGCCATTGGAGCCGGTCACGATCCACTCTTCACCCACCTGAACCGACAGCAGCGGCGTCACGCGCCATTCGCCGGACTTGCGCCCCATGGTGGTCAAGAAGGCCATCCGGCCTCCTCGGGGCAGTTTGCTCCACAGGCGCCCACCGGTAGCCCGATGTGCCGCCGTATGCACCACGGTGATCGAGCGTACGAATGCACCCCACGCCGCGTCATACAGTGTTTTGGAGTTCATGCTCGGGATTTCTCACCCGGCAGGGAAATCAACCAGCACAGTACGCCGGCTACTACTGCGACTCCGATGGCCGAGGGCCACGCGCCGATGACTTCACCGAGCGGGTGCGACACCGCAAAGGCCACACTGAAAATTGCCAAGATGTGCAGCGTGCGCCACCAGCCGCTGAGCCGCCATGACCGCCACACACAATATGCGCCGCCTATGACGAGGATCACGCCACCAAGCCAAAAGATCTTTGTTCCGAACGCGAGCGCGAAACCGAGAATGAGGCTCAACGCACCTACGAGGGCGATCTGAAGGCGCATGACATGGAGTCTAGGAGATCGCGGTGCGCACAGCGCGAAACACGCGGGTGTCGCTCGATAGCGCAGACACGGTGACACGCCAGTGCTTTCCGGAGTGGGCCGGAATAGTCCACGAATTCACTGCATTGGCCGAGTGCGCAGCAAAGTCGCTGGTTGGCACCTTGCTGAATCGGTCGTACATGTAGACGGTGTAACTCCGGGTCACGTCGGGGATCCGCACATGCGCTGTCAGTCGAATCCGGGAGGGAGTCGGTGGCGATACAAGACGAGATTGGTTTTCCAGCCCCTCGCCATCAGACGACGATGTGAGCCAAACTGGAATGGTCTCGCGCTTGGGATCCAAGATTCCGGTCACGGCTGTGCCGTAATGCGCGGACCCGAGCGCTAGGGAGTAGATCGGTCCACCCAACAGGTTTGCTGCGCGACGACTGAGCGGGAAATCAGAGAACCGATAGGTGTACACAAAGGGATAGTTCGAGCCCACGTTATGTAGACCGTTATCACTGATCGTGATGGTGTCCGAGGGTGCAGACGCGCCGATGCCCAGCACCGGCACGATGTGGTCGTAGCTTCCGACTTGACCGGGAATCGGCTCGCCGAGGATTCGTACGTTGTTGTCGACGCCGATGATGACAACATCGCCACGCACAAACCGGCTTTTCACCCAGCCCAAGAATCGTGCAGGGGTGTCGCGATTGCCCGTGTCGAACGCCACCGCACTCAGTCTCATTCGCCGAGCGGCAGCCAGATCATTACCGCCAAGGAGCAGTTGACTCGATGCCCGAGTCTGGGGGACGTGCGGCGAAGCCAGGGCCCGGGCTGTCCATTGAGAGGTGTACTGACCAAAGCGCATCCCGGCGCTAATGAAGCTGGTCTCCCCGCAATAGCCAAAGTTGGCATTCCACTGCAGACGGGGCTCCACAGGCTGTGCCACGCTCGGAACAGCGCCCACTACTGCCACGATGCCTAGACACATCAAGACGGATAGCAGCCTGATCTTCACACCGTCATCCTGCCGGTAGGGTTCTCCTGTGTCCAAAGTTCTCAACTCCGTGCCCATCGGCCAGCGTGTCGGCATTGCCTTCTCCGGCGGTTTAGACACCTCTGTCGCAGTCGCATGGATGCGCGATAAGGGCGCAGTCCCGTGCACCTATACCGCCGACCTGGGCCAGTACGACGAGCCAGACATTGACTCGGTGCCCTCACGGGCCATGCAATACGGGGCGGAGATCTCCCGTCTTGTGGACTGCAAGTCGGCACTAGTTGAGGAGGGTTTCGCTGCCCTTGCCTGCGGCGCCTTCCACATCAGATCCGGCGGCAAGATCTACTTCAACACCACTCCCCTAGGCCGCGCCGTGACTGGCACCCTGCTTGTGCGGGCGATGTTGCAAGACAACGTCGAGATCTGGGGTGACGGTTCCACCTACAAAGGCAACGATATTGAGCGGTTCTACCGCTACGGCCTGTTGGCTAACCCCAACCTGCGCATCTACAAGCCATGGCTTGATCAAGATTTCGTCACCGAACTTGGCGGACGCACCGAAATGTCTCAGTGGCTGGTCGCGCATGGCCTGCCCTATCGCGACTCGACCGAGAAGGCCTACTCCACTGACGCCAACATCTGGGGCGCGACGCATGAGGCAAAGCGTCTCGAGCAACTCGACGTCTCCATGGAGATCGTGGACCCGATCATGGGCGTGCGCTTCTGGGACCCGGCGGTTTCTATCACCACAGAAGACGTGACTATCCGATTCCACGAGGGTCGTCCAGTTGCCATCAACGGTCGCGAGTTCGCCAACGCGGTCGACCTCACCAACGAGGCCAACGCCATCGGCGGTCGGCACGGGCTGGGCATGGCCGACCAGATCGAGAACCGCATCATCGAGGCCAAAAGCCGTGGCATCTACGAGGCACCGGGCATGGCGCTGCTCTTCATCGCGTACGAGCGTCTTGTGTCTGCGATTCACAATGAGGACACGATCGCGAACTATCACGCGGAGGGCCGTCGGCTCGGCCGGTTGCTATATGAAGGCCGCTGGCTTGACCCGCAGTCGCTCATGCTGCGCGAGTCACTGCAGCGGTGGGTCGCCTCCGCAGTTACAGGCGAGGTCACTCTGCGTCTGCGTCGTGGCGATGACTACACCGTGATCGACACTCGTGGGCCCTATCTCAGCTACCACCCCGACAAGTTGTCGATGGAGCGGACTGAGGACGCTGCATTCGGGCCCACGGACCGCATCGGGCAGTTGACCATGCGCAACCTAGACATCGCAGACACTCGAGCCAAGTTGGAGATTTACGCGAAGCAGGGCATGTTGACTGCAGGTCACGTGCGGCTGGTCGGCGAACTCTCCCCTGGCGGCGCGCAGGCGATATCGAGCGCCGAGCCGTCAAATGTCCATGCTGAAGAGAGCCTCGATCGGGCCGCCATGGAACAAGGCACTGATTAACACCCCAAGCAGGTAGTTGTCTCCTGTTTGTGGGACAGTTCAATATGACATCAACCTCCCGGACAAAGCGCATCCTTGCCTCAGTCGCAATCGTTGGCGTTCTCGTGCCCGCTTCGATCGTGGGGGTATCCATCTCTCAGGCGGCGATTGCTCCTGTAACGGAATGCACGCCCGGGCCGGAGGCCGAATGCGCTGGCGCAGATCTGCGAGGCGCGAACCTCAGTGGACTTGATTTGTCCGGGATTGACCTGTCCGGAGCCAATCTGTCCGGAGCCAATGTCTCCGGCGCGAAACTGGTGGACGCGGACCTGTCCGGGGCAAACCTCCGATACGTGAACGCTCGCGGCGCTGCATTCAATGGGGCCAATCTGCAAGACGCAAATCTGGTGAAGGCCAACCTTCGACGCGCTGACTTTAGTCAGAGCTACTACTCCTGCACATCTAGTTATGGTTCTACGTGCTACGGAGCAGACTTGACCAGAGCGGACCTGTATGGCGCAAATCTCAGCTACGCACGCTTAAAGAACGCAACGCTGATCCTCACAAATCTAGATTCGGCCACACTCGTGAAGGCCTCGCTCATTTCGACGTACTTGCTCCTTGCTGACTTCACCGACGCCCGTCTCGATTACGCAAACTTACGAAATTCCAACGCGGATCGTGCCATTTTCACCCGCGCGACACTTATCGGTGCCAACCTCACTGGGTTTACCGCAACCAACGCGCAATTCCGCAGCGCGAACATGAACCGTGCCATTATCCGAGGATTCTACGGATCTTATACGAACTTCAGCTATGCCTACATGGGCGACGCTTTGCTCATCGGCAGCTATTTCCTAAACTCCAATTTGACTGGGGTGCATTTTCTTAATGCCAAGCTCTATAGCAACTCCTTCACAGGTTCCACCTTGCGCGATGTCCGGTGCCCAAATGGCGTAGTGCAGAACGTGGCGTGCCCGCAGCTGTCTGATCCGACCTAATCGCCCACTACGATTTAGGGATGGACTATCCCTGGCCTGATCGTGTGTGGCTTAGGGCACTCATGCTCATGGACCTTGAGGGATCCATCGCGGGCCCGGATGGTCGAAGTGGCTCGCTAAGCGGTCCGGCTGACCGAAGAGTCTTTAGCGCGGTTCGCAGCCATGCCGATGCCGTCATCATCGGGGCCAGCACAATGCGCGCCGAGCGTTACCGACCCATGGTGCCCAGAGTTGAGCTAGTCGAGAGCCGCGCTGCTGCTGGGCTCCAACCCGCGTTGCAATTGGTCATCGTCAGTGTGTCCTTGGATCTTCCTTGGGATGAGGCGGTTTTCGCCGAATCAACTTTTCTCCCCATCGTGGCAACATCTGAAGCGGCTGACCCGGCCAACCTTGATACGGCGCGGGAGCATTCTGAGGTCCTCATCTGCCCCGGCGAGTCAGTGGACCCGGCGTGGTTGCTTGCTCAGCTGACGTCGCGTGGGCTTCGTCGCTTTATCTGCGAAGGGGGCCGCAACTTGCTCAATGCCTTTGCCGAGGCTGGTCTCGTCGATGAATGGGACTTGACCCTTGGACCTTCGGCCGCTGGGGTCGGTTTCGATTTGGTAGACACTACCGACGATGAAGGATTCCACTTCCTGCGTTATGTGAAAAGAGATAACACATGATCACTCTGAAGACCCTCCACGATCTCGCAGCGCGATTTCCTGACGCGCTCGCTGTGACATGTGAGCCAATGCGGGTTGGTGATGACGTCTTCGATAGCGAGTCGCGACCTGCCGTGATGGCCACAGTCAATCTTTCGCGTGACTCCACCTACCGGGAGAGCATCGCGACTTCAACTGCCTCCGCCATCCGGAAGGCGCGGGTCGCTCACGCGCAAGGGGCACACATCATCGACATTGGCGCCGAATCAACGACCGCGAAGGCTGTGCGTGTCTCGATCGATGAGCAATTGAGCAAATTGCTCCCAGTTGTTGAGGCGTGTGTTGCTGATGGCATGCATGTCTCCGCGGAGACCTATGAGCCAGCAATCGCGGAGGCGTGTCTCGCGGCGGGTGCGCGAGTGTTGAACATGACCGGAGCCGAACATCAGGAAGCGATGCTTGATCTAGCCGCTCGATACGACGCGACTGTCGTGCTGTGTTACGTCCGTGGTGCGAATGTTCGCGAGATCACGAATGTCGAGCTCGAGGCTGATCCGCTGCCAGGCATCATTGACCACTTCCGCGACCGAGTCGCCGTCGCCAAGGCTCAGGGCGTCGATCGCATTGTCATTGACCCAGGCATGGGCTTCTTCTATGGCAATCTCGTCGACCCGATGACGCGCATACGCCATCAGACACAGGTCATTCTCAATACATTCCGGCTGCGAGTTCTGGGGCTGCCCATCTGCCACGCACTCCCCCACGCATTCGATCTCTTCGAAGACAACTTCCGGACAGCCGAGGGCTTCTTCGCCGTCTTGGCCCGACTAGGTGGCGCCACTCTGTACCGCACCCACGAGGTGGCGCAGGTCAGCGCCGTACTGCGATCCATGATCGAGTTAGATGCAGGAATCTGACGCATGTGGCCGCATGCCCGAATCTGAGCGCTATGGAACAATGGGCTACTCGGAACGGAGGTCGGATTAGTGGATGCAGTCTTTGATGTACCCACCTCTCTTGGTGCACCTTCCGCCCGACTGACACTCGAGGGTCCGCATCCCTCCTACGTGCGCACATCGATTCTTCGTCGCGGGATTCTCGGTTATGGCGGATTCACTGCCGCGGCGCTTTACGCACTCGCCGGCCGCAAGCCACGCGGCACCTTCTTCGACATTGGCGCGAATATTGGCCTGTATTCAGCCCTCTTGGGTACGTCATTTCCCCACCTCAACATTCACGCTTTCGAGCCCTTCCCAGACTCCTGCGACAATCTTGAGGCCATCGCGGCAGCTAATGGGCTCGACATCACTTTGCATCGATGCGCGATCAGTGACGCAATTGGGACTGCGAGCCTCACAATCTCAGCCCAGAGCGACGCCTCGCACTCGCTCAGTACACGGCGCAACTCGGGCACTGGCAATATCGAAGTCCCCACCACAACGCTCGATGCCCTGGTGCGCGAGCTGGGCGTTATCCCCGATCTGATCAAGGTCGATGTCGAGCGTCACGAGCCCGCTGTAGTCCGTGGCGGCATAAGGACTCTTACCGAACATCGGCCAATCGTTGTCATAGAACTTCTCGGAAGTCGGTCAGAGGCTGACAAAGCTCTCTCGACTCGCAAAGGCGCCACTCTTAACCCAGAGGCACGCGAAACTCGTCAGGCTTTCGTGCAGATGGGCTACGCACCACAACGCATCAAACGGCCCGCCCACCTAGATGACACAGTCGGCAAGGGAACATCACACGACTTCATCATGTGGCCCGATGGAATCGACCCAGAATTCGATGCAACGTACGCCCGATGGGTAGATACCTTGGTGGAGCTGCGCAATGACGCGCGCACACAGCGCCAGGAGCCGGATTCCGGAATCTGAACGCTAGGCAACCCATTTGTAGTCAACTACGGGCGCAACGCCCCTAGATTGCGTTGATGGACGCAATGGGCTTTGCACTTGTCGAGGTAGCGATCTTCGTCGCTGCTATCGTCCAAGGCTCTAGCGGACTAGGTTTCAATCTGGTGAGCGCGCCGGTCATCAATGCGATCAGTCCTGGCCCCCAATCCGTTGGACTCATTAACCTCTTTGCGTTGCTTCAAAACGCATGGCTGCTTAGCCGCGAGAAGGGCCGAATCCATTGGGAGTCCTTTCGAGTGCTTGGCCCCTCCTTGGCGGTCGGCGTCGCCATCGGATTTGGCTTGCTGAGACTGATTCCCGAGCAGGCCATGCCGATCATCGTCGCCGTGTCGTCTCTCGCCTCCCTCGCGGTACTGATTTTGTGGCGAGCCAGCCCTGGCTCAGTAGCTGGCGGGATCGCGGGCGTGTGGAGCGGCACCATTAACACCTATGCCGGTGTAGGGGGACCGCCTGTGGCCTCTTACCTCATCAGTCAAGGCTGGCCGCATGGAGATTTCCTTCGCACGCTGCAGATCGTGTTTGTGGGCATCGACATCGTGAGCCTGCCGATTCTCGGGCTTCCTGCGTGGCCATGGTGGTTCTACGCAGTTGGTGTCGCGTGCTTATTGCTTGGCACCGGGGTCGGCTCTCTCTTGCGCCGTCGTCTCTCCCAGCATCAGGCGACGATGTTGTCTCGGACAGTAATCGGTGTAGCTGCGATTGTGTCTCTGGTCTATTCGATTGTGGGACTGGTTGTCTAGACCTACTGCTTGATTGGGAGTGAATTCCAGACACTGTCTGCCACTTCAGCTGAAAAGGTCGCCGTGATGTGAGTTGAGTTACGGTACATTATGGTTCCCTTTGAAGAATACAACGAGCATGTACTTGGACCACAGAAGAGATCCGTTGGGTCAACAAATGCCAAACCCGAGATGCGTTGCTCAGCTCGATAGAGAATCTCATCTGGATGCGCGACGTCCTCGCGGGCCATGTCACACGAATTGGGGTCCGAAAGGTGCTTCCCGAGACACGTTGCGTAATTCAGGCCAGGATCCGGCTGCGAGCGAATCATCGCGAATTTTAGGGTCGGCTTGGGGAGCCGTGCCATGAAGACCTGAACACCCTGCTGCCATGTTGACTCAAAAGCATCAGGAGACAGCGCATTGCCTGCGGAATCGCGAACAGCAGTTTGGTCTGACCAGGTACGGCCAAAGACGATTATATCGATACTGCCGAGAGCGCTGACCTTTTCAACGACCGCATCGCGCCACTCGTCGCATTCGGTGTAGATGCGCTTCATCTTCTCGTTGTAGACAATGACCTCGCTCGCCGGACAGGCCGCCTTAGCAAAGAGATAGAGACGCCAGTGGTGTTCCCTCGCAGCTACGTCAAAGGCAGGAAGCCACTGGGCCACATTCGAATCCCCGATAAGGACTAGGGTCTGAGTGCCATTCGCATCCCCGAATAAGCAATCCGCAGGTGGCCGGGTTTGCGGCACTGTCAGACGGCACCCACGCGCCTTCTCGATATCAGCACCGGCTTGCTCAAGGGTCATTGTCAAAGGTGATCCGGTTGGAATGCCTTGATCGCCCAACGCCATGGCCCAGAACAGGGTCGCCACCACAACCGGTGCGCCAATCAGCCCGAGCCCGAGCAACAACGATCTGCGCGGCAGACCGCTCAACCAGCGATTCGATCGAACGGGGTTCTCCACGAACCGATGACTGGCCCAAGCCAGTACAAGTGACAGAGCCAAAGCGATGATGATCACAAAAGCCGGCGAGTCAGCGGAGTTGGGTGATCGTCCCGGGAAGAGCGCGCGCGCAAAAACAAGCACTGGCCAATGCCAGAGGTACCAGGAGTAGGAGATGAGGCCAACGGCTACAAATGGTCGCAGTGCAAGTATTCGGGACGGCCCGGAGCGAACCCCAGTTATACCCGCAAAAATGATTAGTACGGCACCCAGCACGGGGAGTAGTGCCGCGTAGCCTGGAAAGGAAGTTTCCGGTGAGAACATGAAAAATGACAACAGGATCATGGCGAGCCCGACACCGGCCGCCATTGAGGCGGCACGTCGAGTGAGTTTGGGAAGACTCCTCGCCGTGAGTGCCAAGACACCGCCGAGCGCAAGCTCCCATGCGCGTGTGGGCAGACCGAAGAACGCCCAGTTACCATCTACTGGCGTTAAGAGAACCGACGCGAGTAACGACGCACCTGCCACAACTCCCAGGGCGAGAGCCAACGCCCGGCGGGTCACTTCCGGTTCCCACGCGCGACGCCGGGCAAGAAGAGCCACCGCGATAATGAGCAGAGGCCAGATCACGTAGAACTGCTCTTCAACCGAGAGCGACCAGTAGTGCAGTACTGGACTTGTTTCAACTTGTGCAGCCATGTAGTCAGTCGCCTGGCTCGAAAACACGATGTTGGAGATAAATAGAGCGGCGGCGGCGACGTTGGTGGATATGTCGACTACCGCAACAGGAGAGAAACATAACCAAGCCGCTACGAGAATTAGAATCAGCACCAGCGAAGATAACGGAAGTATTCGCCGTATACGACGTGCATAGAAACCTTGGATTGAGACAGTGCCGTTACGTGCAACCTCGTTGAACAGCAGTCCGGTAATCAGAAATCCTGAGATGACGAAGAAGACGTCTACCCCGACGAATCCCCCTGGCAAAAGACCGGGGAAGGCGTGGAAAATGACGACGGAGCTGACTGCGACCGCTCGAAGCCCATCGATGTCAGGTCGATATCCTCGCCCAGAAGAGACTGAGGGACTCGAAACCGCGGCCCTCGGTTCTCCGATGCTCACGACCCCACCTTCACATCTGCGGCCTGCATGATCCGACCGAAACTTTGCCTTTCCTGCTGTGCCTCAGATTCATAAAATTGGAGGCAAATCCACCAGAAGTCTGCGCCAGATAAAGGCTGAAATTTCACTCGAAAAGGTCGCTGTCATGTGAGTTTGGTTCCGGAACTTGATCGTTCCTCTTAGCGACACTAGTGAGCAAGTGCGCCGAGTAAAATGCATCAGTCGGATCGACGAGAGTCAAATTTGGGATTCTCGACTCAGCCCGTGCAAGCAACCCATCCGGATGTGCAACTTGAACACGAGCCTGATCGCAGATGCTCGGTGTCGCCAGATTCTTACCGAGACACACCGTGTAGTCGAGACCGGGATTGGGTTGAGACCTAATCACGGCAACACGAGGGCGCGGGACGGACAATCGGGCAAGAAATCCGGTCATGCCACTGCGCCAAGCCGCCTCCAACTTGACTGGGGACATCGTCCGCCCCTGAGAATCGCGAATCAAATCTTGGTACTGCCAGGTTCGACCGATAACCAGAACATCGATAGGACCAATTTCACTCAGTTTTTCTACGAGCGAATCGCGCCAAATGTCGCACTCAACATAGATACGCTTAAATCTGATTTGGTAGACGGGAACCTGTGCGATAGGGCAGGCTGCATTTGCGAAAAAGTAGAGACGCCACCCATGCCTCTTCGCCGCACGATCAAGGGCGGGAAGCCAATGAGATGCGTTTGAGTCGCCAATCAGCACCATAGAGTGATTCCCGGATACATCACCGAAAAGGCAGTTGTCCAGGGGCCGTATCGATACAGTCAACCGACAACCGCGAGTCTGTTCGATGTCCTTCGCTGCCTGCGCGAGCGTCATCGGAACAACAGAATCTACAGGCAGTCCAGCCGCGGTTGCGGTAAGTGCGAGAACTGGGATACACGCCATCAATGCCGCACGGCCCGCCAGCCGCACCGCAAATGCCCTTCTGCAGACCAACATAGGCCGAAGACACCTCTCAACGCGTCGTTGATTCAACTTGCGGTCCCCTCCTGTGCGAGAACACCCGCGCGAATTGAATGGGCATATCTGAACTCGACGACCACGAAATCGGAATTAACACCTCCGGTGTATTGGAATCGCTTCGACTTATGGGGAAGATTCAGGGGAAATGCGCATTTCTTCTGCCCCGGGAAACAGACGATGACGATTGTCAAATCGGCGGCGATCTGCCCCCAATCACCATCAGCGATTCGATCCCCCTTCGAGGCCAACAAATGACAGTGCAGTCCAAACGCGATCGGCAATGCGTAGTAGCCGGCAACCCCGCAAGGTTCTGTGATAATGGACCGAGCTTGATTTGCGAGAATGGGTGCAAAAGCACCACGCGACCTCTCCGTAGCAACCGTGTGCGCAAGTACCCCCACCTGCATAATGAGAACGGCAATAGCGACACAGGCAACTGGTATGCGAATCAGCAATAATGCTCTGCCGCTAACGACTCCCCAGAGCCAAGTGACTGAATACGCAACCGCGATCGCGAAGCATCCCCACATGGGGAGTAGAAACCTCGGGGCACCGTATTGCATAGTCAATCCGTAGAAGGCCAAGAAGGCGATTCCCACTACCACCGGTGACGCCAGAACGGGGAGCACTCTTCCCCGAATTGAGACAATGACCGCTAGAACTACGAGACTGAGGGCAAGAACTAGGAGAGTTGTACCAGCGATAGGGAACCCCGCTTTGATAGCGAGGCACGGCTTGCACAGCATCGGACCATCCAATGCTCGCCACTGTGCAAGGAAGTCGAGGCTCTTGCCGCGTCCGCCTTGAAACTCACTGGCTTCGAGCAGTCGCGACTGAGGTCCACCGAATCGCTGGAATGCATCGATCACCCATGGCACCCAGCCGACGATGAGGCCAAATACGAGAGATGCGAAAGCCAACCCTCGCCATTTCCAAGATCCCAGATGGATCATTATCAACAAACATAGGGTGACTCCGACAAAAACGACGAGACTGTCAACTGGACGAAAGAGGGCAACTACTGCCAGGGAACATGCCGTGGCAGCAATTGCGAGTTTTGACTTGTTTTGGACAGCCAATACCGCCCACCCGATAGCGCTCACTGCCCCAAAGGCAACCCAAAGGTTGGGGAAAATAAGAGATCCCGAGATCACCCAGATCCACGAGAGAAGCAGAATGCTGGCGGCCAGGGGCGCGTTCCATCGTCCGAGTCCACGCACTCGAATCCACGGCAGAAAAGCAACCACGAACCCGATCGACGATGTGAACGCAACATAAGCCCGGATGATTGTGGGGCTGGACGTCCAAACTGACACTGGGGAGACAAGCCACGCCTCCCCGAAAGCGCGCGGAGCAGAGAAATACGGTGCGGGCATGGCTGATGATGTTTGGCCCAAATAGAGGACCTCATCCCATCGAAGTGGAACGGCGCGAATGACGGGTATCTGAACAATAAGGTAAACAAGCCCGATCGCGACCAGTCCCAAAGTTGGCGCCCAGCTCGAACTGCAGAATCTGCGCACAACCCCCATGTGGACACACTAAAGAGTTGAGTTGCGTTTTCGCAACTCAATCTACCGGCAGAGTGAACTCCAGTGGGGCGAGTGGGGCTCGAACCCACGACCTGACGGATTATGAGTCCGCTGCTCTAACCAACTGAGCTACCGCCCCGACCCCGAGAGTCTAGACGCTCGTCATTCCCCCATGATCAACGCCAGCATGACATCGTTGGGCCATGGATCGACGGCACTTCCTTGGCCTCGTGGGCGTGGCTGCCCTTGGCGTTGCCACACCTGAGAGTTCAGCAATCTCGTTGCCGGCTAGGTCAAGCAATCCCCTGCCTACCGCCTCGCTCGTATCTCGCTGGGACACCGATCCGTGGGCTCGAGGCGCGTACTCAGCATTGCCTGCCGGCACGTCCCCCAACGTGCGCCGGATTCTTGCTGACGCGGTTCTTGGCCACCGAATCGTGCTCGCAGGTGAGTACGCCAGCCCGTACCACCCATCGACAACAACGGGGGCGTACCTCTCGGGTCAACATGCAGCACAACGGATCCTCAATCATGCCCAGCCACGCACCGCAATCGTGATCGGTGCAGGCATGGCCGGAGCAGCAGCGGCGCAGAAGTTGGCGCAGGCTGGTGTGCGAGTCAAGGTCATCGAAGCTCAAAATCGAGTCGGTGGAAGAATTCGTAGCGAAAACTCGTGGGGTGCTCCAGTCGAGCTTGGCGCAGCATGGATTCACGGCACACGCGATAACCCCATAGTCCCCTTAGCAAAGAAGCAAAATCTCCCACTCATTCGAACCGATTACGAAAACTCAATCGCGCGCGACACGATGACCGGTCGCGAATCTGAGGCAGCAGATCGACGATCAACACAGTTGGTGCGACTGACTGAATCGATCGATGACGCGTGGCCACCTCAATCGCAGAGTGTGGGCGGCTGGTTAGCCAATCAGGGCTGGAAGCGTGATCGCATCGGCGTATGGGCTGAGGCAACCGAGATCACCCAGGAGTACGGCATCGACCCAGCGGCACTGGGCGTTCGCGCATACTCCGAGGGCGGCACCTACCAAGGCGGCGATGTAATGGTCGGTGGTGGTTACAGCTCCATCGTGAGCGGGCTCCTGACAGATGTGACTGTTCAGCGCAGCACTCCTATTCGCGACGTCTCAATCGCCGGCCAGCAGGTCGAGATGCGGACTAATGACGGGCGCATCTTGCGAGCCGATGCAGTAGTTATCGCTGTGCCGTTGGCGCTACTGCGCGCTCAGTACCCGCTCATCGCTGATCTGACACCAGCCGTACGCCGCGCCCTGACAAGTCTTCGCACGGGCGATCTCGAGAAGGTCGTGCTGCGCTACGACCGACAGTGGTGGGGCGACTATCGCGTCTACGGCATCGTGGGCGGTGGCGCACCGGGAGCACCGGCGGGTAGCCCGGCGGCACTGCGATGGACTGAGTTCTATTCGCTCACCGACGTGCTCGGATTTCCCGCACTAGTGGGATTCTCTGGCGGGTCTGCGGCCGCCACGAGGCCAAAGTCCGACGCAGGGTGCGTACGAGAGGCCACTGCCGCGCTACAAGCCGCATTTCACGGCTAACTAACAGGTTCGGGGCCCAGCCGGGGGGTCATCCCCTGACGATCGGTCGTTGGTATTCTTCTGGGGCTGATCCCGCATAGCTCAATTGGCAGAGCATACGACTGTTAATCGTAGGGTTCCTGGTTCGAGTCCAGGTGCGGGAGCCACGTGTTTCGTTAGTCGTCCCGACCCTCAGACTCTGTTTCCTGCTCTGAGTTCGCTCCACCGGTGGCACCAGATGCGCCCGTACTTGCGTGCGTGGGTTGTGGCGCGGGTTGAGGCTGCGGAGTCACGATCACAGGGGCGGGATCCGGAGTAGAAGTCGTCGTTGAGGTCACCTGTGGCACCGGGCCAGAAGCAGCTGCATTGTTCAGTAGACCTCGCAGACGCGCTGCCTCGGTCTGAAGTGCGATAAGGGTGGTCGATGCCGTCTGTGTGGCCTGAACACTCGTTTGCGGATCACCTTGAGCCCCCGCATTCACCCAGGCTGTGCCCGACAACGCTGCACCCGCACCCACGATCGCGCCTACCGCTGAGAGTGCTGCGAAGGTTGCTCGAGTTGTCCGCTTCATGATGTCTCCCTTGGTCTGGCGTGTAGTTCCATCAGACACTGCCGCGGGCAAGGTGACCCACCAGAGAGGGTTGGTTCCAGGTAAAAGGAGAGCAAGATTCGGCGGGCCGCTATCGGTCAAAGTTTGTCCGATCTCGGTCAAAGTTTGTCCTTCGAAGGCTCTACGAACGCTTTTGCTACCTAGTGTGGACAGATCGCGGTCACGAGGACTGTCCGAATTGAGGAGACACCGTGCGCGGTGTTCAGGTTTTCGTTCGGGCGGTTTTAGGCATAGCGATTGTGGCTGCAGGGGTCTCGGGGGCGGTGCTGCCGGCTCATGCGGGTGGCGTCGTTGCCCCGGGTGTTCCGAGGTGGGTGGTGGTGTCGAATCCGGATTTCACGTCGTTTGATGTTGCGTGGACGGCGCCGGCGTCAGATGGTGGCGCAGAGATCATGGCTTACGACATCGAGTATCGCAAAGTGGGTGAACTGTCCTGGACTTCTTTCGCGCCCGCAATACCGATGTTGACCTCGAGTGCCGTCAACGGCCTGGATTCGAATTCTACCTATCAGTTCAGAATCGCTGCGGTAAACTCTGCAGGGCAGGGCCCCTGGAGCGTGCAGGACTCCGCGATTGCGGTGGGTGACTACCATGCTTGCGCGGTGTTGGCAGACGGCACCGTCACATGTTGGGGAGACAACAACTTCGGCCAATTGGGCGACGACACGATTATCAGCAGCCTCGTGCCGGTACAGGTCTCGGTGTTGAGTATTGACGGATTGACTCCTGCAACCACCGCGGTCAGCGTGAGTACGGGCGGCGATCATTCGTGTGCAGTGATGGCAGACGGCTCCGCTACCTGCTGGGGCTACAACGGTTACGGCCAATTGGGTGACACGTCTAACACGAGCCGCGAGATTCCCGTAGCGGTGACGGGCATCACTGGGTTTACTCCTGCGTCGACCGCTCTCAGTGTGACTGCCGGTGAATTCTTCTCGTGTGCAGTGATGGCGGATGGCACCGCGAAATGCTGGGGCTACAACGCCTACGGCCAATTGGGCGACAACACAGCCGGAGATAGCAATATTCCAGTACAGGTCTCGGTGTTGAGCATTGACGGATTGACTACGGCGACCTCTGCGATCAGCGTGAGTGCCGGTAAAAATCAAGCGTGCGCTGTGATGGTAGATGGCGCCGTCAAATGCTGGGGCTCCAACAGCAACGGCCAATTGGGCAACAATTTGACCGCAGACAGCCCCGTGCCAGTCCAGGTATCGGGTATCGACGGAGCGGACGCCGGATCGGCCGCGGTCAGCGTGAGTGCCGGTGACTACCAATCGTGTGCGGTCTTGGCAGATGGCACCGCCACATGTTGGGGAGACAACAGCTACGGCCAGCTAGGCAACGCCACAGAAATATCCAGCCCTGTGCCCGTACCGGTGTCGGCTATCAGCGGGTTGACGCCTGAGGCAACCGCGGTGAGCGTGAGCACCGGCATGTTCCATTCGTGCGCGGTGATGGCGACCGGCACTGCTGCATGCTGGGGCAGGGAGAGCCACGGCCAGTTGGGCAGCAACACGGGCGTGAACAGCTCCGTGCCTGTTCCGGTCTCTGGCATCGATGGATTAACACCGGCCACAACGGCCGACAATGTGATTGTTCGTGTAAATCAATCGTGCGCCGTCATGGCAGATGTCACCGCCGCATGCTGGGGCAACAACACGCACGGCCAGTTGGGCAACAACTCAAACACGAACAGCCCTGTGCCTGAGTCAGTGTGGGTTCTCGACGGGTCCACGCCAGCAACCTCTCTTCGCCGGGTTTCGTCTTTCGGTCGCACCCTTCAACCTTCGCGCCCTAGTGTGCCGCTGCACGTGGTGACATCGAACGCCACGCCAACTTCTCTTGATGTGGCGTGGACGGTGCCTACTAGTGATGGTGGCGTATACATCGAGAGTTACACGATTGAATATCGCAAGGTGGGTGAACAGTCGTGGGCGACATTCACGCCCGTGGTTCCGCCAGAAACATCAGCCACTGTGGACGGTCTTGATTCAAATTCTACTTATCAGTTCAGAATCGCTGCGGTGAACTCTGCCGGGCCCGGACCCTGGAGTGTGCAGGAGTCCGCGATTGCTGCTGGTTTCGCACATTCGTGTGCGGTCATGGCGAATAGCACCGTGAAATGCTGGGGCATCAACATCTACGGCCAATTGGGTGACAACACAACCGATGAAAGTTCCGCGCCGGTGTTGGTGTGGGTCATCGACGGGTCGACACCCGCCACTAGCGCGGTCAGCGTGAGCGCAGGGGGCAATCATTCGTGTGCCCTGATGGCTGATGGCACCGTCACATGCTGGGGCTACAACTATTACGGCCAGTTAGGCAACAATTCGGGCGCGGACAGTCCCACCCCAGTGCTGGTGTCTGTGTTGAGTATCGACGGCTTGACACCCGCTACGACTGCAGTCAGTGTCAGCTTGGGTGCCGGGCATTCATGTGCCTTGATGGCCGATGGTACTGCGAAATGTTGGGGCAACAACGGCTATGGCCAATTGGGTGGTGCCACAGGCCAATGGAATTCCGTGCCGGTGCAGGTGTCAATGTTAACTATTGACGGATTGACTCCTGCGACCACCGCAGTCAGCGTGAGCGCCGGTTTCTACCACTCGTGTGCGGTAATGGTAGACGGCACTGCGAAGTGCTGGGGCAACAACGCCACCGGCCAGTTGGGTGACAACACGACCAATGAACGTTCCGTGCCGGTGTTGGTGTCGGTGTTGAGTATCGACGGGTTGACAGCCGCCACGTCTGCGGTCAGTGTCAGCGCCGGTAGTGATCACACGTGTGCTCTGATGGCGGATGGCACCGCGAAATGCTGGGGCTATAACTATTTCGGCCAGTTAGGCAACAATTCGGGCACGGATAGTCACGCCCCGGTCTCGGTGTTGGAGATCACCGGGTTGACTCCCGCCACGACCGCAGTCAGCGTGAGCACTGGTGAGAACCACTCGTGTGCTCTGATGGCAGATGGCACCGCGAAGTGCTGGGGCTTTAACAGCTACGGCCAGTTGGGTGACAACACGGTCGATCAACGCCCCGTGCCGGTGTCGGTTTTGGGTATGACCGGGCTGACTCCCGGATCGACTGCATTCAGCGTGGTCACCGGTGGCTCTCATTCGTGTGCAGCGATGACGGACAGCACAGCCAGGTGCTGGGGTAACAACGCCTACGGTCAGTTGGGCAGCAACGCGACGCCAAGCAGCCCTGTGCCCGAGCCGGTGTCGGTTATCGACGGGTCCACGTTGGCGAAGTCGCTTCGCCACGTTTCCGCTTTCGGTCGGACTCTTGAGCCCTCGCTCCCAAGCGAGCCACTTCTTGTGGCGACCTCGAACGCCACATCGAGCTCCCTTGATGTGTCGTGGACAGCGCCGGCTAATGATGGTGGCGCAGCAATCTCGGCCTACACCCTTGAGTACCGCCAGGTAAATGAACCTCTGTGGTCTACTTTCACACCCGCAGATCCGACAGTAACAACGGTCACCGTGGATGGTCTTGATTCGGATTCTTCCTATCAGTTCAGAGTCGCTGCGATAAACTCTGCCGGCACCGGCCCATGGAGCGGCAAAGTGCGCTCGATTGCAACGAGTGAATCCGATTCGTGTTCGGTTACCGTGGACGGCACCGTCATCTGTTGGGGTAGCAACGACGATGGCCAATTGGGCAATGACTCGACCACGGAGAGCTTCGTGCCGGTACAGGTGTCAGGCATCACCGGGTTGACACCGGCAACGAGAGCAGTCAGCGTGGGCACCAAAGCCCGGCATTCTTGTTCATTGATGGCCGACGGATCCATCACCTGCTGGGGGAAGAACAACAACGGCCAGTTGGGAAATGGCTCTTTTGAGGACAGCCTCGTACCCGTGCCGGTGTCAGACATCACCGGGTTAGCACCCGCCACGACCGCAACCTCCGTGGGCGCGGGTGGCCAGCATTCGTGTGCGCTGATGGCAAACGGCACCGTCACATGTTGGGGAGACAACTACTTGGGTCAGTTGGGTAACAACTTCATGGTGTGGTTTAGTTTTGTGCCGGTGCCGGTGTCAGGGATATCCGGATTAACGCCCGAAGCAACAGCGGTGACCTTGAGCGTCGGTGTGCATTATTCGTGTGTAGTGATGGCAGATGGAACTGCGGCGTGTTGGGGCAAGAACGATTACGGCCAGCTGGGTGACAACTCAACCACGGAGAAGCTCGTTCCCGTACCCGTTCGAGGAATCAACGGGTCGACTCCTGGCACAACTGCAGTCAGCGTAAGTGCAGGTGGTACTCATACGTGTGCGGTGATGGCGGACGGCACCGCAAAATGCTGGGGCGACAACAGGTACGGCCAGTTGGGCGACGACTCAACGACGGACAGTCTTGTGCCAATGCAGGTCTCGGTGTTGAGCATTGACGGATTGACCCCTGGAACGACCGCAGTCAGCGTGAGCGCCGGTGACGGTCATTCTTGCGCAGTCATGGCGGACGGCAGCGCCATCTGCTGGGGCGACAACAGGTATGGCCAGTTGGGTAACGAATCGAATACGGACAGCCATGTACCCGTGCAGGTGTTTGGTATCACCGGGTTGACACCTGGATCGACCACAATCAGCGTGAGCGCCGGTGGCTACCATTCGTGTGCTTTGTTGGCAGACGGCAACACCACCTGCTGGGGCTACAACAGCCGTGGCGAGTTAGGTGACAACTCCACGACCAACAGTAACGTGCCGGTGCGGGTGTTAGACACGGCCGGAGCCGGCTCCTCATTCGGCCGTACCTTGGCGGAACCGCTTCCACCGGAGCCTTCTCAACTAAGTCGTCCAGTCCGACTCATGGTGACAGATCGCAATGCGGATTCGATTGCGATTAGTTGGGGCGTGCCGACGAGTAACGGCGGGAAACATATCGATCGCTACCGGGTGAGCTACCGCCCAAAGGGTTCTGCTTCTTGGACCGCTTTCGCGATCGTTCCCTACTCACAACTGCACCTTCGGGTGCGGGGCTTGCGTACAGGCGTGACCTATGAGTTCCAAGTACGTGCCCATAATGCTGACGGCCTCGGCAATCCTTCACGGATCGTGTCAGAGACGGTTCCGATGCGAGCGGCAGCACCGATCGTGGTGCAGAAGTTCCGGGATCAAAGCGCAATCGCGTTAACGTGGCGGGCTGTGAAGGCCCCTGCACACAGTCCCCTGACTGCGTACGTGATGTCCTGCCGTGACAGCAACGGCGACACTCTCCGCACCAGCGTTACAACGGTTAACCTGAGCGCATCAATCAGAGTTCTGGCCGCGCAACCATATTCCTGCCGCGTAGCAGCCATAACCGAAGCTGGGCGCGGTGTCGGCTCTGAGCGGGTGCAAATCTCTAGCCGCATTCGAGATTGACCCTCAGACTCCGTGGACCTGTTCGCGTAGATCTCGTCGATAGGCCTCGACGGCCATGAGTTCGGCGAAAATTGCCGCGTGAATCTCTGGATCGGTTTCTGCGTCGGCTCGCTGCATGCGGCCACGCAGTTCGGTGATCATGCGCGTTGCCGACATCTCGAGTAGCCGAGCCACCATCGACGTGGCATAACGAGCATCGGCTCCCGCGTTGGAGGGCAGTGGCTCCACGGCGAGGGCTCGCACGTGCGAACGCACAGAATCATCCACGCACTCAGCCAACACCGCGTCAATCCACGCGAGATCGAGCAACTCCAAGCGCGGACCGCCCGCAGCGGCAATAGCCACATGGATCGCTCGATAGTCCGGGTCGAGATAGGACTGATCCTCGACTGAGGCGTACCACGCAGACACTGCCTCGGGTTGCTGCAGCGCGCACTTGAGCGCCTCGCGCTCGACGGTGGCCTCTGGGCCGCTGGGGCGTGGGCGCTCATTGCGCTCCGGCGGCGCCACGGGGGCCTGGGATCTGGCCGCAGTAGAGATCGCCTTGGTGACCGTTTCGACATCCATGCCCAGCCATCCCGCAAGCCGACGGCCGTATTCGGGTCGCAACGCTGGATCGCGAATCTTGCCCACGACGGGCGCCGCATCGCGCAACGCAGCCACTCGGCCCTCTGCGGAATTGAGGTCGTACGTCGCAAGTGTCGAGCGAATCGCAAACTCAAAAAGCGGGGTCCGGGATTCGATGAGTGCCACCACCGCAGGATCACCGTGCTGCTGGCGCAACTCACACGGATCGAGACCATTGGGCTCGACCGCTACGAAGGTTCCTGCAACGAAACGCTGATCGTCTTCGAAGGCCTTCAAGGCTGCGCGCTGACCGGCCGCATCACCGTCGAAGGTGAAAATGACTTCACCACGCATGCGGTCATCGTCCATCAAGAGTCGGCGAAGCAACTTGATGTGTTCGGTGCCGAATGCCGTGCCACAGGTGGCGACAGCGGTAGTCACTCCGGCCACGTGACACGCCATGACATCGGTGTAGCCCTCGACTACGACAACGCGTTGTTCCTTGGAGATCTCTCGGCGCGCAAGATTGATGCCGTAGAGCACACTGCTCTTCTTGTAGAGCGGCGTCTCAGGCGTGTTGAGGTACTTCGGCCCCTCGTCATCGTCATAGAGTTTGCGCGCACCGAAACCGACGACATCTCCCCCGAGATCGGCAATGGGCCACACCAGTCGCCCTCGGAAACGGTCATAGACGCCCCGACTGCCTTGTGACACCAAACCAGCAGCCATGATCTCGGCGTCGGTGAACCCCGACTTTCGCAAATGCGTGGTGAGCGCATCCCAGGACTTTGGCGCATAGCCCACACCGAAGTGTGTAATCGTCTCCGCGCCGAAGCCTCGCTCGGCTAGAAACGTACGGCCGGTCTGCGCCTCAGGTCCGGCTAACTGCCCCACGAAGTAGGCCGCCGCAATCTTGTTGGCTTCCACCAGACGAGTGCGCTGCCCCTGCTGACGGTTGACTGCAGTGCCGCCCTCGACATAGCGCAACTCGATGCCAGCGCGTGCTGCGAGTTTTTCGACTGACTCCGCGAAGGTCAGATGGTCGAGCTTTTGCACGAAGGAGATGACGTCGCCGCCCTCCTGGCAGCCGAAGCAGTAATACATGCCACGGCTGGGAGTGACATGGAAGGAGGGAGATCGCTCATCGTGGAATGGGCATAGCCCCTTAAGGCTTCCTCCGCCGGCGTTCTTCAGGGTGACGTATTCACGCACGACCTCATCGATGCGGGCCTGCTCGCGTACAAGGGTGACGTCCTCGTCTCGAATGCGTCCGGCCATGCCTGCATCGTAGGCGCTCGGCCAGCCCTCAGGGGCAGAGCCGCTCGTGCCAGTGGACGGCGCTCACGTCGGTGAGGCTGGCGACTTGGTCAATGATGACTCGGAGCCGCCCAGCATCGTCGGTGGCTGCCGCATAGTCCGGGGCTAGTGCTGGCTCGAGGTCTCGCCCCCCGCGGAGCACGAGGGCGGCCACGAGCTCCTGGAGCAGCTCCTGCTGGCGGGCATACATCTCATCGGCCCCCGGCCGGCGCATGACGTACTGCATCGCGACGGCCTTGAGGATCGCGACCTCCGCCTCTGCCTCCGACGGGATGCGCAGATCGGCGGAGTAGCGCGTAAGGTCACGATCTCCGAACTCCACCCGGGTTGCGACCTCGGCGGCCGAACAGAACCGGCCGATCAGTTGCGAACTAAGGTCCTTCAGCGCCGCAAGGTGCGGCAAAGTCGCGTCATAGGTCCTCAACCAACACGGCAACTCGATGAGACGCCCCCACGCGGCCTCAAGGTCACCAGCTGAGATGTGAGTCGCATAACTGCGTGACGCGAGTTGGATGACGACATCACGCTCCTCTTGCGAGTCGAAGACACGCAGGTCAAGCAAGCCGGCGTGAATCGAGTCTTCGAGGTCGTGCACTGAGTAGGCCACGTCATCTGCCCAGTCCATGACCTGGGTCTCTAGGCACCGACGCTCCCCCGGTGCGCCTTCGCGGGCCCAGTGAAACACGTCCATGTCGTCGGAATAGACGTTGAACTTGCGGGTGCCTTTACGACGGGGCCATGGGTACTTGCACACGCTGTCGAGCGCCGCGCGCGTGAGATTGAGTCCGGCGCTTCGGCCTTGAGCGTCGAAGATCTTCGCTTCGAGCCGAGTGAGCACGCGCAAGGACTGCGCATTGCCCTCGAAGCCACCGATGTCACTTGCCACAACATTTAGTGCGTCTTCACCATTGTGGCCGAACGGTGGATGACCAAGATCGTGCGCGAGACCCGCAACATCGACAAGATCGGGATCGCAACCCAGTGAGGCGCCGATCTCGCGAGCGATCTGCGCGACCTCGAGGGTGTGCGTGAGGCGCGTACGCGGGAAGTCGGCTTCACCCGCCGATCGCACCTGGGTCTTCGCAGCGAGTCGACGCAAGCCCACCGAATGCAACACACGAGCGCGATCGCGAGCGAACTCCGTGCGCTGGAACCGCTTGATGGGTTCTTGGACGTAGCGCTCTACGTCTGCCTCGGTGTAGCCGTCCACTTAACCCCCCGACACGGACAACTCGGCGTGACGAAGTTCGGCAGTTGCCATTTCATCCACGTACGGACTATCCAACCACCCGTCGGGCAGGGTGGGTGGTCGTTCGCCACCCGTGCGTCCACGCGGTCCGGCAAGAACTTCTGAGTTGGCTTCCTGATCGATATCGATCTGACTGAGTAGGTCATCGAGTTCGGCGAGGGTGAACACCATGCTGAGAGCGTGGCGGATCTGCTGTCGCACGCTAAAGCCCTTGAGGTACCACGCCATGTGCTTGCGCATATCGCGGCAGCCCTTACCTTCGCCGTAGTCGATCGACAACAACTCCGCATGGCGCTTCAGTGTGGCCAGGACATGCCGCAAATCGGGGTCAGGTGCGACGGGTTCGCCCGCGAAGGCTTGGGCAAGTTGTCCGAAGAGCCACGGGCGTCCCAGACAGCCACGCCCGACGACCACACCGGCGCACCCGGTTGTCTCCACCATGCGCAACGCATCTGCTGCGGTCCAGATGTCGCCATTGCCGAGCACGGGCGTGCCGAGTGGTGCGAGATGGTCGACCAACCGTGCAATCGTGTCCCAGTCGGCGCGACCTGAGTACATCTGCGAAGCCGTGCGCGCGTGCAACGCGACCCACGCAACACCCTCTTCGGCGGCCGCTTGCCCCGCGTCGAGGTAGGTGATGTGATCGGCGTCAACTCCCACGCGCATCTTCACCGTGACGGGCACCCGACCATCAGCGGCCTTAACAACCGAGGCCACGATCGCCCGAAAGAGATCGCGCTTCCACGGCAATGCACTGCCGCCGCCTCGCCGGGTCACCTTGGGCACCGGGCAGCCGAAGTTCATGTCAATGTGATCGCACCGATCCTCGTCAAGGAGCAGCCGCACCGCCTCGCCCATCACGTATGGGTCCACTCCATAAAGCTGCACGGAGCGAGGTGATTCATCTGGGCCAAAGGTGACCATGTCGAGTGTCTCGGCATTGCGCTCAATCAACGCCCGCGAAGTCACCATCTCCGAAACGTAGAGACCTGCCCCTGCTTCACGGCAAAGTCGCCGAAACGCCCGGTTAGTGATCCCCGCCATAGGGGCCAGCACGACGGGCGGATCCACCGTCAAGGCCCCGGCACGGAGTAGCGTCACCAGAGGATTCTCCCTCAACGACCGTTGGGGCAGATGCAGGAGGTACACATGTCGACCGCAGCGGGCACGATTTTGACCGGAAAGCGTCGTTGGTTTGCCCTGGTACCCGTCGCGGTCGGCGTCGCGATGATCATTCTCGATGCGACTGTGGTCAATGTTGTCCTACCCACACTCATCAAGGAAGTCGGCCTCACCACGACTGATGCCGAATGGGTCACCGCGGCATACTCGCTCACCTTCGCGTCACTGCTCATTGTTGCCGGGCGTCTTGCTGACAGATTCGGTAGGCGCCTGATCTTCGTGATCGGTCTGGTGGTCTTTGTCGTCTCGAGCGTGCTGGTTGCGATGTCCGATAGCCCAGTGAGCATTATTGGAGCTCGCGCGTTGCAGGGCGTAGGCGCCGCGATGATCCTGCCGTCTTCGCTGTCGATCCTTAATTCCGTTTTCGTGGGCAAGTCACGTGCCGCGGCCTTCGCAGTGTGGGGCGCGACGATCGGCGGCATGGCGGCAATGGGCCCACTTGTTGGCGGCTGGCTGACGACAGACTTCTCGTGGCACTGGGCGTTCTTGATCAACGTACCGATCGGCGTCGTGGTCTTGATCGGTGCGCTCGTCTTCGTACCGGAGACCAGAGACAAGGCTTCTGCGAATGGCGCGGACGTCCTCGGCATCGTGTTCTCCACTCTCGGACTCCTTGGCGTCGTATTCGCGCTCATTGAGGGCCAACGCTACGGCTGGATCATCGCCACTCAAGAATTCACGGCCGGGCCCATCACCTGGAGCGCAGGCACAATATCGATCGTTTTTGTCTCGCTGATCGTCGGTATAGCGAGTCTCGTTGCTTTGCTCTTCGTTGAGCGCTCACGCGTCGCGTCGGGCAAGGCAGTTATCTTCGACCTAAGACTGTTCAAGATCCGTTCCTTCGCTGCGGGCAACGTGGTCGCACTCGTCGTAAGTCTCGGCGAGTTTGGTCTGCTGTTCACATTGCCGCTCTTCTTGCAGTCTGTGCGCGCCTACACAGCACTAGAAACTGGCGTCATCCTGCTTGCTCTAGCCGTTGGCTCCTTCGTGGCTTCGGGCGCTGGTGCGGCAATGGCACAGCGCATTGGTCCGGTGCGTGTTCTTCAGATCGGCATGGCGTTGGAGGCGCTAGGCATCATCGGCTTGGGCTTTGCTATCTCCACGACTGTCGGCGGTTGGGGTCTGGTGCCGTGGCTGTTCCTCTATGGCCTTGGTGTGGGGTTCGCAACCGCCCAACTCACCGGTGTCATTCTCTCCGAAACTCCCGTGGCTCAATCTGGTCAAGCTTCCGCAATGCAATCGACTTCACGTCAGGTTGGCGCCGCCATTGGCACCGCAATCCTTGGCACGACGCTGCTGCTCGGATTGGGGCACTTCGTCAACAATGACCTGCAAGATGCCGGCGTCCCGTCTGCTCAAGCCGAGCAGATCACCCAAGTGGTGGCATCAAGTGCTGGTCAGGCAATCCCTGGTCTCGGCGACCCGGTGATCGTTGAAGCAGCTTCGCAAGGCTTCTCGTCAGCCACGAAGACCGTCTCCCTCGTCGCGGCGATCTTCGTCTCGCTCGGGTTGCTTGCGAGCTTCTTGCTCCCCCGCAATGCGGCGCGCATCAGAGCTGAGGGTTACGAGCCACCCAAGGGATAACCTGTCCTCCTCGCCTACGTGAAGGAGTTTCCCATGGTCAAGTCTCGACGGTCCGTCATCCTCATCGCCGCTGGTGCTGCGGTCCTTATCGCTGTGACTTCGGCATCATCTGCGGTCGCCACCCGAATGATCACTGGCGCAGACATCCAGAATCACACGATCACCGGCAAAGACCTCAAGGCCGGAACCATCGCCCTCGAACACCTTGATCGCACGAGTGTGAGAGCAGGACATGTGCACCATTCGCGCGAGGCGTTCGTCGTCGGACGAGGCGCGTCAAAGTCTAAGGTCACTCGAGACAGCAACTCGAGTGTCAGGCTAAACAACTTTGCCATGACCCGCATCGCCGCCGTGACCTCGCTGCCCGTGGGGACCTACACCGTGGTTGTCGGGGGCTCGGTACAGACGACCGTTGTCATGGACCAGAGCAAAAAGTATTACCCTTCATCCGTCTGGTGCACACTTAATGCCCTGGGCACTCAGGTGGCTATGCAGGGATACGGTTCGTCGCCTAACGCCGCCACCAACTACAACCCCACCGTCGCAATGACTCGCGTGGTGACCCTCACTTCACCTGGCGACATCTCCGTGGCGTGCGAGATCGCCAGTTCCCTCTCGGGTTACAACGGCACTGCTGGCAACGCACTCATCGATCTGGTGGCGTTCCCGGCGACGTCCTCTAGCGAGGGATAACGGATTCAGGCTGGGGCATGCGCAACGAAGGCGACGCGCTCGCCCCAGCCGGTTTCACTGGCGTCGAGTTCATCGACCTCGGCAAAGCCCGCTGCACGCAAACGATCAACCCAGACATACTGAGGGAACAGACCGATGTCGTGTGACTCCTCAATGACGCGGTCTCCCACGGTCACGGTGAAGTCGATACGAATGCCACCTTCGCGCTCGCAGTAACGCGCTTCGTAGTGAACGTCACCTGAGCCGCCGGTCATGACGGAGGGCTGCCAGTAATCAGCGAGGTGGTCGGGCACGACGAGCAACATGCCGCCGGGCCGCAGGTGCTTGCGTGCCGTACGGAACGCCGCGTCCATTTGATCGGTGTCGAGGATGTAGTCGGCCGCATCATGGATCAAGACCGCATCAAAATCCCGGCCCAGATTGGCCTTGAACATATCCGCGACCTTGTTGTCGCACATCGGGTTGCGTCGTCGTGACATGTCGACCATCTCCGGCGAGATGTCCGTCAGCGTCATGGTGAAGTCATCACGTAGGTGATACGACAGATGACCGCCGCCGCACCCAAACTCCAGAATCTCGTGGGCCTTCCCGGCCTTGAGAATTCCAGCAATGAATCGACCTTCGTCTTCGTATGCGTTGACCGGGGAGATGATCGGCCAGTACTGCGCTAGCTCTCCGTAGAGCGCTGACATTAAAACGCTGGCAAGCGAGAGGACAGCCAACCTTGCACTGCATCAAGGCCAATGCGCTCCTGCGACATGGCGTCACGGTCACGCACAGTGACCGCCTGGTCCTCGAGAGTGTCAAAGTCGACAGTCACACAAAATGGTGTGCCGATCTCATCCTGACGACGGTAACGCCGTCCGATTGCACCCGCATCATCGAAGTCGACATTCCAGCGCTTGCGCAACTGCGCAGCCAGATCGCGCGCTTTCGGCGAGAGATCGGCATGACGCGACAGCGGCAGGACAGCGACTTTGACCGGCGACAGACGTGGATCAAGACGCAACACCGTGCGGACGTCGACGCCACCTTTGGAGTTGGGTGCCTCGTCCTCGTCGTAGGCATCCAGCAAGAACGCCAACACGCAGCGAGTCAGCCCCGCAGCGGGCTCAATGACGTAGGGCACCCAACGCTCATTGGCGTCCTGATCGAAGTAGGACAGATCAACGCCGCTATTCTCGCCATGCGAAGTCAGGTCGAAGTCAGTGCGGTTGGCAATGCCTTCAAGTTCGGCCCACTCAGACCCAGCGAAGCGGAAGCGGTATTCGATGTCGACCGTGCGCTTAGAGTAGTGACTGAGTTTCTCCTTGGGGTGCTCGAAGAAGCGCATGTTGTCGGGGTTCATGCCGAGTTCTGTGTACCAATCCCAGCGGGCCTTGAGCCAGTATTCGTGCCACTCCTCATCAGAACCCGGCTTGACGAAGAACTCCATCTCCATCTGCTCGAACTCACGGGTACGGAAGATGAAGTTGCCGGGCGTGATCTCGTTGCGGAAGCTCTTGCCGGTCTGGCCGATGCCAAACGGCGGCTTCTTGCGGGAGGAGTTGAGCACGTTGAGGTAGTTGACGAAGATGCCTTGCGCAGTCTCGGGCCGCAGGTAATGCATCGACGATGCATCTTCCACCGGTCCGACGGTGGTCCTGAGCATGCCGTTGAAGTCGCGCGGCTCAGTGAAGTCACCAGTCGTTCCGCAGTTGGTGCAGACGATGACAGAAAGGCCTTCAGCAGGCTTTCCGTGCTTTTCTTCGTATGCGTCGAGCAGTTGATCTGCTCGCCAGCGCTTGTGGCACTTCTTGCACTCAGTCAGCGGGTCGGTGAA
>WLOK01000020.1 GCA_009699315.1 Actinomycetota bacterium
AACATCGCCACAAACGCTGGCGGACTTTGTTGTGTGAAGTACGGCGTGACCACTGATTATGTTCTTGGACTCACAGTTGTTCTCGCAGATGGCACAGCAGTCGAGCTCGGTGGACCGCGCGTAAAGGATGTCGCAGGATTGCCGCTCACGAAACTCTTTGTGGGCAGCGAGGGCACACTCGGCGTAGTGACGCGCATTGTCTTGAAACTCCTGCCTGCGCAGCGACAACCCGCGACCCTTGTCAGTACATTCGCGACATTGGAAAGTGCCACCGAAGCAGTGCTTGCAATTTCACAACGCATGCGCCCATCAATGCTCGAGTTCATGGACCGCGCATCCATCAATGCAGTCGAAGACATGACCCGCATGGGCCTTGACCGAACCGCCGAAGCCCTTCTTGTCATGCAGTCGGATGAGTCGGCAGGCGCGGCCGCTGAAGAGATCGCCACCATGGAATCCCTCTGTGCAGCAAGTGGCGCGGTCGAACTCTTTTCGACGACTGATCCTGATGAGGGTGAGTCCTTTGTGCAAGCCCGCCGAGTGGCCATTAACGCTGTGGAGCGGCGGGGGTCTCTTCTTCTCGAAGATGTCGGTGTGCCGGTGCCAAAACTTGGCACCCTCGTCAGAGGGATCGCCAATATTTCTTCGACTCGAGATGTAGAGATTGCTGTAGTTGCCCACGCTGGCGACGGCAACACACATCCACTGGTCGTTTTCGATCCCACAAATCATGCGCAACAAGCACGCGCACAGATCGCGTATGGCGAGATCATGGATCTGGCCATAAGTCTCGGGGGCACCATCACCGGCGAGCACGGAGTTGGCCGGCTAAAGAAAGCTTGGTTGCCGGCTTACCTCGGACCCGAAGCAATGGCTCTGAACCAGAAAATCAAGAACGCACTTGATCCACAAGGGATTCTTAACCCGGGGACCATGCTGTAGTCGATTTTGCGCGAAATGGTGTTACATAGCCCTCGTGCCGCTTCGCATGGACCTTACGCCTTTGCGCGACTTGCGCGACTTTCGCCTGTTGTTTATCAGCGGGAGCATCACTCGACTGGGCTCAATGATGACGTACGTCGCCATTCCTTTTCAGGTCGCCATACTTACGGACTCGTTCATTGCAGTGGGACTGATCGGACTAGCGGAGTTAGTGCCTCTTGTTTTTTTTGGGCTTTTTGGTGGTTCACTATCCGATCGGCTTGACCGACGTCGAATGGTGCTGATCGCAGAAGGTGCCGCATTGCTGTGTTCGGTTGGCCTTCTCATCAATTCACTTGTGCCGAGCCCTAGTCTCATGATTCTCTATGTGATTGCCATGCTCTTCGCGGCCCTTGACGGATTGCAGCGTCCATCGCTCGACGCGATTTTCCCCGCAGTAGTGCCGCACGATCGGCTCTCTGCAGCTAGTGCCGTGAACTCCACGAGCGGCACCGCTGCATTCCTGATTGGGCCCGCGATTGGTGGACTTCTGCTTGCGGGAATCGGCCCATCAGCCGTTTACGCGATTGATGTTCTCACTTTTATCGTGTCAATCCTGCTGCTCACTCGCCTGCGTTCTGTTTCTACTGCGAATGAGAAGCATGAAGGTTCGGTGTTCAGCCACATCGGCGATGGACTGCGATATGCACGGGGGCGTCGAGATATTCTCGGTACGTACGCGATTGATCTCATCGCTATGGCGTTCGCGTTTCCCTACGCACTGTTTCCATTTCTCGCACAGTCATACGATGCTCCCTGGTCATTGGGCCTGTTGTATAGCGCAGCTGCTGTGGGCAGTCTCATCTTTGCTGCGTCTAGTGGGTGGACCTCACGAGTCCACCACCACGGTCGGATGATTGTGTTGGCGGCGATGTGCTGGGGGGCCGCAATTGGACTGGTCGCACTAGCTGGGTCCGTGTGGATCGCGCTGGGGCTGCTCGTTGTTGCGGGGTACTTCGACATGCTGAGTGGCCACTTCCGAGGTCTGATGTGGAACCAAACAATTCCTGATGAAGTCCGCGGTCGCATGGCCGGTTTGGAATTGATTAGCTATTCGGTTGGGCCGACACTAGGACAAGCACGCGCGGGCTTCGCGGCACAGAGAATTGGGCTCGGTGGTAGTTTCGCGACTGGGGGTGCGCTGTGTGTTGTAGGAGTTGGTATCGCGGCTGTAGCACTACCAGCACTATGGCGCTTTGATACGCGTACTGACCCAAACTTCGCATTAGTGCGCGCCCAAAGAGCCGAGACAAATTCTTGACTGCAGCTGATTATTACGCGATGGAGTTCAGTGCCCGTCGAAGTTGGGCGGCGTGATCACTCGCATGAGCGGTGTACACATTGAGCCACTTGCGAACGGTGTACGGCCCGGATTCGGTGTGTTCGCCTATGCGCTCAAGGTCCGCAAGAGTCAAACGTCGAATTAGATCCAAAGATGACGTACGCACGGCCGAAATGACGAGTAGTGAGTTACCCACTGGCAACTCTTCGTAGCCCAGCGCCTGACATTCGGCCCACGCCGCCTCGTCATATCCCTGGATCACACTGCCTGCTGGTTCGGCAACTAGGCGGCGGAGACGGGCGTACGACTGAGTCTCACTATCAGCCATGTGATGAATGATCTGTCGAGCCGACCACTCGCCTGGCTCGCGGCAATCTAGCTGTTCAAGGCCTACCGAATCAGCGAGCGTCAGGAACTCCTGAGTTGAAGCTTCGTACGCAACGGCGTGCTCAGTTATCTCCATGCCTAATCGTATTACGTGGCCCAACGTTGTCACAGCGAACGGGAGTAGACCAGATCGCCGGGGTCGTACGACCCGAGTACCGGTGCAGCGGTGACTGCGACTTCTTGGAAACGCAGCCGTTCCAGGAGCCGCAAACTGCGAACATTGTCTGGGTGCACGGTCGCCCAAACCGTCGGCAATGAGAACTGAGCTACCAACTCATGCAACAACAATGTGGCCGTTTCGAACCCGAGCCCCTTCCCCCACCAGGGAGTTCCGAGTACCCATGCGACCTCTGCCCAAGACGAGTGCACCGTGGCTTGCGCGTGACCAATCGCAGTACCGTCACTGAGTCGCACGATGTAGTTGAACCAGAGCTCCTGCGCGTCCTTCAAAGTTGGTCCCGCGACCCACCGCTCGATCAAAAGTCGCATGGACTCAGGAGAGTCAGCTACCGGCCCACCGATGAAGTCACCCACACCCGGGTGGTCAAGTGCAGCGAACACATCTGCCGCATCCCCGGTTTTCACTGCCGTTAGTGAAACCTCGGAATGCACCACCGGGACCCCCAGCCAAAACCTTGGTGCGCGAGGGGGGAGTTGAACCCCCACACCCTTTCGGGCACACGGACCTGAACCGTGCGCGTCTGCCTATTCCGCCACTCGCGCTTGCTCAACGATTGCCATTGAGCGGGCACAAGGCTAGCACGGGCAAAACACCCTTCAGAGAGCTGCGCACTAACTGCACATTGTTCGCAATAAATGTCCATATGCAGCAACGGTTTTATCGTGCCCCGATTCGACGGCACCATCCAATCTGTGGCATAGTCCGGCTCGTGGTTGTGACCTTTCTCGTAGCGCGTCGACACGTTGACCTTGTCCGTGTCGCCAGCGCCATGTGTCGCTGACCCAAACTCCCCGCCCGAGCTCTATCACGCGTTTTCCCGCGTACACCTTGCTATCCCTCACATCCTTTTTTGGAGTCTTCCATGTCCCCCTCAGCAACAACAGCCACCAAGAGCCACGGCCAATGGATCAATGACCGCGATCCCCTAAATGCCAACGAGGTAATGAAGGCGGAGGACGACGGTCTCAATGTGCGTGCGCGCGTGGAGGAGATTTACGCCAAGGAAGGCTTCGACTCGATCCCCGACAGTGACCTACGCGGGCGGCTGCGTTGGTGGGGCCTTTATACCCAGCGCAAGCCCGGGATTCCCGG
Organism: Actinomycetota bacterium; assembly: GCA_009699315.1. Classification (GTDB taxonomy): domain Bacteria; phylum Actinomycetota; class Actinomycetes; order S36-B12; family S36-B12; genus CAINMH01. The sequence goes on from WLOK01000020.1 coordinate 3,924, forward strand.
CGGCAAAACCGGCATCCTCGAACCACATGAGTTAGATGACAGCCTCTTCATGCTGCGTGTACGCAGCGATGGCGGCGCACTGAGCGTCGAACAAGCGCGAGTCATTGGCACAATCTCTACGGAGTTTGGTCAGGGCACCGCGGACATCTCTGATCGTCAGAACATCCAGCTCCATCACATCCGCATCGAGGACATGCCCGAAATTTGGAAACGTCTCGAAGCAGTCGGCCTAAGCACCACGGAGGCCTGCGGCGATACCCCACGCGTCGTACTTGGTTCTCCTGTAGCCGGCGTGGACGAAGCAGAGATCATCGATGGCACACCCGCTATTCGCGAGATCGTCGCGCGTTACGTGGGAGATCCTGCGTTCTCTAATCTTCCGCGGAAGTTCAAGTCCGCTGTCTCTGGATCACCGTGGCTTGACGTAGTGCACGAAGTTAATGACGTAAGTTTTGTGGGAGTCGTTCACCCTGAACACGGTCCAGGATTTGACGTGTGGGTCGGAGGCGGTCTGTCTACCAATCCGCGACTGGCCGAACGACTGGGCACGTGGGTCCCACTTGACGAAGTACCCGAGGTATGGGCTGGCGTCATCTCAATCTTCCGCGACTACGGCTACCGACGCTTGCGTACCAAGGCCCGCTTGAAGTTCCTGCTGGCCGACTGGGGCGCGGCAAAGTTCCGCGACGTACTGGAGACTGAGTACCTCGAGCGCAAGCTCATCGACGGTCCAGCCCCCGCGGAGCCCGCGGGTGGACGCCGTGATCACGTCGGAGTCCACGCACAAAAGGACGGCCGCGTATATGTCGGCGCAACTCCCACCGTGGGCCGTATCGGTGGTGAGCACCTCACTGCTCTTGCCCAGCTAACCGAATCTTTCGGTTCGGACCGCATCCGACTCACCGCTAATCAAAAAGTTGTCATACTAGACATTCCAAAGGAACGCGCCTCCGAGTTTGTTACTGCATTGCGCGCTATCGGCCTCGAGGCAGAACCGTCAACTTTCCGTCGCTCCGCGATGGCGTGCACGGGCATTGAGTTCTGCAAGCTCGCCATTGTCGAGACAAAAGCAACTGCCGCGGCTGCAGTAGCAGAGTTGGAGAAGCGTCTTCCGCACTTCAATGAGCCCCTTGCTCTGCACATCAATGGATGCCCGAATTCATGCGCACGCTTCCAAATTGCTGATATCGGGTTGAAGGGTGCTCTTGTCACTGATGACAATGGGAATCAGATCGAAGGCTTCCAGGTACATCTCGGTGGATCCCTCGGTGGACTTGATGACGACACCTCGGACTTCGGCAGGAAGCCACGTGGGCTTCGGGTCACAGCCGACGAACTCCCTGATCTCGTGGAGCGACTGGTCACAACTTTCGAAGTTCAGCGCACGCAGGGTGAGTCGTTCGCACAGTGGGCGGTCCGAGCTGATGAGGACTCTCTGCGGTGACAGTGGCTCCCGATCTAGACGTACACGTCCTCGTGGACGAAGGAGCGCAGGCGGCCATGGAAGGCCGTGATGTTGGTGGCTCCTACGGCGAGGCGGTACAGGTTCTGGAGTGGGCGCATGAACGTTTCAGCGATCGTCTCGTTGTCGCCACATCCATGACCGATGCCGTACTTGCGCACCTTGCCTCGACCGTTATTCCGGGCGTTCGTCTAGCTTTCATTGACACCGGTTATCACTTCCCCGAGACCCTAGGCATGGCCGACGCAGTTGAAGCAACTCACCCAGTCAACCTGTTGCGCATTACACCCCTTCAGTCAGTCGCCGAACAAGACGCGACTCGGGGGCCACGTCTCTACGAACGAAATCCGGATCTGTGCTGTGCGCTGCGCAAGGTAGAGCCGCTGAACCGCATGCTCAGCGAGCACGATGCGTGGGTAAGCGGCTTACGTCGCGAGGATGCAGCAACCCGCACGTGGATTCCCACTGTGTCCATCGATGCCAAGCGCAATAAGGTGAAGATCAATCCAATGGCGGCATGGACGCAAGCGGATGTCGCCGCCTATGTCGGTGAGCACAATATTCTGATCAACCCGCTGCAGGACGAGGGTTACCTTTCAATTGGTTGTGCCCCATGCACGCGACCCGTTACCGACGGCACTGACGTGCGCGCGGGGCGTTGGTCCAATAGCGCCAAGACCGAATGTGGGATGCACCTATGACGTACCCGCTGCTTCTCCAAATTGCTGGCAAACAGACTGTTGTAGTCGGAGCAGGCACCATTGCCACTCGACGCGTGACCAGTCTGCTCGAAGCAGGCGCGCGCGTTCGCGTGATTGCGCCACAAGCTACCGCCGAGATTCAGCAGTGGGACCGCGAGCACGCGATTGATTGGATCCAGCGTCCGTACTCAGGGCCCGCCGACATCCGCGATGCTTGGTTGGTCCATACGGCCACGGGGATCTCTGAGGTTGACGTCGCCGTGAGCGCAGCTGCGGAGAAATCCCGTATTTTCTGCGTCAATGCTGCAGATGCTGGCGCAGCAACTGCGCATACGCCATCGATTCATCGTGCCGAGGACGGCGTCATCGTGGCTGTCGGCGGTGATCGCGATCCCAAGCGGGCGAAGGCTGTGCTTAATGTGATCGTTCAAGCACTGGCTGAGCAGCCACTGGCGATGCGTCGCACTCGACACACAAATCGTGTGGGCCAAGTGCACCTCGTTGGTGCGGGGCCCGGAGATCCGGATCTCTTGACCGTGCGCGCACGCACTGTGCTGGCTCTCGCGGACACAGTGATTGTCGACCGACTAGCGCCACTTGCGCCACTTACACATCTCGCTCCTGGTGTTGAAGTTATCTATGTCGGCAAGGAGCCAGGTGCACATGCCGCGACCCAAGACTCCATCAACGAGATCATCGTCGCAAAGGCGCTCGAAGGTCATCGGGTTGTGCGCTTGAAGGGTGGGGATCCGTTCGTCCTTGGCCGCGGTGGCGAAGAAGCTAAAGCGTGTATTGACGCAGGAATCCCGGTCGAGGTCGTACCCGGCATAACTAGTGCGATTTCGGTGCCGGCAGCTGCGGGCATTCCGGTCACTCACCGTGGGATCACCACGTCATTTGTCGTGGTCTCAGCACATGATGGCTTGCGTGATGCACAGGCGAATATCTCCGCTGCACCTGCTGACGCCACAATCGTGCTTCTCATGGGTGTCTCGCATCTCGCCGAACTGACAACTTCCTTGCTAGCCGCAGGTCGACCCGCACACACGCCCGTTGCCATCATCGAATCCGGATGGACACCTGAGCAACGCACAACTGTTGCGACCTTGGCCACGGCACCCGAAGTGGCACTTGCCCGCGAAGTCCGCAATCCAGCAATCATCGTTGTCGGCGACGTGGTGCGGCTACGAGAATCCCTCGGCGACTTGGGCCGCATTTCACCAAATGCCGGCCATGTACGCACCGAGATTCTTCAGGACCGTTGATGCCTGCCGTCCTCCTCGCGCACGGTAGCCCCGACCCCAGGCATAGCGAAGCCGTGGAAAGCCAAGCGGAGATCCTTTCGGAGCGAGGCGTCGAGACGGTAGTCGCATACCTTGATCATCAGGGCCCCTCACTCAAGGAAGTCTTCGCCCAGATCTGCGAAGCTCAGGCGCCGATCCCGGTGATTCCGCTGCTCATCGCGCAGGCGTTTCACGCCCAGGTGGACGTCCCTCGCGAAGTCAGCGCGCTGGATCGCAGCGATGTAGTAGTTCGGAGTGGCTGGCTTACCGACGAGACAGTCATCGCGGCGCTTGACTCGCTCGCGCCGCCACAGATCTCTCCTCGAGACGCTCTAGTCCTAGTCACGGCCGGATCGTCAGATCCCGCGGCTCTCTCAGCAGATGACCATCGTGCTGCCAGTTGGGCGCGCAGCAGGGGAATATCGAACTACGCAGCAGCTTTCGCCTCTGGGCCAGGCCAGCGCCCCTCAACGGCTATCGCGGCAGCCCGAGCGGCGGGCGCTGAGCGTGTTCACGTGGTCACCGCGTTCCTAGCGCCCGGAATCCTCCTAGATCGAGTGATTGCAGACGCCAGCGGTGTCGGTGGGGCGGATTCCCTCACGACGACCCCACTTTTGGGCAACGAACACGTCACAGCAGCGCTTCACGCTGCGGCATCAGCCTAGGTCCGCGGACTACCATCACAACGTGGGACTTCTCGACAGATTCGAAGAGCGGCTTGACCGCGTGGTCAATGGCGCATTCGCTCGAGCCTTCAAGTCTGAGGTTCAGCCGGTGGAGATCGCCGCAGCGATCCAGCGCGAGGTCGATGATCGCGCTGCAGTCATCTCTCGTGATCGCACTGTGGTGCCCAATGCCTTCACCACCGAGTTGTCCGCGCATGACTACGAACGGCTGGCTGTCTACCTCGAGGCCCTGCAGGAAGAACTGGCTGGCCTTGTCACCGAATATACAACCGAGCAGTCCTACACGTTGTTCGGCCCAGTTGAGGTGCTCCTCGCGCAGGACGATGAACTCCCCACTGGCATCTTCCGGGTCCGCAGTGAAGCACACTCAGCAATTAATGCGGTCGGACAACCGCGACCTGGTCAGCCGCACCTCGAATCCGCAGGTCGTGCCTACGCACTCGTCCGCGCTGTGAATCGTTTAGGACGTGGGCCTGAGTCGGATATTCGCGTTGAAGATCCCGGCGTCTCTCGCGCGCACTGCGAGATTGTGCTCGGCACACCTGCAGTCCTCCGCGACCTTGGCTCCACAAACGGCACTCTCGTCGACGGACAACGGGTCAGCCAGATTGCTCTCGTAGATGGCAGCACGGTGCAGGTGGGTTCGACGACATTCGTCTACCGGACCGCCTAATGTCCGAACTCACCCTCACGTTGCTTCGCCTAGCATTCCTTGTCGGGCTGTGGTTGTTCGTGCTCTTCACTGTGCTCGCCCTGCGCCGCGATCTTCGCGCTCCCCGCGAAGCGCGTCCAGCACGCCTTGACCTGTCTGGCCCTGAGCCGGAGCGCGTCCGTCAACCCAAACCAGTTAAGGCGCCCAAACAACCCAAGAAGTCCAAGAACACGGTGGGCACGGCTCTCCTCGTAGAAGAGGGCCCACTTGCTGGCACCGTGATCTTGCTCGGCACCGAGCAAGTCACTATCGGTCGCGCTCCTGATTCCACGCTCATCGCCGACGATGACTATGTCTCTAGCCGTCACGCGCGCATCTATCCATCCGAAGGTGTCTGGATGGTTGAAGACCTAGGCTCCACAAACGGTACTTGGCTTGACCGCAGTCGCATCACGAGTCCAGCCGTACTCAACCCCGGCGTCCCGGTGCGCATCGGTCGTACCGTAGTGAAACTCCAGGCCTGACATGTTCGCGCTGCGCTATGCGGCACGTTCCGATGTCGGTTTGATTCGACGCGGCAATGAAGACTCCGGTTACGCATCTCCACACTTGTTGATCGTTGCTGACGGGATGGGTGGTCATGCCGCTGGTGAACTGGCAAGCGCGACAGTCATTGCTACCCTCGCTGGTCTTGATCACAACGATGTTGACGAATTAACACTCGTGGGCGCAGTCGATGAGGCTGGCCGACAGATCACCACTGTTGTTGCTGGGACCCCCGAACTCGCTGGTATGGGCACCACTGTCACCGCGCTCGTGTGGCGAGAGCCGGATATGGCTGTAGTGCACGTCGGCGACTCCCGCGCCTATCTGCTTCGCGATGGAGCGTTAAGGCAATTGACCGTTGATCACACGTACGTGCAGACTCTCGTCGATGCTGGCCGGATTACTCTCGAAGAGGCAGCCGTGCATCCACGACGTTCGCTTCTCATGCGGGCCATTGACGGCAGTGATGGTGTGCCCGTCGACCACCACGTCGCTACGGCGATGCCAGGTGACCGTTACCTCGTCTGTAGCGACGGCCTCACGACAGTTGTCACCGACGATGACATTCGATTTATCGTTGGTGATCGTGAGCCCACCGCTGCAGTGACCGCTCTCGTCGAACTTGCGCTCTCACGTGGAGCCCCCGATAACGTGACAGTCGTAGTTGCGCACGTGATCGATGCAGATGCGCTCACCGCGGCGCGTATGGCCAGTCAGCCCCCGGTTGTCGTAGGTGCGGCCGGTGAACCGCGAGTGCGTGCTCAATTGCCACAGGTACGTTTCCCCGACGATGCCCAGCCGGATCCAAATCGTCCAGACCTGCCGCCTCCAGCAGTGGGGGCGCCGACATCTGAGCAGCCAGCGCTGCGGACACCAAATGGTTGGATGCCGCGAGCTCTACCTCTCACTCTTCGTCAACTTCGGGCACGACGCATCATTCGCAATACCATCATCAGTGTCGGCGTGACGGTCTTAGCGCTAGTGGCTGTAGTCGGTATTGGCCGCCTATGGTGGCAAAATCAGTGGTATGTAGGAGTTTCTGATAGTCAAGTCACCATCTTCCAAGGCATCGAGGGCAGTTTCCTTGGCGTACCGCTCCATCGCACGGAAGAAGTCACGACAATTTCGGTCAGCAATTTGCCAACTTTCAACGCCGAACTCGTCGGTAAAGGAATCCCTGCTTCCGATATCGCGGATGCTCAGCGCATCGTGATCGAACTCGACACTCTTGCTAAAGCCTGCGTGTCGCCTAAGCCCCCCGCGGGCTGTCCACAGGCACCCCTATGACGATGGCCGAACCTGGGTTCCGCCAAACGGTTCGCTTAACCCAGCCGACGAGACGCTTGCTTGAGTTGTTCCTGATTGCGTGTGGGTGGGGCCTCGGCGTCCTTGGCACTCTTCAGGTGGGGTGGACCACCGGCGAGCCACTCGGACAACGCTTTTGGATCACTGCCGCGGTCGTTGGCGGTTTAGCAGTCGTGGCACACCTCGTAGTGCGGTGGCGCATTCCCTACGCGGATCCATTCCTGCTCCCGGTCGCGACAACATTGACCATCATCGGCCTGGTCATGATCTATCGCTTGGATGTGGCCGCTGCGCAATCAGCAGAGAGAAGGAATGAAACCCCATCCACGCCCGATGTCTATGCGCAATTGACTTGGTATGCCGTCGCGACGGTGCTATTCCTCGCGGTCGTGTTCTTGATCCGTGATCACCGACGTCTGCAGCGCTACACCTACACCTGCGGTCTGTTCGGCATTCTGCTTCTGATCCTTCCGCTCCTTCCCGTCATCGGATCCACAGTCAACGGTGCAACCTTGTGGGTGCACGTCGGATCATTCACATTCCAGCCTGGTGAAGCCGCTAAAATTTTGCTCACTATCTTCTTCGCTGGTTATCTCGTTATGACGCGTGACTCGCTTGCAGTCGTGCGCACCAAATTCCTAGGCGTCGGGCTACCCCGTGCGCGTGATCTCGGCCCGATTTTGGTCGCTTGGGCTGTCTCCCTTGGCGTTCTTGTTTTTCAGAAAGACCTCGGTACATCTTTGCTGTTCTTCGGGCTCTTCGTGGCCATGCTTTTCATTGCCACGCAGCGACGTGTGTGGCTTGGGCTCGGTGCAGTTCTCTTTGCCGTTGGAGCTGTCGGCTCCTACTTCGCTTTCTCACATGTCCGGGTCCGAGTTCAGATCTGGATTGATCCCTTTGCCTATGCCCAAGACGCCGGTTACCAGATCGTGCAGGGGCTCTATGGCTTTGCTAACGGGGGTCTCTTCGGCACGGGCCTGGGCAACGGCTATCCCCAACTCGTACCCTTCGCAAACACCGACTTCATCGTGGCAGCGCTCGGTGAGGAGCTCGGGCTCACCGGCCTCTTCGCGATTATCCTGCTCTACGGCGTGTTAATCGAACGTGGCTTGCGAACAGCTGTCGCCGTACGCGATCCATTTGGACAGCTTCTTGCAGCTGGCCTTTCGATCACGATGGCTCTTCAGGTGTTCGTCATTATTGGCGGAGTTACACGTTTGATTCCGCTAACCGGTTTGACCACGCCGTTCTTGTCCTATGGCGGATCGTCACTTGTCGCCAACTGGATCATCGTTGGCCTCCTGATGGTGATGTCTCATCGCGCTCGACAACCCGTTGCCGTGCAGCACTCAGACCCCGATGCCCTCACCCAGGTCGTCCCCATTACAAGGGCAAAGTGAAGTCACCATGAGTAGAAGCATTCGCCGAATCGGTATTGCACTCATCTTTTTGATGATCGCATTGCTCGTGAATATTTCATTCATTCAAGTATTTCAAGGTGACAACTACCGAAGTCAAGCAGATAACAAGCGCGTGCTGCTTGAGGAGTACGTCCGAGAGCGCGGTCCGATTCTGGTGGACTCCGAGCCCATTGCGCGTTCTGTCGACACAGGTGGCGAGCTGAAGTACGAGCGTGTCTATCCCGAAGGCCCGATGTACGTCTCCGCGACTGGCTTTTACTCGATCCTGTACGGGGCTACTGGCCTCGAAAGAACCGAGAACGATGTGCTTTCTGGTTCCTCAGACCTATTCTTCTTCGATCGCATCGATCAGTTGATCTCCGGACGTAAGCCCAAGGGTGGGGCCGTCACCACCACCTTGAACCCTGCGGCACAGAAAGTCGCGTGGCAGGGCATTAAGGGCACGATCGGGGCCGTCGTGGCGATCGAGCCTGCGACCGGTCGCATCCTCGCTCTCGTTCAGTCTCCGTCCTTCGATCCCAACCGGCTTTCGACTCACGACACCGAAGCGATGCGGATTTACTACAACGACCTTCTCAATGACCCCAGCGAACCCATGCTTAATCGCCCGCTTGTCACCACCAACCCACCCGGGTCAACATTCAAGGTCGTGACTGCAGCTGCTGCGTTGGAGTCCGGTCGGTTCACGCCCAGTTCGTTAGTGCCCGGTCCCGCTGTTTACGATTTGCCAGGTTCAACGAAGACACTGCGTAACTGGACCGGTGCGGACTGCGGACCTAAGGGCATGGTCACTTTGATCGAGGCGCTCGCCCAGTCCTGCAATACCGCCTTTGCTTGGATGGGCAACGAGCTGGGCGCGGACGCACTACGGGCGCAGGCTGAGCGGTTCGGATTTGATAAGGCCTTCGAAGTGCCTCTTCGGGCATCCACCTCAGAATTCCCCGCCAACCCCGACGAACCACTGACTGCCTACAGCGCGATCGGGCAATACGACGTGCGAGCGACGGCACTTCAGATGGCGATGGTTGCAGCTGGAGTCGGCAATGGCGGCATCGTGATGAACCCCTATCTCGTCCAGGAGATTCGGGGCCCCGACTTGGCAATCCTGAAGACCTTCGAGCCCACCGAATACGGTCGCGCGCTCACGCCTGAACATGCCACTCAGTTACAGGACATGATGGTCGCCGTTGTCGACCATGGCACTGCGACGACTTTGCAGGGAATCACGGATGCCAATGGCAACCCCGTGCGTGTCGGTGCCAAGACCGGCACGGCCCAGACGAGCCCCGACCGGCCTCCAGTCGCTTGGATGATTGCCATGGCCCCCGCGAACAACCCGACTGTCGCAGTGGCCGTGATGATTCAAAGCCCGGGTGAGGCAGAAGTCAGCGGAAACGCGATCTCAGGACCCGTCGCCCGCAGCGTTCTAGAGGCGATCCTGCAGCAGTAACGGAACGCGGGGACCAGATGCTGCGTCTCCTCGGTATCGCCTGAGACAATAGGGCGCAAATAGGAGGAAAACTTGACTGAGGGCCCGGTTCAGCCGCGCATTCTCGGTGGGCGCTATGAGCTCATTGAGGTCATCGGCCGTGGCGGCATGGCCGATGTGTGGGAGGGTCGCGACATTCGTCTTGGCCGTCGTGTCGCAGTCAAGGAGTTGCGGTCGGATCTTGCGCGCGACCCCTCCTTCCAGGCTCGTTTCCGTCGCGAGGCCCAATCCGCTGCCGCGTTAAACCACCCCAACATCGTCGCCGTCTACGACACCGGCGAGGACGCTCTCGACGATGGCGCGATCGCGCCGTACATCGTCATGGAATACATCGATGGCGTGACCTTGCGTCAGTTGATTAGCAGTGGTCGACGATTAATGCCAGAGCGATCGCTCGAGATCATTGGCGGGGCACTCGATGCGCTCGACTATGCACATCGTCATGGCATCGTCCATCGTGACATCAAGCCAGCTAACGTGATGCTGACGCGCTCCGGCGATGTCAAGGTCATGGACTTTGGCATCGCGCGAGCGCTCAACGACAATTCCACCACTATGACCTCGGCCTTGACGGTCATGGGTACTGCACAATACCTCTCGCCTGAACAGGCTCGAGGTGAAGTTGTTGATGCCCGTAGTGATCTGTACTCCACAGGCGTGCTCCTCTACGAACTTCTCACCGGACGCCCGCCTTTCACCGGGGACTCTCCCGTCGCAATCGCTTATCAGCATGTGAGCGAGCCGCCGCTTCCTCCTTCGCAGATGGATCCGATGCTGCCCAGCGCGCTCGATGCTGTCGTGCTGAAGGCTTTGGCGAAGAACGCGGACGATCGTTACCAGTCCGCCGGTGACTTCAAAGCCGACATCGATCGCTCACTTGCCGGCGGCCCAATGACACAGGCGTTGACGCCCGTGTCTACCGATCACACCCAAGCGATCCCCACAGTTGATGAGATGTACATCGGTGCGGGAGTCGCTCATACCCAACGTCGTGGCCGGCGAGGCGTGGGATTCATCATCGCGATTGTGGTGGCTGTGGCCGCGATTCTCGGTGCGGGCGTTCTTGCTACTGCCCTCATTCTCAATCGCGATACAAGCGTAGAAAAGGTCAGTGTGCCAAGCCTCACTGGGCTTTCGATTCAACAAGCTGGCGATCTCTTATCGCAGTACAACTTACGTCTTGGGACACCCACCTACGTTGCTTCCGACAAAGTCAAAGACTCCATCATCGATCAACTTCCTCGGGCCGGTGAGCAGATCGGCACTGGGCTAGCAGTCAACGTCACGGTGAGCGCGGGCAAAGAGGAAACTACTGTGCCGCAGCTACAAGGCTTAACTTCCGTTGATGATGCAAAGACAGCGCTCAGCGATGCCAGGCTCAATCTCGGCGTGGCCATAGAGAAGGACTCTGACCAGCCCGCTGGCTATGTCCTCACACAGGACATCCCTGCTGGCCAAAAAGTCGAAGTGGGAGCCAGCGTCAACATCACCGTATCCACGGGCAAAATTCAGGTGCCGTCCGTCGCCGGTAAAACTTCCCCTGAGGCGCTGTCTATTCTCTCGACTGCAGGCTTCGTTCCACAGATTATGGAAGAGGAGTCCGGCACTGTTCCGGCAGGAACGGTTATTCATCAAGATCCCGTTGGCGGAACTAATGCAAAAAAGGGTGACACCATCACTATCTACGTGGCGATCGTGAAGCCGACTCCTACGCCCACCCCAACTCCGACTCCTACGCCCACCCCAACTCCGACGACATCATCACCTGCACCGACCACGAGTGCAGCACCAACGACTTAGCCAACAACCGGGTGCAGACCCTCAGATCGAGCAACCGCGTCAGGATCACCGCACGTAGTGAGCCAGTTGGCGAGCAATCGATGACCACCTTCGGTGAGAACCGACTCTGGATGGAACTGCACACCTTCGACAGCGAAGTCACGATGCCTGATTGCCATGATGACGCCTGTGTCCGTAGTGCCGGTCACCTCAAGTTCGTCTGGCACGGTAGTCGGAACAACCGCGAGTGAGTGGTAGCGAGTTGCAACAAATGGGTTAGGCAACCCTTCAAGGACACCTTGACCCGCGTGGTGTACCAAAGATGTCTTGCCGTGCAGCAACTCTGGCGCACGATCGACGACAGCCCCATAAACAGCAGCAATCGCTTGATGACCCAGACACACACCAAAGATCGGAGTCTTGCCCGCCGCGACCCGGACGACATCCATGCAAATGCCAGCGTCCTGCGGAGTCCCTGGTCCAGGAGAAAGCAGAATGCCGTCGTAACCCAGGGAATCTGGAGGCTCAATCTCGTCGTTGCGCACCACAGTGACTTCCGCGCCAAGTTGGGCGAGGTACTGCACGATGTTGAATACGAACGAGTCGTAGTTGTCTATAACGAGGATGCGCACGGGCACGTCACCCATCATGCCGCACTGCCGTCGGGAGTGGCCCACGCGAGGTCGATACTGCCGTCGTAGGCAGGTACGGTCACTTCGGGCAAATCTTCCACTTGGTAGCCAAGGCCCACAAGATTGGCCCAACTTCGATAGATCGCGAGCTGAGGGTCCGCCGCCAATGCGGCCATCATTTCAAGTTTTGGGCCGATCGCGGTGATGGCATACGGCGGGCTATAGACGCGGCCCTGCAAAATCAAGGTGTTGCCTACGCATCGCACTGCACTCGTTGCGATGAGTCGCTGGTCCATGACCTGAATCGCGGTCGCGCCTCCGTGCCACAGGGCATTGACCACCGCTTGGACGTCTTGCTGATGCACCACCAGGTCATCAGGAAGGTACTCGCCTGTGTTGGATTCATCCGGGGCATCATCAAGCGTGACGCGGACACCGCTACCGGACACGTCGGTAGTTCCAGCCTCTGGTCCCAGCGCGTCAATGCGAGCGCGGGCCGCTGCGATCTGGGGATCACTAGCTCTTTGCGCAGCAAGGTCATCAACCTCTGCCTGCAGATCCGTCACATGCCCATTGAGCGTGATCAGGTCACGTTGGCGCTGCATGATGAGGTCACTTAACTCGGTCGTTTGCTGAGCGCGAAGGTCCTGACCGCCACTAGTCACTGCGCTTGCGGCGAAGAGCGCGCCAGCCCCAACCAGGACCACACCGGTGAGGATCGTGTAGGGCTTCACGTTCACACCGTACGTCGGACATCCCTGATGAGTGCAATCGACCGCCTAGGCCGTACGCTAAGGCGAGTTGCCAGCCAGGAGGTCAGAAGCGATGCCCGAGTCCGATAAGCGCAAAAAGGACGTCTACACCCCACCGCCCACTAAGCGGGAAGCGGTGAATTTGGACTCTGCCCGTTGGCTGGCTCCAGTCATGGTCATCTGCTTCGTCATCGGACTGGCCTGGATCGTGGCGTTCTACCTTGCTGGCCCCAGCATCCCCTTTATGAATGCCATCACTGTCGCAATGGGCAGCTTGGGCAACCTCGTGAACGTAGCCATTGGATTTGCGTTCATCATCGCTGGCTTCGTGCTGGCTACTCGCTGGCGCTAGTTGGTTGTCCCCAGCTTTATCCACAGGCTGGGGAGAATCACATCGGTGTAATCAGTAGACCGGAAGTGCCAGCAACTCTGATGTTCGCCACATCGTGATTCCCACCAGAATCCCCAGCACCACGAGGACCCCCAGCACCTGCACCACCGTGCGCTTATTGCGGGGTGCATAGAAGAAGACCGCCGCGACGAGCACGCCAGTGATCAGCCCCCCCACATGCGCCTTCCAGTCAGTTCCGGCGAGTACAAACCCCAGGACGAGGTTGAAGCCGACGAGGAACAAAATCTGCTTGATGTCGTAGCGCATTTTGAAACCTGCAACGGCAAATGCGCCCATCAGGCCGAAAATCGCCCCGCTTGCACCGACAGACAGCGTGTTGACCGGATTGAAGGCATACGAGGCCACCGCGCCGCCAAATGCCGCTGCGACATAGAGCACCCCGAAGCGCAGATGGCCCATCAGTCGCTCAAGCGGTGCACCCACGATAAACAAGATGTACATGTTGAACAGGATGTGGAGGAATCCGCCATGTAGGAACGCAGAAGTGAATAGGCGCCACCACTCGCCCTGTGCGATGCCCGCGGGCCACATCCCCCAATTACCTATTGCTTCATCGAGACCAGACATCCACGCGAGCCCGAAAATCGCGACATTGACCGCGATCAAGACGTACGTGACCGTGGGCTTCTCTTTGATCGGTGCGCCCACTGGCGTGACTGGTTGACGTTGCTGCGCAGCACCAGCGCCCACACAATCTGGGCACTGGAAGCCGACGGAGGCTGACGTCATACACAGCGGGCAGATCGGCCGCATACAACGCGTGCAACTCACCCACGTTGTCGTGGCCGAGTGGCGGTAGCAGGTCGGCGCTGCCGGTGGCTGCTCACTCACGGACGTGTCAGTCCGTGCGCTCGACGGTCACCGAGTTGATCACGACATCAACCTTCGGACGATCCTGCGAGGCGGTCTCGACAGCACCGATCGCGTCAACCACATCGCGCGAAGCCTGATCAGCAACCTCACCGAAGATCGAGTGCTTCATGGTCAACCACGCTGTCGGCACGACAGTGATGAAGAACTGAGAACCGTTGGTGTTGGGGCCGGCATTTGCCATGGCCAGCAGATAGGGGCGATCGAAGGTGAGTTCGGAGTTGAACTCATCGGCGAAGTTATAGCCCGGGCCGCCGATGCCCTTACCGAGCGGATCCCCACCCTGAATCATGAAGCCGGAGATGACGCGGTGGAAGATAGTGCCGTCATACAACTTGGCCGTGGTCTTCGACTTGGTGCGTGGGTCGGTCCACTCCTTGTTGCCCTCGGCAAGTTCGAGGAAGTTACGCACGGTCTTTGGAGCCTGGTCCTTGAACAGGATCAAACGAACATCGCCCAAGCTGGTGTGCATTGTTGCGTAGGTGTCACCCACGGGGAATCTCCTTATCGACGGCGCGGCCGGGTTCACTCTACGACAGGCCTACGATCGTGCCGCCAACAACCATCGCCCGAGGGGTTAACGCGTGCTTGATTCCGACGATCCGGTCACTACCGACCTCCTCGGTGGCCTTCTGGAACTACTGGCTGACGGTGGCGGCTGGCTTCATCCAAGCGCTCGTCTCGTCGCCCGTGATGGTCAATTGTCGGTTCACGCTTCGGTCGAGCCAGGTGAGTTGCTTGTGCGGATTCCCGCTGAGTTGCTCGTACGTGTGGGTCGCGTCGACTGGTCCGCCGCCGGCGGGGTCCTGACACCCGCTGCAATTAGTCCCGAAATCAACGGCCTCGAGCTTGAAGCGCTCTTTCTTCTGATTGGACTACTCAACCAGTCAGGAAAGATTGCGGATTTGCTAGGCACTCATCCCCTTCTCGCAGAGAACTTGTCGCCACGCTTAGTCGAGGCTGTATCCGCCCTGCGCCCAAGTTTTGTCTCGGCTCGACCTGATCCGGTCTCTCTGCTCTGGAGCACGCGGTGCTTCCGGATGAGCTACGACGGTGGTACGGCCGAGCCTGTAGCAGTACCGATTCTTGAGTTGATGAACCATCACAGCCGCGGCGCAATAGCAGAACCCGCTAATGGTGGATTCGCAGTACAGGCGCAGGTTCTCCACGACGACGAGTGTTTTCTCGACTACGGTCGCGATCGCGATGCGATCAGCATGGCCATTCTTTACGGGTTTGCAGACACGTCCGCGCGGTGCGCACACAGCGCTCCACTTCAGATTGAAGTTCCTGGCGTTGGCGAGGTTATCGTCTCGGCTTGTGGACGCAACGAGAATGGCGAACAGCTGCCAATGAATGTGATCGCCGATGGAGCCAAAATTCTCATTAACCGTATGACTTTTGGCGATTCGTACGCACCCGTGACAGAACTCGTCGCTGCTAGCAGTAGGGATGTTGCTGTTTCCCGGAGGATTGTGGACAGCATTCGGGAGGCAAATATTGCGCTGCTTCAGGAAGTCTCTTCAGCGGCGTCCGACGCTCCCGCGGCTGAAACTCTGCGAAAAGCCGCAGAAATGCAACGTTTGCTGGTCATGAACTCACGAGTCGATGGCGACTTCGCGGCTGTTGCCGCACAATCATTGACTGGTGCAGAGATTAGCGAGGACACCTTCGACTTGGGCCAATGGCGGAAGATCAACGGCCACTTGGACTTCTGAGTTGGATCACGTTGCCGTCTGTATCCAAGACGTCATGTCGAGTTAATCCATCCAACTCAAACGTTCTTTCCATGACGACTCCACCTTTGAGAGATACCTCTGCCAAGGCGTCCGCAAGAGAGTCCACATCGAACACGGGCTTGATCGGAGTGTCTTCGCGCGCTTCTGGTGGGGACTGAAGAGAAATAGTTTTTGCAATTTTGGCAGGAATCGAGTGAATGAGTATCTCTTCGTTGTCGCTGCGAAGGCGAATATCTTTGCCATTGTCACCGGGGGAAGGGCTCCGTTTCACCCCGATGACTGCCTCATAAAAATCCGCGAGGCGTGGCACGTTTATAGAAAAGATGACCAATGTTCCCATGGCGTCACTTTATATTTGCGGGTCGCGAACTTCCGGGTGGAGGCTAGGGGACTCGAACCCCTGACTTCTGCCTTGCAAAGGCAGCGCTCTACCAGCTGAGCTAAGCCCCCGGGCGTGTGAGCTCGGGTAAATTCCGACCGATCAGGTCAGATCGGGAGCCGACGTTGCCTCGGTCCACAGATCATCTTCAGCCTTACTGGCCTGAATCTGTCGGTAGACGAGGTAACCGACCCCCGCAAGGGCGACGATGAGCAACAGTTTCTTCACGTGGGCCCAGGTGGACTTGAACCACCGGCCTCTTCCTTATCAGGGAAGCGCTCTAACCGAGCTGAGCTATGGGCCCCAGTGCCCCGTAGGGCAGGGGCAAGCCTACACAGCCACAGCGTGCGCATCGCCCGATGGGTCCTGCGGCAACCTTCATCAAAAAAAGTTTGCACAAGTACTTGACTGTAGTACGTACGTCCTATTATTATTTGAGTAGTTAGTGAGCTTCTCGATTGGCCGCAGCCGTTGGGCTGGGTAGTAAGAGTCGAGAGGCACCTGGCCCTCAGGGCGTCGGGTGAGTGGAGTCGGGACCGCAGGTTTTTGCGGGTGCGTCGGCGTCGTGATGTGCAGTGTCCATCCCACTCGTTTGGAGTCCCATGACCATCACCGATTCGTGCATCACGGATCCCACGGCCGTCGAGGTCGCGGGTCTGCGGTCACAGGTCGGCGCTGCGTTTGCCGGGTTACGGACTGCGGTCGATGCGTTGCGCGAGGTGGTGGGTGGTGAGGGATTCGGTTGGGCGCTGGACGATGAGATCGCCGAAGGCTTGTTGTGTCTCGTTGATGTAAAGCGACAGCTTGAAGCAATCAGTGGCGATGTGGCGGCTCGTGTCGCGGGTGGCAACACGTTTGCTGAAGCCGGGTTTCGCACCGCATCAGCGTGGTTGCGGTCGCGCACGAATGAATCGTTCGCGAGTGTGAAGCGCACGCTCGAGGCAGGTGACTGGCTCGGTGCCGTGCCCGTGATGGGCGCCGCGTGGCGTGAGGGCTCAGTCTCACGCGCACATGTCGCAGCGTTGGTGGAAGCACACACTCGTTTCCCGCGCTGCTCGGCCGGGCTATCCCAGATCGAGGCGGAGTTGACGGCCGCTGCGTGTGACCTTGACCCGAAGACGTTCTCCCGCATTCTGATGACCAAGCTCCACGAGATTGACCCCGATGCGATCGACGATGCGGAGGCTAAGCGCCGCCGTCGTGATGTCGGATTACATGTGTCGACCACGATCGACGGATTCGTCGCAGTCAACGGCCTGCTGACACCAGAAGTCGGCCAACAACTCATTAGCGCTCTTGCCTCCGCCAGCGATGCGTTACGCCGCAAGGGGATAGAAGATCCTTCCGACGACACAGAGGCTCCCCCGCAGGTCGAACAGCCCTTGAGCAAGCGCAACCTTGACGCACTCGCCTACATCCTCGATGCAGCGGCGGCCGCGTCGGGTGACTTTAAGCTGCCCGATGTGGGCGGTGCGCGCCCCGTAGTGCACGTGACCATTGATTCTGAGAGCCTCATCGCACAAGGCGCATCCGCGCCGGGCTGGATCACCTCACTGACCGGCCAGACAGTGACCCCGGTTTCTGCTGCGGCAGTCCGGCGCCTCGCATGTGACTCCGTGCGCCAAATCCTGCTACTCGACCCACGCGGACACCTCGACGCGATCTCCGCCCTCGAACGAGTCGTCCCACTGTCGATGCGCAAAACAATCACCATCAGAGACCACGGGC
>WLOK01000021.1 GCA_009699315.1 Actinomycetota bacterium
ATCAAACCCTTCACATTGCTCGTCGATAAACGCCTGGTCCAGCACTCCCCCGTCGCGTTCTTCGCGCTCAACAAGTCGACGATTGACCAAGGTGAAGAACGCATGGTCGCCATTGACTCGGATCGGCAGGTTCAGATCGGCGATCGCCGTGCCACTGTGGAGCAGGCCACTAGCGCGTTGCGGGTTGCGGAATCTCTGCAAACCCGCTTCTGGGAGCGGATTGATTGACACCACGCGCGCACCTCGGAGCTTGGCTGTCTCGAGGGCACTCAACATACGCGGATGATTCGTGCCAGGGTTCTGCCCGACAACAACAATGAGATCAGCGTGATCTGTGATGTCGACAAGTGAGACCGTGCTCTTGCCGATTCCAATAGTGGACGTCAATGCAATGGTGCTCGACTCGTGACACATATTGGAGCAGTCGGGCAGGTTGTTGGTGCCGAAGCGGCGCACAAATAGTTGATAAAGGAAAGCGGCCTCGTTGCTCGTCCGACCACTCGTGTAGAAGATCGCCTCGTTGGGCGACGCCAAACCGCGCAGTTGCTCGGCCACTCGATTAAGTGCAGCATCCCAGGTGATGGGTCGATAGTGCGTGTCTCCGGCAGCCTTGAACATCGGCTCGACGAGGCGCCCTTGAGACTCCAGCCAGTGGTCGTCGCGAGACTCGAGATCGGCGAGCGAATGTGCAGCGAAGAAATCGCCATCGACGCGCTTGCGGGTGGCCTCCCATGCCACCGCCTTTGCACCGTTCTCACAAAACTCGGCGAGATGACGCTGATCTCCCTCAGGCCACGCACAACCCGGGCAATCAAAGCCCTTGCGTTGGTTTATCAAAGGAAGGGTTCGTAAGGCACGAATTGGCCCCATCTCCCGGGCTGAAATCCCGAGCGCGGACGTCACCGCGCGCAAGCCACCGGCCGCATTTTCAGGACCTTGCTCTGCCACGGGGATCACCTTCTTTCGGAGATTTCCCCATCGTAGTGAAACCTACGACCAACCGCCCTCAGTACCATCAGCAAATGTCCTCCACCCAGCGCCGTCGAGTCCAGAAGTGGGATGGCGCATTCCACGGGAGCAGCGACCAGATCGCTGTCGAGGAGCCCCTCGAGGTAGAGGTCGATGGCCGTAGAGCCACCACGACGATGCGCACTCCCGGGCATGACATTGAGTTGGCACTCGGCTGGCTCGTGTCCGAGGGACATCTGTCGTCGCCCGACGACGTCGCGGATGCGCGGGAGTGTTTCGAAGACGTCGAAGACGCTGAGAACGACGACGTACGGCGACTGGTTAAGGTTCGCACTCGCGAGGGCATCGTGGTCCAGCCACGGCTTCATGTCACATCAAGTGCGTGCGGCGTATGCGGAAGCGATGCGATTCATACGACGTTGACCGGACGCCGGTGGGATCTCGCGGCAGATAACTCGACATTCACCGTGACCGCTCTGCTTCAGCAACCAGATACTCTGCGAAATGGACAAACCGGCTTCGCCCTGAGCGGTGGATTGCATGCAGCTGGACTCTTCTCGCCAGACGGGAGTCTGGTCTGCCTCCGCGAAGACGTCGGTCGCCACAACGCGGTGGACAAGGTTATCGGCTGGGCATTGATGCGAGGCATGCTTCCACTTCGGGGCCATGCACTGCAGGTCAGCGGCCGTGCTTCTGCAGAACTCGTACACAAAGCCGTGATGGCTGGCATTCCTTTGCTCGCCGCGGTGTCTGCTCCGAGCACTCTCGCCGTTGATCTCGCACGGGAGGCTGATCTCACGCTGGCTGCCTTCGTGAGACCGCCGACCTTCACGGTCTACTCAGCGGAGCATCGCATACCACAGATGCGCTGACTAAATCCCAAAGAAATTCATGCGTCACTCGAACCTTGACCGGTCATTTCCCCCTTTTGCTCACAATTAGGGTGAGACTGCACGTGGAAGCAGTACGACGATCCAGCAACGCTTCCTTGAGGGGGCAGCATGAAGGCAGCGACCCGACGCGCCGACGGAACCATCGAACTTGACGACCGCGTACACGAACTCAGCCTCGCCGACAATTTGGTGGACTACCTGCTGCTGCGCACGAGCGTGAATGACGTGGCTCAGTTCGCAGTCCATCACCTCATTGATCGCCTTCGTGTCTGGCATCTTGCGATCCTTCGTTGCACGCCGGAGGGGCACCTCACCAAACTCGGGTCGTTTGGACACTCCGATTCGGCTGACGCCCCCAGCCTTGCTGGGCACAACTTCATGACAGACCCAAACTTCCGAAGGACTCTGGCAAAGGGTCTACCTCATAGTTCATTTCCACTACCTGGCTGGACTTCCCTTGACTTTCACGAGATGGAGCGATGGCAGCATGCGCGAGGACCCGAGTTGCTCTGGCCACTTCAGATCCCGGCGCGAACCGTAGGGGTGCTGCAGTTCAACTTCCTCTCCGTGCCGGATGCAAGTGAAGTCATCGAGGACGTCTCCGCAATCTCACCGGTGTTCAGCCTGCTGGCGCTGCATGCGAGCCCACCGGATAGAGATTCCGCATCGACCTTTGGCTCAGACGCCGATCCCGGAATCGACACACTCACGCATTCCCTGTCCGACAGACAACTAGACATTTTGAAATGGATGTCGATGGGCATGACCAACGACCAAATCGCTCACCAAATCAAGTTCAGCGCATCAACCGTTCGCCAGGAGACCATGGTGATCTACCGATTCCTTCATGTGGGTGGACGTTCTGAGGCAGCTGCCGAAGGCAAGCGCCTCGGCCTTATCTAAACGAGACGGTGGCCCTTTGCGTCACACAGCACTGACTCCGAGCTCAGACGGTATAGCGAAACTCATGCCGATAAGCGGGGTAGCCGTTGGCAGCCGGTGCCTTGACCGTCACCACGATCAACCAGTCAGGGCCATCCACGATGACCGCGTTGCCCATGACCTTGCAGACACGGACGTCTCCGCGGACAGCTTTTCCAGACCTGAGGTCAACGCAATAGCCGGAGATGCGCACAGCCGCTTGCTCAACGGTTTTCTCCGGGAAGATTGTCTTCGGCGGCGTGATCCGCTTTGGTGGCTTGTAATGCTGAGCTGGCTTGAGGAAGTCGACAGTCGAATTTGAGGTGTTGTTATTCGGATTCGGATCTGTCGTGGGCGAGGAGACGCTCGAACGGTTGATCACAATCTGCGCAATGGTCTTCGATATAGACACGGTCAACGTGAAGGTCGAACTATCACCCGGCAGTAGCGAAGCCGCGTGCGTACACGTCACCACCCGACCGGCCGCTGAGCACGCCCAGCCATCGCCAACACCAGATACGAAGGCCATGCCGCGAGGCAACTTGTCCGTCACCGTCGGTGCCACCGCGGCCGAGGGACCGAGGTTACGCACCTGAAGAACGAAGGTCGCTTCGGATCCTCGCAGGAAAGTTCCCACCGCGGTCTTCTGGATCGCTAGATCTGCGCTGGCTTCCGGAGTGACCCGATCACTATCTGAGTCGTTCGTCGGATCAGGGTCGTAAGTCTTGCCCGAGACCGATGCAACGTTCGTCAGAGTCGTCGACACCTCAGCATCAACATCTGCAGCAATCTCAATGGAGGGGAACGAATCGCCCGATGCGAGGTTCTGATCGCGATTTTCGCGCTCACAGTGGACGTCACGGCCGACGATGGAGCACGACCAGCCATCGCCACTGGCTCGCGTCGGGGTGAGCCCGACTGGGAAAGCGTCATCCACAGTGATCGGACCTTCGGCGGTATCTGGGCCGAGGTTGGACACATCAAGAACGAAGTCCACTCCTTGGCCAGCCACGACAGGATCAGTCGTATGTGTCTTGAGGATCGCTAGATCGGCCGAATTAATGAAGGCAGCTGCCGCATCCTCGGGTCCGCCGTACTCGCCATCACCATTGCCACTCGCACCACTGCCATCCTCCGGGATCGCTCTGGCAAGGTTGACATGAGGAGCTGGACGCACGCCGTTCTCAGCCACCGCTGAGCTCAGGGGGGTCGCGGTGAACACAATCGACAAGGCGTCACCTGGAAGCAGATTGGCAAGATCCGCCCAAGTGAGTCTCTGCTGGTTGTCACTGAGATTCACTCGCGGATCCACTTGTTGTGCGTACCCACCTGCGACGCGCACCTGAGCACTGCCGTCGTCATAGCGCCAGCCCTTCGGCAGCAGATCAGTCACATCAATGCGCTCAGCCTTTACTGCTCCCGTGGAGGTCACGTCGAGACGCCAAGTGAATGGCCGGCCCAGACGCGCGGTGTCCTCCGGGGCCGACTTGCGGATCTGCGTCGCCGGGAAGCGCGGGCTCACAGCAGAGGAGTCTTCACCGCCGGCGTATCGGCGACCGCCCGAAGGAGCGCTGTCGTAGGACCGCAGTGTGGCGAGATTGACGTAGGAATCCCCCTCGTGCAATCGCGACGAGTCTGCAAGCACACCGTCGTACGTGAGCCGGAGAACATCGCCAGGATTGACCGGGCCAGCAAGATTCCACGAAATGGAGTGATCAGCCTTGTCGTAGACGCCACCGCGGTTGGCCGAATCTGGCACGTAGCGCACCTCCGACGGCAATTGGTCAGTCACGCGCACATCAAAGGCGTCGCCGCTATCTGCGTCATTCGCGGCACGCACAGTGACGGTGTAGCCAATGAACTCTCCAGGTCCCGGATGCGCGTTGTCATTCGACTTTGAGATGGTCAGCGAGGGCTCGACAATTTTGACCTTCGCCTCTACCTTGTCCGACTCAAAGTTAAAGGTTTCAGTGGTGCTGGTGGGCGGAGTCCCGGGATTTCGATCCCAGTAGAGCTGCGCAATATTGGTGCGCGTGTCCCCCGCAACCACCGCCGAGCTCGCATCAAGTCGTGCTGTGTAGGTGAAGACTAAGTTGCGGTCCTGCGCTTCGGGTGAGAGTTGTCCAAATGTCCAGCCAATTAAGGTCGTGCCGTCAGCCTGAGGGGTGTTCTGCAAACGAACAGGTGCCACGGGGCACACGCTGCCATCGTCGAATATGCACGAAGTGGTCACGAGATCGACCGAGTTTCGGTCGAAATTGGCTGGCAAGGTGTCGATGATCGTGGCGTTGTAGCCGGTGAGGTTTGCCTTGTCCACCATCCGAATCGTGAAGGTAGCAACCTGGCCAGGCCCGAGAACCTTGGGCTCAACCGACTTGGTGATGCCGAGGCCAATAGCCGAAATACTTGACTCGGCCGAAGCGGAATAGCAACGCTCAGTCACCTGCGGAATCGGACAAGCCGGACCTGAACCGTTATCGATCGTTGTACTCGTCACAGCTGCTGTGTTGAAGTAGGCAGCACCGCCCACTGCACCCTGGCCAAGCCGCGCGCGATAAGTGAGTGTCGCACTCGAGCCGGGCGCAAGATCGCCGACATTCCAACGCACCCGTGATCCGTCGACAACAACAGCGCCCGCGGAGGGATCCGGGGTGCCGACAAGGTCAATCTCTGCAGGGATTTCATCGACGACCCACACGTCGTGCCCAGGTGCAGCGCCCGCCTTATTCGTGACCGTGACCGTGAAGGTCGCGATTTCTCCCGGCTCAATCGGCTTTGGTTGATCGTTCGTCTTAGCGATCGAGATACTCGGCTCGACAACCGTGACGTTGTAAGCAGATGACTTTGTGGGCAGTGACGCGCCACCGGGTGCAACCTTGCTCGTGAATGATGCAGTGTTGCGACGAACCACACCCGCGACGTTGGTCGCCGCCGTCGTCACACGCGCAGTGAACGTAACAACAAAGGAATGATTTGTGGCGCCCGCTGAAAAAGTCGTCGGCAAAGTGAGACGAATCTGTGTCACTCCACTGACCACAGGTGTCGTGAGAGCAGCGCCTCCCGGCAGCGCCCCGCCATCAAATGTTGCGGTGGGGCTACCAATGAGTTCCATGCCCGTGGGGACCGGATCGTTGAGGACACCGTTATAGACATTGGTATCCGCGGACACAGTGGACGTCACCGTATAGGTAACCAACTCACCTATGGTGGCCTGATTTGGAGTGTTGTTGTTGAGTTCAGTGATCGAAGTAGTGCCCGTCTTCACAACCGCGACGGCAGGCACTGTGACACTGTGGGGGTCGTCCGCTCGCGGAGCATTCTGCTCAGCGGCCGGCACAGTTGGATCAATGTTGGTTTTCGGGAAAAACTCGTTCGTGCCACCGATGTTGTTGTCGGTCTCGTAGACACGTACACCTGCCGTATTGGTGTAGGTCGCACCTGCGGGAACACCCATCGGAAATGTGAGCGAATACGTCAGAGCTGTCGCCGTGGCGCCTGGTGCGAGCGGGCCCGCAATCGTCCACTGAATCGCCGGGAAGGTGGTCGACCCCGCAGGAGGCACGCAGGAACCACCACCGCTAATCACCGAGACGTCCGAGCAGGTGAGGCCAGAGGGAAGGCGATCCCACACCACAATGTTGCTGACGGGAATGTTCGTTTCAGCTGCGGCCGCACCCGAATTCTTCACGACAACGGTGTAGTTGACTACGGTTCCTTCGACTGCGGACGTCTTGTTTCCGGTCTTAGTGAGTGTGAGTGGGGGAACCGGTGCGATTTTGAAGTCCACTTGATCACGCAAGGACAGCGCATCCCCATTGGTGTTAGTCGAGCGGAACTTCATGAGGTTGCCCGTAATGTCTGGTGTTGTACCACCCGACGGCGCATCCACAATGACGGAGAATGTCGCCTCAAAGATTCTGCCCAGATCAATGAACTTTGAACTGCCCGTGGTGCTTCCCAACACCCAAGTGGGGTTAGCCGTGCCAGCGGCAGATGCTGCTTCGTTGAACACGATCTGTCCACCAGGCACTGTATTTGACGGACCGGTCGCCCACGATGCTGCCTCGTAGTGAGTGTCCGTCGGAATCACGTCGGTGACAACAGGGTTGCGCGTGCTCGCCGCTGAGGGGAAGGTGACTCGCAACTTGAAGCAAATCCGGTCTCCCACCGAGTAGGCCGGACGTGTGTCTGGAGTCGTCGTTGGGTCGAAATAGCTGACAGTCGAGCAATCCATGCTTCCAGCTGGCACAGAGATCTGCTTATCAATGACGGCCGTGGACACCGTCTGTCGAGCCCACGACGTGTCGTAGACGTCTACCGCCGGGCTCGGGTCCGGTGAGACTCCGGTCAATGGCCGGCTCATACCCGAAAGAGCAACGTTGTTGGTGAATCCGTCTCCGCCCACAGTCGCCTGGCCCGCAAGCGACGTGCCGCTGTACGTCTGACGCATGACCGCTTGAAAAGTCACTACCGCTGTCGCATTGTCGAGCAATTCCGAGATCGAGGTGAAGACCACAGTCGTGGTCCCGTCAGGCCGTGGGGTGATGCTCGCATAGTTCGCTCCGGTCGGTGAATGACCCGTCTGGGCAGCGCACTCTGAATCATTGTCTATCGACGTGTTCGTCGTTGCCGAAATAGGACACAGGCCATCCGGAACCGTGTCGGTGATCACGATGTTGGTTGCTCGCCGATACTCACTCGTCTGTGCGGTCAACGTGTACGTCGCGATACCACCAGCACTAAATGCTGTGGGAGAGACCGACTTCAGCAGACGCAGGTCCTCACTCGTGACCATCTGCGAGTCGGTGTCGCGCACCGTGGATGACGTGCCATCCGTGACATCGCCCTCATAGAAACCTTCAACTTCGGAGTAGTTGGTGTAACTCGGCTCAGTGCCTGTTTCCGCCGTCGAAGCACCGGAGTTGTTGTCGAGGTTCGCTGCCTGATCAAGGCTGGCGGGCACCGGCGTTGCACCACCAAAATCCATGGTGTTCTTGAAGAGCGGAATACCCGCGCGGTACTTGATCACCGTGACTTCGCCAGGCTTCATGTTGCCCAACGCCCACGTGACCTGCGTGTAGACACCTGCGGGCTTGCCGCGCGGGTTCTCCACCGTCTCCACAGCGTTAGGCCTAAGACAGTTGCCGGTGACCACAGGGACAACAGTGAGTCGCGGCGCTCCCGCGTATTCGACTTCGCCCGGCGCGGAGTTGTCGACCCCACCACACTGCAGGAACTCCAGTCCGGCAGGGAGCAAGTCGGTCACCGTGACGAAGCTCGTTCTCGCAAAGTCATTGTTGGTGACAGTCAATGTGTAGATCGTCGTTTGATCGTGGACACCTCGAAGCAACTCAGCCTCGGCGGTAGCAACGGCCTTGTCGATGCGAATTGCAGTGATATTTGTTTGCACCGGATTGGCAAAGTCGGAACCGGTGAAGGATCCATCAATCACAACCCCCTGCGCGTCAAATTTTGGGACCGTACGGGGATTGGAGTTGGCGTAAGCGGCAGAGAGCACCGAGACCGCGTCGCCCACCGGGTAGCCCAGCGGATCCGCGAGTGCCTTGAAGGTGAGTCGATAAGAGCCAGCAGGCTGGATATCGGCGACGTTCACCCACACGAGCGTCGTTTCTCCGGTCACCGGGTCGACGTACTGAGTCGGCGCGCCGGCGCTGCTCGGCGAGACTGATCCAGCCACGTAAGAAACCCCTTGCGGCAGCACCGCACGGAAAGACATGTTGTAGGCGGGCGACGACGCGGCCCCCGGGTTCGTTGCGACGAGTGCATAGGTCGCCGGAGTGCCGACGAGCACGTTGGCTGAGGCCGTTGTGGTCAATCGAATATCTGGAGCGCCCGCCGAGGGGGCGTGCACGGCAACCGGGGCCGCGCCCACTGCTCCTGAGAGCCCCAAAGACCCGATGGCAACAGCCGAGACAGCCGCCAGAAATCGAGCGATCGGGCTCCGCGAAAAGCTCCTCTTCAACATGCCCACAGGCTAGTGCTCAGAAACGGGTAATTCAGTCGTTGAAGGGGGTTAATCCCCTATTACGAGGCGTTCCTCAACGCGGCGAGAGTCGAAAATAGCGCCGGTGTGCCCGGCTCAGCGGCAGCACCAGAATCGCTTTGCGACCCATCCACAACGATGGCGTTTATCCGTTCGGCAAGATCGTATGGATCCGGGCGCGGTACCGCCAGAGGCAGCAACTCGACAACTGTGAGCCAGGTGGACTCGATGTCGGGATGGTCGACGAAGAGGGTCTGTGGATCCGCCGCTCCACCGTCAAAGAATGCTTGCCATGCGGCGTTGTGGGCGACGTATGCCTCACGCGCATTCCACACCGGGCGCTGCCACGGGAATAGGCGAAGCGTGATGATCTTCTGGCCCGCGACACGCAGCTCGGTGGCCGAGTCGGCAGAAATCTTGCGAAGATCGTCAAGAAGTTTCTGCTGTGCGGCGGGCGTGGGGCTCTCGCCAGCCGCCTTGATCGCCTCGGCCATGTGGTTGGTGGCCTTGGTCATGACGCTCTCAGAGACCTTGATGTCTCGAACCAGCTGAGCCACCTCACCGGTACGCGATGCCCAATCAGCGACCACAAGGTTTGCCACGAGAATTACGGCGGCGACCAGGCTGGCCCCAAGGACCCATGGCCATGCGGGTCCGCGACGCGGGGACGACTCCATGGCCTTAGCGTAAGTTGTGCGCATGCGTAATGATTGGCGGGACGACTATCGGGCCCGCGTGGCCCAGCTCCAGCGGTCCTACGCGGCCATCCCCGCGGGCACCCCGATCCGACTGAGCAAGCCGACCTCAAACCTCTTTCGTCCCCGGGCAGCCTCATCGCACCCTGGTCTAGATGTGACCTCCTTCGACGGTGTGATGCACATTGACCGCGAGGCACGCATCGCCGAAGTCCAGGGGATGACAACCTACGAGCACCTCGTGGCGGCAACTCTCCCCTACGGCTTGGCGCCCATGTGTGTGCCCCAGTTGAAGACGATCACGCTCGGTGGCGCCGTGACCGGCATGGGCATCGAGAGCGCGAGTTTTCGCAGCGGCACTCCGCACGAGTCCGTCATCGAGATGGACATCCTCACCGGCGCTGGCGAAGTGATCACAGTGACCGGCAAGCCCGACGATCCGCACCGCGATCTGTTTTTTGGATTTGCTAATTCCTATGGATCGCTTGGTTACGCACTACGTTTGCAAATCGAACTCGAGCCAGTGAAGCAGTACGTACACCTTCGCCACATTCCCTTTGGTGACGCGGAGTCGATGCAGGATGCGATCGCGCAGATCACGGCTGATCATTCCTACAACGGCGTTCGCGTGGACTTCCTCGATGGCACGGTGTTCAGCGCGCACGAGCAATACCTCACTCTCGGCGAAATGATCGACTCTCCACCCGCTCACCTACGTCGGCCGAGTGACTACACGGGCATGGAGGTCTACTACCGATCAATCCAACATCGCCAAGAAGACCTCCTGACGATCCACGACTATCTGTGGCGCTGGGACACCGACTGGTTCTGGTGCTCGCGGGCCTTCGGCGCGCAGAAGTCCGCGGTGCGCAAACTCTGGCCCAAGAGCAAGCTCCGGAGCGACGTCTACTGGAAGTTCATCGCCCTTGACCGCAAGTACTCCCTCGCCTCGCGCATCGATCGACTCCGCAAGCGCCCCCAACGCGAGCCCGTGGTCCAGGACATCGAGGTGCCCGTCGACCGGCTGACTGAATTCCTCGACTTCTTTCACGCCGAGGTCGGCATTGAGCCAGTCTGGGTGTGCCCCCTCAAGCAGCGTGACCCCAATGTCCGCTGGCCCCTCTATGAATTCGACCCTGAGGTCACTTACGTCAATGTCGGGTTCTGGTCGACCGTGCCTCTTCCCGACGGGGTCCAGCCCGCCGAGGGACGGGTCAACCGGCGGATTGAGGAGATGGTCACAGCGCTCGACGGGAGAAAGTCGCTGTACTCGACCGCCTACTACTCGCCTGAGGAGTTCCGGACAATCTACGGAGGCGAGGACTATGACCTCCTCAAGACCGCCTATGATCCCGACGGACGATTATTAGGCCTGTACGACAAGGTTGTCCGGCAGCGCTAAGTCTTTGAAGGGGTTCCACGTGAAGATCGCCGACGCATTTGCCATGGTGGTGCCAGCCGAGCGCCAGGTGGGTTTTAAGGCCTATGACGGCTCCAGCGTCGGTCTTGACGGCGCCGATGTGGTCATGGAGTTGAAGAATCCGCGCGGACTGCAGTTTATCGCTGGGTCACCCAACCAACTTGGCCTCGCGCGCGCTTATGTCTCCGGAGACCTCGAGATCCATGGCAATGCCTATGAGGCTCTGCGTCGCCTCTACCCGCTCCCTCTCGATCACGTCTCGTGGTCTGACCGCGCCAAACTCGCAAAAGAATTCGCGAAGCCCGCACTCGCGCGCCCCACACCTCCCGCGCAGGAACGCCAGCTCAAGGGCGGCCGCCATTCGAAGGGTCGCGACGCCGAGGCCATCGAGCACCACTACGACGTCAGCAATCGCTTCTATTCGTGGGTCCTCGGGCCCACGATGGCGTACACGTGTGCTGTCTTCACTCGACCTGATGCCAGCCTCGAAGAGGCACAGGAAGAGAAATTCGATCTCGTCTGCCGCAAGCTCGACCTCAAGCCCGGCATGCGCTTGCTGGATGTCGGGTGTGGTTGGGGCGGCATGGTTCTACATGCGGTCAAGCACTATGGGGTGACAGCCATCGGCGCGACGTTGTCGAAGCAGCAGGCTCAATGGGCACAACAGGCGATTAGCGAGCAGGGCCTCGGGGACCGTGCCGAGGTTCGCTACTCCGACTACCGGGACGTGCGCGAAGACAACTTCGATGCGGTGTCGTCCATCGGCCTCACTGAGCACATTGGCCGAGCCCAGTACGCAAGTTATTTCTCATTCCTGCAGGGGAAACTTCGTCCCGGTGGACGAATGCTCAACCACACGATCACTCGTCCCGACAACAGTGAGCCGAGCCACTACAAGCGCTCCTTCATCAACCGCTATGTCTTCCCAGACGGTGAATTGTCCTCACCTGGCCTGGTCATGAACGCCTTCAATGACGCCGGGTTTGAAATCCGTCACGAGGAGAACCTGCGCGAGCACTACGCCCTCACCCTCGCGCAGTGGTGCAATAACCTCGAAGATAACTGGGATGCAGCAGTGGCTGAGGCTGGCCTACCCACCGCTCGCGTATGGCGCCTCTACATGGCGGCATCGCGACTTGGCTTCGAACTCAACACGATCCAGTTGCATCAGTTCCTCGGCGTGAAACTCCACGACAACGGCAAGGCTGATGTGCCACTGCGATTTGATTGGACGCGCCGACTACCGCTGGGTGAGTGACTAGCGTTCGTACATCGGCCAGGTGGCAAGTTCAGCTCCACCATCCGCCACAATCGTCGTGCCCGTGATGTAGTCCCCGGCGGCAGAAAGCAGGAACGCCGCGAGGGTCGCGACCTCGTCGGCAGTCTGCAACCGCCCGGCTGGGATTTTCGACGCCACGAGCGCAGGATCGGCGCCATAGCTATCGAAGCCCTCGGTATGCACGATGCCTGGCGCAATGGCTGTCAGCCGCACGCCCTGAGACGCCCACTCACCCGCCAGCGTAGAAGTGAGGCTCTCTACCGCGGCGCGAGCGGCGAAAGAGTGGGCCATGCCCGGAGCTCCGTTTCGCGGAGTCATGGTGATGCTCACGACCTTGCCGTAGCCATTGGGCAGCATGGAGCGCACAGCAGTCTGCGTCGTGACGTACCAGGTGGCGTCCAAGTTGAGGCGCGTCACGGCCCGGAACCCTTTGTAGGTGATTGCCTCAGCGGGCGCGACGAACTGCCCCCCCGCGTTGTTCACCAGCAGATCAATGCGACCGAATTCCTCGAGCACCGTATCGAGCATGGCATCCACGTGTTCGGGCTCACGCACGTCGCAGGGCACCGCCAAGATGGGATGCCCGACCGGAGCAGTTGTGGCTGTGGCCTCGAGAGCATCCATGCGCCGGCCACAAATCGCAACCCGCGCGCCGAGTGCCGTAAGGAGGTGGGCTGTTGCCCGACCGATCCCTGACCCGCCGCCAGTGACGAGCGCTAAACGATCGTTAAGGCAATTGGGCGAGAGAACCCCTGTCGATTCCGGACGACGAGGGAGCGGCACGGAAGAAAAGCCTAGAGGGCAATCTTCAGTGGGGCGCCAGTGGCTGCCACGACTTCATCCACCGTGATTCCGGGGGCCGTTTCGGTGAGAACCAAGCCCCCCGGGGTGACATCAATGACGGCCATGTCCGTGATGATCTTCTGTACGACGCCACGACCTGTCAGGGGCAGATCGCATGCCTTGACGATCTTGTGCGATCCATCCTTGGCCACGTGCTCCATCATCACGATGACGCGCTTTGCGCCATGGACGAGATCCATCGCGCCGCCCATGCCCTTAACCATCTTGCCGGGGATCATCCAGTTGGCAAGATCCCCAGTCTCCGAGACCTGCATCGCGCCAAGAATGGCGGCATCGATATGGCCGCCCCGGATCATGCCGAAACTTGTCGCTGAATCAAAGAAGGATGCACCTGGTAGGACAGTCACGGTCTCTTTACCGGCGTTGATGAGATCGGCATCGACGTCCTCGTCAAGCGGGTATGGTCCCGTGCCGAGAATGCCGTTCTCCGACTGCAAGATCACGGTCACGTCAGAGCCCAAGTAGTTGGGCACCAAGGTGGGCAGACCAATGCCGAGGTTGACGTATTCGCCGTCATGGAGTTCGAGTGCTACACGAGCAGCCAACTCTTCGCGAGTAAGTGTCATGTCATGCTCCCTTCGTGATCGTGCGACGCTCGATGCGCTTGTCTGCAGCCTGCTCGGGGGTGAGCGCAACGACTCGCTGGACGAAGACGCCGGGCAAGTGCACCTGATCGGGGGTGATCTCGCCTGGTTCGACGAGGCGCTCGACCTCGGCAATGGTGATCTTGCCGGCCATGGCCACCAGCGGGTTGAAGTTGCGCGTGCTCTTATCGAAAATCAGATTGCCGTGACGGTCACCGACCGAGGCACGGACGACCGCGAAGTCGGTGACGATGCCGCGCTCCATCACGTATTCGCGCTCCACGCCATCAACGTCGAAAACACGTGTTTCCTTCGCCGGGCTTGGCAGCGAGATGGAGCCGTCGGCGGCGTAGCGCCAAGGCATGCCACCCTCGGCAACCTGGGTGCCGACACCAGCAGGAGTGAAGAAGGCCGGGATGCCCGAGCCGCCGGCGCGCAGACGCTCGGCAAGGGTGCCCTGCGGGATGAGTTCGACCTCGAGCTCGCCGGAGAGGAACTGGCGCTCGAACTCCTTGTTCTCGCCCACGTAGGAGGACGTGGTGCGTGCGATGCGATGAGCAGAAAGCAGGGCGCCCAGACCCCACTCGTCGACGCCGCAGTTATTCGAGACGGTTTGCAGACCCGTCACGCCGAGGTCGAGAATCGCTCGAATCACCACATTGGGGATGCCACACAAGCCGAATCCACCGACCGCGAGGCTCGCGCCATTGGGAATGTCCGCCACCGCCGAGGTCGCGGTCCAGTTGCTCTTGTCCATGGTGGAGCACTCTACGGTAGGCACTAATGACGACTGCAACGAGAGCCACCCGCATCGCGAACCTCCCGTTCGCTGAGCCGGGCACGCCCGATCTGCGATCCGGCGAGAGGTTCATGCTGTGGATCGTGCGCCTCCAGAGTCGCCCCCTCATCCTCGGGATTCTCTGCGGCATCGCGTGGATGTCGCTGCAGGCGGGGATTCCCTTGGTCCTCGGTTTTGGCATCCAAGCCGCGGTCGACCACTCGTCGTCCGGAGTCCTCTGGGCGGCTGCCGGAGTGCTCGTACTCGGCATCGGACAGGCGACGGCTGGAGTCATCCGCCATCGCTTTGCCGTGACTTTGTGGCTTTCGAGTGCCTCACGCTGCCAGCAACTCGTTGCCCGTCACGTCGCGGAACTAGGCGCTGACATTCCACGACAGATTGCGACAGGTGAAGTTGTTGCGGTCAGCGCAAACGACGTCGAGCGGATTGCGCGAGTGATGGACGTGCTACCTCGATTTATCGGCGCACTGGTGGCCTTCATTGCGGTGTCGATCGTTCTGGTCTTCCTGTCTCCGGTGCTCGGGGTGATCGTGCTGGTAGGTATGCCGCTGCTCATGGCAGTCATCACGCCCCTGCTTAAGCCCCTCGAGAACCGTGAGAGCACTCAACGCGAGAAGTACGGCGAGGCATCGGCTATGGCCGCAGACACTGTGTCTGGTCTGCGCGTGTTGCGCGGCATCGGTGGAGAACAGCACTTCATCCAGCGATTCCGCGAACGATCGCAGAGCGTGCGCGCGTCTGCCGTCCGCACCGCACGGATCCGTGCCCTTCTTGATGCACTGCAGGTTGCGCTCCCGGGCCTCTTCGTAGTGACAGTGACATTTCTGGGTGCACGATTAGCGTTGGATGGACAACTCAACGTAGGAGAGCTCGTCGCGTTCTACGGCCTCACCGCATTTCTTGTCATGCCTCTGCAGACTGTTACGGAGATGGCGGACAAGTTCACCCGTGGGCGTGTCTCCGCTCGTCGGGTGGTCAAGTTGCTGTCACTCCCGGCCCGACGCACACAACTTGGCTCAGTGGCACACCCCGGTGACCTAGTAGATGAAGTCTCCGGACTCACGATCACCGAGGGGACACTCTGTGCGGTGGTGTGCTCTGACCCGAACACAGCAGGGGAATTGGCGGATCGACTCGGCGGGATGGCCGCGCAGGGAAGCGGCGGCGTCAGCATCGCCGGGACGCGAATTGATGACTTATCAGCCGAGAGCATGCACGCGGTCGTCGTCGTCCAGGACAAAGACCCAACGATCTTGTCTGGCACCCTTGATGAACTCGTGGATGTCCCTCGTACGGGCTCAGTCGAGCGCGACGCCGCGATGTACGCCGCGTCAGCGGAGGACATCCTGGAGGGCATCGACTGGGATGAGGAGTTACCCGAGCGCGGCCGAAGCCTATCCGGAGGGCAACGCCAGCGGCTAGCCCTCGTCCGCTCACTCATTGCTGACCCACCCATCCTCATTCTCGATGAACCCACGAGCGCGGTTGACGCGCACACCGAAGCGCGTATTGCTAGTCGTCTTCGGGAAGTACGTCACGGGAAGACCACCATCGTGTTCACGACCAGTCCATTGATGCTCGACCAGATGGACGAAGTCCATTTCGCACCCGATGGCGTGGTTCTTGCCAGCGCATCGCACGCGGAGTTGGTTCGAGCCAACTCCAGCTATCGCTACGTCGTCACTAGGGAGGAGTAGATGGTCAAGCCCATTCTTCCCGTTGCCTCCCCGGCAAGTGTCCGACGGCACGTACGCCTGCTACTCAACAAACATCGCAAGACCTTCTTCTTGCTCATCGGTCTGCAGGTTGTCGCGGCCGCGGCTGCACTAGTGGGGCCGCAAGTCCTTGCCAACTTTGTGAGCGACTTGAGCAATGGCAGCGCCACGCTTGCGTTCCTCTTCTGGGCAAGCGGTTTGTTCCTCGCCGCCGTGATCGTCCAGACGGTGTTCACGGGATTAGCTCGACTCCGAGGTGCCGTTCTGGGTGAATCGGTACTTGCCGATCTGCGCGAAGATTTCGTAGAAACCTCGGTCTTTCTGCCACCGGGGCTCGTTGAGCGGGCTGGGACTGGCGACCTCGTAACGCGTGCGACAACCGATGTCGATCGCCTCAACTGGGCCGTACGTCATGCGGTGCCGGAGCTTGTGATTGCGATCGTCACAGCCTCTCTTGTCGCAATAGCGCTCATCGTCACCGCGCCAATTCTCGCGCTCGCTTGGCTCTGCGCTGTTCCGCCGATTCTCATCGGGACGCGTTGGTACATGCGCCGAGCGCCTCAGGCTTATGCAGCCGAGATGGCCTCCTACACGGCTGTCAACACCATGGTTGCCGAAAGCGTGGATGCCGGTCGAACTATCGAGACGTACCGTCTCGGGCGTCGACGCGTTCGAGACACCGACAGCGCGATAAAGACGTGGACCGGGTGGGAACGCCGCACCCTCTTCCTGCGCTGCGTGTGGTTCCCCACTATCGAAGCCGGCTACGTCATCCCGCTCGTGTTGGTGATGGCCGTTGGCGGCTTGCTCTATGTCAACGGTGCGCTGACTCTTGAACAACTCACTGCATCGGTGATTTACACACAGATGCTCATCGAGCCGGTTGACCTCATCCTGATGTGGTACGACGAGTTACAAGTCGGGCAAGCTTCGCTCGCGCGACTGATCGGAGTTCATGACGTACCGCGCGACGATATCGAAACTGAGACTCCCCCCACCGGGCGCGACCTAAAAACAGCAAACCTGCGCTTTGGATACCGCGACAACCACGATGTCCTGCACGGCATCACCTTGCAATTCCCACCTGGGCAGCGGGTTGCCATCGTCGGACCCAGTGGTGCTGGGAAGTCGACGCTCGGTCGCCTGCTGGCTGGTGTGCATCCACCGCGCACGGGCGAAGTGACAGTAGGCGGAACCTCACTCGCTCACCTCTCCACCGAGTCGGTGCGCTCTCGCATTGCTTTGGTCACTCAAGAACATCACGTATTCACGGGAACATTGCGTGACAACCTCGCAATTGCCCATGAAGAGGCCACTGATGACGAGTACTTCGCCGCGCTTGACGCGGTCGACGCTGACTGGGCGCGATCTTTGCCTTCGGGGCTCGATGAAGCAGTGGGATCCGGCGGCACCAAATTGAGTCCTGCTCAAGCGCAGCAGGTCGCACTAGCCCGCATTGTGCTTGCCGATCCGCACACGCTCATCCTCGATGAGGCAACCTCGCTGCTTGATCCGCGATCGGCGCGCCACCTTGAACGATCTCTAGCTGCCGTATTGACCGGACGGACAGTCATCGCGATCGCGCACCGTTTGCACACAGCCCACGACGCAGAACGCATCATCGTGATGGAAGACGGCACTGTCAGAGAAGATGGCAGCCACGATGAGTTGATCGCCACTGGTGGGGCCTACGCGTCCTTGTGGAGTTCGTGGCGGCAGTCCTGATTGCGGGCGTGCCTACGACAGCGAAAGGAACAACTTCTCGAGCCGTTCCATGTCCATTGGAGGCTCCTCACCGCGTTCGACTGCGACTGCACACTGCGTCAGGCCATTTGCAACGACCTTGAACCCTGCCTTGTCTAGCGCTCGTGAAGCCGCAGCCAGTTGAGTGACGATGTCAGCACAATCGCGGCCTTCTTCGATCATCCCGATGATGCCGGTGACCTGACCTTGAACACGGCTCAATCGCGTCATTACGTCGCGGCGACAAGACTCCTCAAGTTCCATGACCTCAGCATACCCGTACGGGTATCGACGGACCTTGGAATTACGCCTGAACGAGAATGTGGGATGCGTCTGCGACCGAGAATTCGGCGTATTCACCCATGCTGCCCGCGAGCACACCGCCAGGTGTGGCCTGCACTCTCACTGTGGCCCCGGGCACAACACCAGCCCGGCGCAGCCGCGCCATGACCGCCTCATCGCTCTGCGCGGGCTCGCCGATGCGGCGCACGATCACAGCGACCGGCTCTGGACCTGCAACTCGGTCAAGAGTCTGGAGTCCTGCGAGTGACGCTGGCTCCTGAACATTGGCGGGATCAAGTTCGTCGAGCCCAGGGATCGGATTGCCAAACGGTGACTGAGTCGGGTTGCCGAGAACTTCGAGGAGACGACGCTCTACGTCATCGGAGATCACATGCTCCCAGCGGCAGGCTTCGGTGTGCACCTGCTCCCATGGCAGGCCCACGATGGTGACCAGTAGACATTCCGCCAGCCGGTGCTTGCGCATCACCCGCATTGCTTGGTGACGCCCACGTTCGGTGAGTTCGAGGTGCCGATCGCCCTCCACGGTGATGAGACCGTCACGCGCCATGCGGCCCACTGTCTGGGAGACCGTTGGCCCGCTCTGACTCAGACGCTCGGCGATGCGGGCGCGAAGGGGCGTGATGCCCTCCTCCTCGAGCTCGTAGACCGTACGGAGGTACATCTCGGTGGTATCAATCAGATCACTCATGGGTCCTCGTCTGTGGCGTATGAGCATTCAACCGCACCGGAGGTGCCGGATTCGGGCGATCGGCCTAATGTTCATGAGTGCCTTCAATCATGTGGTTCCGCCGAGACCTCCGCCTTCACGACAACCCCGCCCTGGCGGAGGCTGCCGGGGGAGACGGACGCGTAGTACCGCTTTTCGTCATTGACCCGCGCGTATGGGACCACGCCTCCGAGATACGCCGTGCTTATTTAGCCCAATCGTTGACGGCTCTCGACAAGTCACTCGGTGGAAACCTGGTCGTGCGTCATGGTGACCCCCGGACTGTCGTTGCGATGGCGGCCACCGAGACAGGGGCCGACTCTGTCCACATCGCTTCAGATTTTGGACCGTACGGGCCGATGCGCGATGCAGCGGTCGAGGCGGCGCTAGAGGTCCCGCTCATCCGAACCGGGTCGCCGTACGCAGTCGCTCCAGGTCGGGTGACCAAAGGAGATGGCACGGCGTACCGGGTCTACACGCCGTTTTATCGGGCGTGGCTTCAGCACGGCTGGCGATCCCCCGCTCAGTCAGTGGCCACGGACTGGGTTTCCCTGCGATCCGACGGAATACCCGCCGCGACATGCCCCATCGATCTGCCCCCAGCCGGCGAAGCAGCCGCGCTTGCGTGCTGGCAGGAGTTCCGCTCCGATGGGGTGCGTGACTACTCCGACCAACGAAATCGCCCTGATCTTGCGGGGACGAGCATGCTGGGGCATCACCTCAAGTGGGGCGAGATCCACCCACGCACCATCCTTGCCGATCTCAGCGACAGCGACGGCGAGGAAGTCTTTCGCAAGGAGATTGCGTGGCGGGAGTTTTATGCCGATGTTTTCCACCAGCGTCCCGAGTCCATCCGCGTGTCGTTGGATGGTCGATACGACACAGATTTCCCTTGGGCGGACGGACCCGAAGCCGACCTGCTCTTCAATGCGTGGACACACGGACAGACTGGCTATCCCATGGTCGACGCAGGCATGCGCCAACTACAGGAGACCGGCTGGATGCACAACCGGGTGCGAATGATCGTCGCCAGTTTTCTGGTGAAGGACCTGCACGTGCCCTGGCAGCGCGGTGCTGCACACTTCATGACACTTCTACGTGATGGCGATATCGCTAGCAATGCACACGGCTGGCAATGGACTGCGGGCTGCGGCACGGACGCCTCGCCGTATTACCGAGTATTCAATCCGGTGACGCAGGGGCTGAAATTCGACCCAGACGGGGACTACGTGCGCGCCTACATTCCAGAGCTGCGTCATATTGCTGGCAAATCCGTCCACGAGCCGTGGGCGCTCCTGGACGGCTACGCGCACGGCTATCCGGAACGAATCCTCGATCATGCAACCGAGCGGGACGAGGCATTGGCCCGATTCTCAGCCATGAAGGAAACGCAGTAGCCACAGGTGGCAGACTCTCTGCGTGCCCACCATCGCTGTCCTGTCCCTCAAGGGAGGCGTCGGCAAGAGCACCGTCACGCTTGGGCTCGCAGGCGCAGCCTGGCATCGAGGCTTAAAAGTCCTGGTCATCGATTCTGATCCGCAGGCCAACACCACCTCCGCACTGGACCCCGGCCCTTTCGCATTCACTCTCAACGACGTGCTGGCCGATGGGCGACCCGGGATCGCAGCAGAGGCTGTCGTCCCATCGGGTTGGGGCAGTTCCGTGCACCTCATCGCGTCCGAACGAGCACTGTCACATCGCGAGATGAAGGGAGCAGCGTCACCGACAGCGCTGCGCAACTCACTTGATGGTGTGTCCGATAGGTACGACCTTGTTCTCATCGACTGTCCGCCAGCGTTGGGCGAACTCACTCGCAACGCGCTTGCAGCTGCAGACGCGGCACTCGTTGTGACTGAGCC
>WLOK01000022.1 GCA_009699315.1 Actinomycetota bacterium
GCGATCGTAGGTCGTCCGGCAAGCCCTCGAGCTCGCGAGGCTCGTCCTCGTCGCCCAGATCCTCCGCCGGTAACACCGGCAGCCGCCCAACCTCGAAGCCCACCGGCAAGCCTGGCTCGAAGCCTGCTGCTCGTGGTGCGTCTGATCGTCCGCGTTCGGATCGTTCATCTGATTCGCGTGGTGGTGCCCCTCGTAGTGGTGGCGCTACTCGCGGTGATCGTCCTTCGGGTGGCCGCAGTTATTCCGATCGGCCGTCTTCTGATCGTCCGCGTTCGGATCGACCATCTGATTCGCGTGGTGGTGCGCCTCGTGGGGACCGTCCTTCGGGTGGTCGCAGTTATTCGGATCGTCCATCTGCGCCTCGTAGTGGTGGCGCTCCTCGGGGTGATCGTCCCTCGGGTGGCCGCAGTTATTCTGATCGCACGTCTTCGGATCGTCCGCGTTCGGATCGACCATCTGATTCGCGTGGTGGTGCTCCTCGTAGTGGTGGCGCTCCTCGGGGGGACCGTCCCTCGGGTGGCCGCAGTTATTCTGATCGTCCGTCTTCTGATCGTCCGCGTTCGGATCGACCATCTGATTCACGTGGTGGCGCTCCTCGGGGTGATCGTCCCTCGGGTGGCCGCAGTTATTCCGACCGCCCATCGTCGGATCGTCCGCGTTCGGATCGACCATCTGATTCCCGTGGTGGCGCTCCTCGTAGTGGTGGTGCCCCTCGTAGTGGTGGCGCTCCTCGTGGGGACCGTCCCTCGGGTGGCCGCAGTTATTCCGATCGGCCGTCTTCTGATCGGCCGCGTTCCGACCGCCCATCGTCTGATCGTCCGCGTTCGGATCGTCCGTCCGCTCCTCGCAGTTATTCCGATCGGCCGAATTCACCCGCAGAGAGATCTGGCACGTGGTCT
This sequence comes from Actinomycetota bacterium, assembly GCA_009699315.1. GTDB lineage: Bacteria > Actinomycetota > Actinomycetes > S36-B12 > S36-B12 > CAINMH01. The sequence goes on from WLOK01000022.1 coordinate 900, forward strand.
GATCGACAGACTTCGGATCGCCCACGTACGGATCGTCCACGCACTGATCGCCCGAGCAGCGACCGGTCGAGTGCTCCTCGGGACCGCAGCGCACGCGGTGGCTCTGATCGTCCACGCTCATCGAGTCCGCGTGGCGAAGCGCCCTTGGAGCCGCGTTTCATTGGTGGCTCGCGCCGTACCGAAGCCCGTGATCCCAAGCTGCCCGACGACGTTTTGCCAACTGACCTAGACCGGGGAATTCGCAAGGAACTCGACTCACTGCCGATGGCGGCAGCCGAAGACGTAGCCCGTCACCTGGTGATGGCTGGCCGCGTCATGGACGATGATCCGCAGACTGCCTTGCTTCATGCGCGTGCGGCGCGTCGTCGCGCCGGCCGTGTTGCGGCAGTGCGAGAAGCCGTTGGTATTGCTGCATATTTGTGTGAAGAGTGGACAGAGGCCCTTTCGGAATTGCGTGCTGTGCGCCGTATGACCGGAACCAATGAGGTTGTCCCGATGCTCGCAGATTGCGAGCGCGCGCTGGGTCGACCTGAGCGTGCGCTGGACCTTCTGGCTGGTGTGACAGGAACGATTTCGAACGAGCTCGCGATCGAGTTGCTTCTCGTTCAAGCAGGTGCACGATCAGACCTAGGGCAGGACGCCGCAGCGTTGGCGCTTTTGCGCGGACCAGCGGAGAAGGCCAAGGGCAAGGGGTCTCATGTCGCTCGGTTGCGCTATGCGTACGCCGACATTCTTCTCGACAGTGGTGACACCGCAGGCGCCGCGGCCTGGTTTGCGCGGGCGCTTGATGCCGACGTGGATTCCGTGACGGATGCTTCCGAAAGAGTTGAAGATTTGCTCGGTGTCGTCTACGAGGATCTTGATGAAGGCGAAGAGGAAACCGACGAGTCGCTTGAGAGCGGCTCGACTAGCGAGTGACCCCAGCAGCGTCGCCACTGGTTGACCCTGGTCCATCGACCTTGTCGAGCCATCGGCTGATGCCTGCGACATTCGCGGCTGTGGATGCGAGTTCCTCAAACTTCAACACGACGTCTGCATCATCGTGAAATGCAGGTAGGCGTACCTGTGATTGCTCGATAACCATCGCAACGGCGTGATCAAGGTCGAAGTTGCGATCACGTGCTTCACGGACCATTTCCACCCACAGATGCAGCTCCTCGATAGAGCGGTCCAACGTGAGTGACACATCATCGACGGGCCCGTAATGGCTGAACAACAGGCGGGTTGGGAGAGCTGCGCGCATTCGCTCGATTGAAGCGATTGCTAAGTCAAGGTCGAAATCCGGTGGGGGAGTGGATGGGCGTACGTCTTGCGTTTCAGGCACGTAGATGCCAGCCGCGTCCCCTGTGTATAGATCTCCCGTGGCAGAGTCGACCAAGCCAATGTGATGCGAGGCGTGGCCTGGAGCGTGAAACGCTTCGAGAGAGCGCCCCGCACCAAGATCGATGTGCCCGATCTCGCCGAGGGCAACAATGCGTTCGGCGGGAGTGGGGAGTAGATCTCCAAAGAGACGATCCATCGCTGGTCCGAATACTCGACGAGCGCTCTGTACAAGTTTGGTGGGGTCGGCGAGGTGTCGCGCGCCCTTCTCGTGCACGACAACCTGACTGTTGGGGTACATCGCCGCGATGTCGCCGGCTCCGCCTGCATGATCAAGGTGAATGTGTGTCACGACAACCGTCGCAAGATCTGCTGCCTCAATTCCGAGGTGACTTAGGCACTCTTGGACTCGTGGTGCCGACTTAGCGGTGCCCGTCTCGATCAAACAGGGCCGGTCGCCCCGGATCAGATATCCCGCAGTGATGCCGGAGTAGCCACCCATGCGGGTGTCGATGGCGAAGACGTCTTGTCCGAGGTCGACTACGCCGTCCACAGGTCGTCCTCTTTTCGCTCGCTGTCCACAGGTCCCCTGCTGGGGGTTCCGCTTTCGCTGGTTACATCGCATCGTAGGTGAATGACGAAGCAGAGGAGCGCACATGTCCGTTCAATCCATCAATGAGGTGCGGCTAGTGGGCCGCGTCTCAGGCGTCGCACAGACCACGCTGCCCAGTGGTGACGAAATCGTGACTTTCCGGGTCGTGACCGATCGAGCAGCGAGTCATCGGGGGCCCTCCGGCCGTGTCAAGGTCGACACCCTCGACTGCGTGGTCTTCTCGGCGACTGCGCGGCGCAAGGTTCTAGCTCTGACGGACGGCGACTGGGTGGAGGCGGTTGGGGCGCTTCGACGCAGGTTCTGGCGCGGTGCCTCTGGGGCCTCGTCACGAACTGAGGTGGAAGTCCGTCGCGTGAGCAAAGCGCGCGCGTGATTGGTGCATGACACCATGATGCCGTGGATTCAGTCGAAGGTACTCCCATGGGCACCCCCTATGACTGGTTTCGGAGCGCTGAGGAACTCCTGGCCAGGGGAGATGCCGCCGCTGCAGCGGTTCTCCTCGAGCATGTGGTGCGCGAGGAGCCATCCGCGCGATCAGCACGGGAGTCTCTTGCGCGGGCCTACTTCGACTCAGGGCGCTATGGCCAAGCGCGTGAGGTTTTTCGCCTACTTGTCGAAGACGGTCCCGATGATGACTACGCGCACTATGGCTACGGGTTGGCGCTGTGGCGCGGGGGTGACTTTGTGACGTCCGAAGAGCACCTCGCGATGGCATGGGCCATGCGACCCGAACGCAAGGATTACGTCAATGCGTTGCGACAAGTGCGAGCCACCCTGAGAGCACGAGCGGAGGGTGCAGATGCCTAAATACTTCTCGGCAAGTCCAGCTCCGGTCGTTCATTTCGATGTTGCCCTCCTAGATCTCGATGGCGTGGTCTACATCGGAGAACACGCAGTTCCGCACGCGGTGGAGTCCCTTGCCGAGAGCCGTTCTCTTGGATTGGGGCTGGCGTACGTGACAAACAACGCTTCGCGCCCACCCAGCGTGGTTGCGGAACATCTGCGTGAGCTGGGCATTCCTGCAAGAGATGAGGATGTCGTCACATCGGCCCAGGCTGGTGCGCGCGTCATGGCGGGGCTGTTGCCGCAGGGGAGTCCAGTGTTGGCTGTGGGAGGGCTCGGAGTCGATGCGGCATTGGTCGAACGAGGCCTGGTGCCGGTGCGATCGCGTTCTCAGGGACCGATAGCCGTTATGCAGGGCTTCGGTAAGGAAACGGCGTGGACGCACTTGGCCGATGCTGCTTTCGTACTTGCGACTGGCGCGCCTTGGGTTGCGACCAACATGGACTTCACTATTCCCACCCCTGATGGCCATGCGCCCGGTAACGGCGCATTCGTCGGAGTGCTCGTCACTGTCACCGGACGCAGTCCCGATGCGATTGCCGGAAAACCGGAGCGACCTCTGGTCGACGAGTCCATTCTGCGTACCGGTGCCCAACGCCCGGTGATGGTGGGGGATCGCCTCGACACCGATATTGAGGCCGCTAGCCGGGCTGGGATCCCGTCGCTTCTCGTCCTCACCGGAGTCACCCACGCCGAGGACCTCCTGGCGGCTCCTCCGCAGCGGCGGCCAGACCTGCTCAGTGCTGATCTCCGGGGTCTGCTGCACGAGCACCCGGAGGTTCTGACCTCATCCGAGACGGCCGTGTGCCGTTCTGCTCGGGCCTATATTGACCGCGGTTCCCTGGTTCTGGAAGGTCCCGAGGAGACCCTGGCGGACGTCGAAGACCTGTGGCGTGTGGCAGCTGTGCTTTCTTGGTCATACTCCGTGGAGGTAGAAGCGGCAGTCACCCGCATGCGGACCTCCCTTTGGGCATTACTGTGAGAGTTACACATCAGGAGGGTGTTCATGCGTGAGGAACTGAAGCCGTATCTCGACATGGCCAATGGCTTGACCGAGATAACTCGGCAGCGGGCGACCGAGGTTGCCAAGGCATTGATTGCTCAGGGTATGGCGCTGAGTGCCAAGGGCGGGGTATCCGACAAAGATGTGCGCGATGTGGCCGACGAGGTTTTAAGCTCGGTCAAGGAAAACCGCGAGTTTCTCCTTGAGCTGGTTCGGACCGAGGTGCAGAAGGCAACGGGCGCGATGGGTTTCGTGCACACGGACGAACTCGACGCGCTGCGCCGCCATATCGAGCGGCTCGAGCGTCAGGTGACCACTGTCAAGGCGCAACTGGCTGAGTTTGCGACGGCGGCCGAGGCAGATGCGCCTAAGCCCAAGGCGAGCAAGAAGACTGAGTCCAAGAAGAAGACCGCGAAGGCGAGCGAGTGATGGCTGATCCTGACGCCCGCGTGGCTGCCGCGATCGCGCGACTTGATGAGTTGTCCGAACTCCCCGTCGTCGAGCATGTTGACATATATGCGGATGTACACGAGCGGCTTTCCGCAGCGCTGTCCGATGTGACCACGGACTGATTCGTGTCCCGGCGCCGCCTGGATGCAGAACTCGTACGCCGCAACCTCGTACGTTCGCGTGAGCAGGCTCGCATAGTGATTGAGGCTGGGCACGTGACTATCCGTGGAGCAGTCGCCATCAAACCCGCAACGATGGTGGACGCTGCAGAAGCAGTGGAGATCACCACCCCTGCCGTTGACGACTACGTTTCGCGCGGAGCGCACAAAATTATCGGGGCACTCGATGGACTAGGCGTGGTTGTCGCGGGTAGGAGAGCTCTAGACGCCGGGGCTTCGACGGGCGGTTTCACTCAGGTCCTGCTCGAGCGCGGCGCCGCGCATGTCATTGCCGTGGACGTTGGATATGGGCAACTCGCCTGGGTGTTACAGAGTGACCATCGAGTCACTGTTCTTGACCGAGTTAATGTGCGCGCTCTTGTTCCGGAACAACTCCAGTACCGCCCCGATCTCATTGTGGCGGATCTGAGTTTCATCTCCCTTGCCCTTGTTCTGCCGGCTCTGACGGCGTGTGCCGATCCGGCTGCAGACATTTTGGTCATGGTCAAACCGCAGTTTGAGGTGGGGCGCGAAATGGTCGGGAGCGGCGGGGTTGTGCGTGAACCGGCGCTGCGGCGCTCCGCAGTCCGTAGGATCAGCGACGTGGCGGCGACAATCGGATGGGGCACGGTGGGGTCCGTCGCGAGCCCGCTGCCGGGTCCGAGCGGCAATGTCGAGTATTTCCTGCATCTTCGTCACGGCTTCGAAGCCATTGCCGATGATGTTCTGGATCGTGTTATTGCGGAGGGACCGGCATGACCGTACGTTCAGTGTTGCTCGTGGCGCATGCAACGCGCCCGGAGGCGCAGGCAGTGGCTCGTGAGGTGGTTGCTGGTCTGGTGTCTGCCGGCATTGAGGTGCGCGCCACCGAGTCTGATGCCGCCGAGCTTCAGATCGATGAGTTGCATGCGGTGCCTGCAGATGAGCATGCGGCTGATGACACCGAGATTGTCGTCGTGCTCGGTGGTGATGGCACCATTTTGCGCGGCGCCGAGCGCGCACGATTCGCAGATGTGCCCCTATTAGGTGTCAATCTTGGCCGAGTCGGTTTTTTGGCTGAAGCTGAGCGTGACGAAGCCGCGCAACTGGTGACGGCGATTGTCGAACGTACGTGGACAGAAGAAACGCGCGTCGCTCTCGACGTGCGGTTGTTCCGCGACGGCCATGAGACTGCGCGGACGTGGGCACTCAATGAGATCAGTGTCGAGAAGCAATCTCGCGCGCGAATGATCGAGGTCCGTGTCGAGATCGATAATCGACCGTTATCTCGCTGGGGTTGTGATGGTGTCGTGTGTGCGACGCCCACTGGATCGACGGCTTATGCATTCTCCGCGGGAGGACCGGTCGTGTGGCCGGACGTTGAAGCGTTGCTGGTCGTGCCGCTGAGTGCTCACGCATTGTTCGCTCGACCGCTCGTTGTTGCCCCGACAAGTGTGATTGCGTTCGACCTGTCACCGGCATCAGACCCGGCGCTTGTCTGTGCCGATGGTCGTCGAACTTTGGAGATGGCCCCCGGTTCCCGCGTTGAGGTTCGTCGTCACGCGCAGCCAGTACGTCTTGCCCGACTGCATCTTGCGCCGTTCACCGATCGATTGGTTGCCAAATTCAATCTTTCGGTTGAGGGCTGGCGCGGAAGGACCGACCCCGAGTGATTGAAGAACTGCGCATCCGCGGAGTCGGAGTCATCGAAGAGGCGACGCTTCCGCTCGGACCCGGACTTACTGTCCTCACTGGAGAGACGGGCGCAGGTAAAACCATGGTTCTCAGCGGCATTGGCTTGCTGTTGGGTCGACGGGCAGATCCGGCTCTCGTGCGCACCGGCATGGACCGCGCTCTTGTCGAAGGAATCGTGTCGGTATCGCGTGAAGATCTCCTCGCAAAATGGGAGGACCTCGGTATCGAGGATGGGCAACTCATCATCGGGCGCTCGATCACGGCCGAAGGGCGTAGCCGAGCCTTTCTTGGTGGGCGTTCGGTGCCGGTAGCCACTCTGGCTGAAGTCACTGCAGAGTTAGTCGCAGTGCACGGGCAGTCCGATCAACAAAGACTGACTCAGCCGGCTCGGCAAAGTGATCTGCTCGACACTTTCGCTGGCACAGAGGTGCTTGCGCTGAGAGATGAATTCACTGTGGCCTACGATCGGTTGTCTGCGATTTGTCGCGAAATTGCTGACTTGCGAGCTGGTGGGCGCGAACGCGAACTTGAGATGGAGACTCTTGCGCGTGCACTAGCGGAGATAGATGCGGCACAGATCGTCGCTGGCGAAGAAAATGAACTTGATGTCAATCGCGCGAGGCTAGCCAATGTGAGTTCCTTGCGAGACGCGGTCGCTGAAGCGCAGGCGTGTCTCGGCGGCACCGACGCCGGTGATGGCGATGACGTGCTGGCAATGCTGGACACCGCAGCGAAGGCATTAGAGCGCGTGCGTGATTTGGATGCAACTACTGCTCCCATCGCCGAGCGGCTCCGGCAGGCCACTCGCGAAGTGATCGATATTCTTGGGGAGCTTGGACACTACGAGAGTGCACTTGATGGCGACCCCAATCTCTTGGCGGCCCTAGAAGAGCGCCGATCTGTGCTTCGCGGTCTCATGAAGCGGTATGGGGCGACTACCGAGGAGATTCTCGAGTGGGCTGAGTCCGCCCGCTCGCGAGTCACCGGGTGGTCGTCACTCGAGGACCGACTCCCGCAGCTTGAGGCAGACGCTGTCGGCGTCGTGCAGAAGATGCTGGGTGTGGGCCGCTCGCTCACCGCGGGGCGTCAAGAGGCTGCGCGGCGCCTCGAGCAACTGGTGTCGGCGGAGCTTGCCGGCCTCGCCATGGCGGGGGCGTCCATTGAGGTTCGGGTGGAGCCGCGGGCGGCCGACTCACCGAGTCCGCTACCGCGTGACCTGAGTGGCACCGGCTATGGGCGCGGGGGCTGCGATGCGGTGTCCATGTGGCTCACAGCGCATGCCGGAGCCCCGGCCAGACCATTGGGGGCTGGCGCATCAGGTGGTGAACTCTCGCGCATCATGCTCGCCCTCGAGGTTGCCATCGCCGGTTCGGAGCCGGCAGGCACGTTGGTGTTTGACGAAGTCGATGCCGGCGTCGGTGGTCGGGCCGCTGTGGAAGTGGGGCGTCGTCTGGCGCGATTGGCACGCACCACTCAGGTTCTCGTTGTCACGCATCTTCCGCAAGTCGCCGCATTCGCCGATAGGCACCTGGTTGTGGAGAAGGCCGCGACGGGGAAGGTGACAGCGACCACTGTGCGGGTTGTCGAAGGTGACGACCGCCGCCGCGAGATCGCTCGGATGCTCGCCGGGCTCGAAGACTCCGAAGCCGCCACGACCCACGCGGAGGAACTACTACAACTCGCTCGTGAGAGCGACACGCCCGAGACTCCGCGCAAGCGGGCTCAGCGGTCAACGCGACCCGCATGAAGTGTTAGGTTTGGACCCCGTGGAGCGGCAAACAACTAAGCATCTGTTCGTCACCGGAGGAGTGGTCTCCTCCCTGGGCAAGGGGCTCACGGCATCTAGTTTGGGCAACCTTCTTACAGCGCGTGGGCTGCGTGTGACGATGCAAAAACTTGACCCCTACCTAAATGTCGATCCCGGCACGATGAATCCCTTCCAGCACGGCGAGGTATTCGTCACCGACGACGGCGCGGAGACTGATCTCGACGTTGGTCACTACGAACGGTTCCTCGATACCGATCTTCATGGTTCCGCCAACGTGACCACCGGTCAGGTGTATTCGACCGTAATCGCCAAGGAACGCCGCGGGGAGTACCTAGGCGACACTGTGCAGGTCATCCCGCACATCACCAACGAGATCAAGAGCCGCGTACGTCGGATGGCTGGCCCCGACATCGATCTAGTGATCACCGAAGTGGGCGGCACCGTAGGCGATATCGAATCATTGCCATTCCTTGAGGCAGTACGGCAGGTGCGACATGAGGTTGGCCGCGAAAATGTGTTCTTCCTCCATGTTTCCTTGCTTCCATACATTGGTCCAGCGGGCGAGCTGAAGACCAAGCCCACTCAGCACTCAGTGGCAGCACTGCGCAGCATTGGTATCCAGCCCGATGCAATTGTTTTGCGCGCAGACCGACCAGTACCCGCATCGATCAAGCGCAAGATCTCGCTCATGTGTGACGTCGACGAAGAAGCGGTGGTTGCCGCCGTTGACGCTCCGAGCATCTATGACATTCCGCGAGTGCTGCATGCCGAGGGTCTTGACGCCTATGTTGTCCGACGTCTTGGATTGCCGTTCCGCGACGTCAAGTGGGCGCGTTGGGATGACCTCCTGCGTCGCGTGCATTCTCCTGCGCATGAGATCTCCGTCGCGCTCGTGGGTAAGTACATCGATTTACCAGACGCCTACTTGTCTGTGACCGAGGCACTGCGCGCGGGCGGTTTCCATAACGATTGCCGAGTCAACCTGAAGTGGGTCTCGAGCGACGACTGCGCTACTCCCGAAGGTGCCTCTGCTCAGCTAAGCGGCGTCGACGCAATCTGTGTTCCCGGTGGATTCGGAGTGCGCGGCATCGAAGGCAAACTTGGCGCTCTCACGTTCGCACGTGAGCAGGGCATTCCCACGCTGGGCCTTTGCCTTGGCTTGCAGTGCATGGTTATCGAGTATTCGCGATCTATCGCGGGGCTCGAAGGCGCTAATTCGCTGGAGTTCGATGAGACGACGCAGCATCCCGTCGTTGCAACAATGGCCGATCAGCGCGATGTTGTTGCCGGTGATCGCGACATGGGTGGCACGATGCGCTTAGGTCTTTACCCCGCGAAACTCGCCGAGGGATCCCAGGTGGCCCTTGCTTATGGGGAGCCGTACATCGACGAACGTCATCGTCACCGCTACGAAGTGAACAACGCCTACCGGGTACAACTCGAAGAGGCCGGTCTTCGTTTTTCGGGCACTTCACCGGATGGGCGCCTTGTCGAGTTTGTTGAGCTCCCTGCTGAGGTGCATCCCTTCTACGTCGGCACTCAGGCGCATCCGGAGTTCCGGTCGCGTCCGACGCGCGCACATCCGCTTTTCGCTGCGCTCGTGGGCGCCGCTCTCGGTCGCCGCGGTGTACAGCAGGCGTTGGAGAGCACTGAGGCGTGAACCCTGTTGAGGATGTGCACGCGTCTCAACCGGTAAGTGCATCTAAAACTCAGTTCGTGGGGCACATCTGGTCTGTGCGCACTGACACTGTGCATTTCGGTGATGTCGAAGTGCAGCGCGATGTTATTGAGCACCCCGGAGCTGTTGCCATCGCGGCGATTGATGATCGGGACCGGATACTCCTTATCTGCCAATACCGGCACCCGGTAGGCGCGAAGTTGTGGGAGTTGCCGGCCGGATTGCTCGATGTTGCTGGGGAGCACCCTGCGGACACCGCCCGACGTGAATTGGCAGAGGAAACCGGTCTACGTGCCGACGAGTGGCAGGTGCTGCTCGATCTGTTCAACTCCCCGGGGGGTTCGAGCGAAGGACTGCGTATCTTCCTCGCCCGCGGGATAAGTGAGCTTCCTGAGGGGCGTTGGCACACCGGTGAGGCTGAGGAGATGGACCTGCCTCAGCAGTGGGTCGACCTTGACGCAGCTCGCGACTTGGTGCTGGCGGGCCGTATTCACAATGGGACGACCGTGGCGGGAATCTTCGCCGCCCACGCAGCGCGGGATCACAACTGGACAACGGTGCGGCCCGCTGACGATTCGTGGGAGTGGCGGCCACCTTCGCGCAGTAGTGTCTGAGGTGGAGGCGCCATGAGAATCGGAATCCCGGCAGAGATCAAGGACAACGAGTTCCGCGTCGCCATCACACCCGCGGGAGTCTTCGAGTTGGTTAGGCACGGACATGAGGTCGCCATCGAGTCTGGAGCCGGTGTTGGCTCATCGATTTCGGATGCGGAATTTATGATCGCAGGTGCCACGATGCTGGACGGTCCAGACGCAGTCTGGGAATTCGGCGACATGATCTTGAAGGTTAAGGAACCAATTTCGGTTGAATACCCTCGCATGCGTGCTGGCCAAGTCCTCTTCACCTATCTGCACCTGGCTGCTTCACGTGCTTGCACGGATGCGCTGTTGGAGCGCGAGGTTACTGCAATCGCCTACGAAACTGTCGAGTTGCCGGACCACTCGCTCCCGCTTCTTGCCCCAATGTCTGAAGTCGCCGGACGCATGGCGCCGCAAGTGGGTGCCTTCGCGTTGCAGCGCGCCTCAGGTGGACGCGGCGTCTTGATGGGCGGTGTCTCAGGTGTGCACGCCGCAAAGGTTGTGGTGATCGGCGCCGGCGTTGCTGGCCAGAATGCAACGGCCATCGCATTGGGTATGCAGGCTGAGGTGATGTTACTGGATAACAACATCGGGCGGTTGCGTCAAATGGATGCGATCTACCAAGGTCACGTTCAAACAATCGCATCCAATGCCTTCCAGATTGAGCATGCTGTTCTTGATGCTGACCTTGTGATCGGTGCCGTCCTTGTGCCGGGGGCGAAGGCACCCAAACTCGTGTCCAATGACCTTGTGTCACGGATGAAGTCAGGCAGTGTGCTTGTCGACATCGCGATTGATCAGGGTGGATGCTTTGCGGACTCGCGGCCGACTACGCATTCGGATCCGACCTACCGTGTGCACGATTCGTTGTTTTATTGTGTGGCAAACATGCCCGGGGCAGTGCCGTACACGTCGACGTACGCTCTCACCAATGTCACGTTGCCCTATGCACTTGCAATGGCAGACCACGGCTGGCGAGAAGCACTTCGTCGCGATCAGGCTCTGGCCTTGGGTCTCAATACGCATGCAGGACACATCACCTACGCGGCGGTTGCCGATGCGTTCGGGTTGCCGTGTACGCCCACCGCAGAGGTGCTGGTCTGACCTCGTTGGAGCGCGCCACGCGCGCTTACCTCAACCATGTTGCCGTAGAGCGGGGACTCTCGCAGAACACGTGTCTCGCATACGAGCGAGATCTCAGGCGTTATCTCGAGTGGTCGGCGGCTCGTAGAGTCGTCGATCTGGATGCGGTAACCGACGCTCACGTTGCGGACTATGTCGCGGCGTTGCGGGTGGGTGATGAGCACTACGCACCGCAAACGGCCAGTTCGGTGTCTCGGGGCTTGATTTCGGTACGGGGCCTGCACAAGTTTGCAGTGGCGGAGGGCATGTGTGCCGACAACCCAGCAGCGGCAGTGGCGCCACCGAGGGCCCCAGACCGGCTCCCTAAGGCCCTGCCATATTCCGACGTGGAGCGCCTCTTGCAATCGGGTGGCCCAGAAGACGCCCCTGAGGGCCTACGCAATCGGGCTCTCTTGGAGATCTTGTACGGCACTGGCGCTCGAGTCTCTGAGGCAGTCGGCCTGGACGTGGACGACCTCGATGTGGGTGAACGGGTGGTCCTGCTGAAGGGGAAGGGTGGCAAAGAGCGTCTGGTGCCCCTCGGTGGATATGCAGCAAGCGCGGTAGAGGCCTATCTCGTGCGGGCCCGTCCGGTTCTGGCACTACGAGGCAAGGGGACGCCACGGCTGCTCCTGAACGCCCGTGGGGCCCCATTGAGCCGCCAGAGCGCCTGGGCCGTGCTCCAGGAGGCCGCCTCCACTGCAGGGCTCGAAGCCTCGCCGCACACTCTGCGGCATTCCTTCGCCACTCACCTACTGGAGGGCGGGGCGGACATTCGCGTGGTTCAGGAGCTCCTTGGCCACGCCTCGGTGACTACCACCCAGATCTATACAAGGATCACTGTGGATTCTCTACGAGAGGTCTACGCTGCATCGCATCCCCGGTCAATGGTCTGAGGGGTTGCCGGCGTCTGGGAGGATGTCCGGGCTGGTAGTTGGCTGATAGGGAGGTGGCGGTGGCTAAGGACGAGATCGTCGTCGGCTCAGTAGCCAAAGGGATAGGCCCAACGGGTCGACCCATGCCTACTTTCCCCATGCCTGGAGTGCTGAAGAAGCACGGACCAGCACAGGTCGTGTCGATGGTCAATCAAAAGGGCGGGGTCGGCAAGACCACGTCCACCGTGAGCCTGGGTGCGGCGTTGGCTGAATACGGACGCCGTGTGCTCCTCGTTGACTTCGATCCGCAGGGAGCTTTGAGCGTCGCACTCGGCGTACCCGCACACGAACTCGATTTGTCGATCTATAACTTGCTGGTGGATCCCAATGTTTTGATCCGCGACGTCATTACCCCTACTGGAGTGCCAGGACTTGACTTGGTGCCCAGCAATATCGACTTGGCCGCTGCCGAAGTGCAGCTCGTTAATGAAGTGGCCCGCGAGATGGCGCTTGCACGCACTCTCGCACCGGTCATTGACGACTACGACTACGTGCTGATCGACTGCCAGCCTTCGTTGGGCCTGTTGACCGTTAACTCCCTAGCCGCGTCACACGGTGTGATAATTCCGCTGGAGTGTGAATTCTTTGCTATGCGTGGTGTTGCGCTCCTGATGGACACCGTCGAGAAGGTGCAGCAGCGCATTAATCCGCGGCTGGAGGTCATTGGCATTCTGCCGACCATGTATGACGCTCGCACTCTGCATAGTCGCGAGGTTCTTCAGCGGGTAGTCGACAAATTTGGTGATCACGTTTTCCACACGGTCATCGGCCGCACCATTAAGTTCCCAGATGCGAGCGTGGCGGGGGAGCCCATCACCGTCTTCGCGTCTGGCAGCACGGGCGCCGATGCCTACCGGCAGTTGGCCCGCGAGGTCTTGGCCCGCTGATATGTCTGATGTTGTGGAGGCCGTCGATACCGAGGCCGAGCTAGTTACTCATGTGAGCCCTCGCTTCGAGGTTCACCTAGACGAGTTCGAGGGCCCCTTCGACTTACTCCTGAGCCTGATTGCGAAGCATCGTCTTGAGGTCACCAGTCTCGCCTTGCATGAAGTCACTGACGACTTCATTGCGCACATTCGTGGCCAGGGTTCCACGTGGGATCTTAATGAGGCAACGGAATTTCTCGTTGTCGCAGCGACATTGCTTGATCTGAAGGCAGCGCGACTTCTTCCCAGCGGCGAGGTCGAGGACGAAGAGGACATCGCCCTACTCGAGGCTCGCGATCTGCTCTTTGCTCGACTGCTGCAGTACCGCGCGTACAAGCAGATTGCCAGTATTTTCGCATCGCAATTCAGCGCGGCCGCGAAGCGCATACCTCGCACAGTGGGCCTCGATGCTGATCAGGCAGCACTTCTCCCCGAGGTGCTGCTCGGACTTGGGCCAGCAGAGTTCGCGTTGCTTGCCCAACGCGTAATGGCACCCAAAGAATTGCCGCAGGTAGGCCTGACGCACCTGCATGCACCAAGGGTGAGCGTGCGTGAACAGGCCGCGATTCTCGTGGAGCGACTACGTCGTCAACGTGTGATGACCTTCCGCGCAATGATTACTGACGCAGATACAACCCTTGTTGTGGTGGCTAGGTTCCTCGCCCTGCTTGAGCTCTTCCGAGAAGGAGTTGTGTCCTTTGAGCAGGCCCGTGCCTTGGGAGAACTCACCGTGCGTTGGACTGGGTCGGACGCAGGCGAGGTCGAGGTAGATGACGAGTTTGATGAAGCAGTATCAGAAACTGAGCAGGAGGAACAGGCATGAGTTCTGAGGAGACCGTAGAGGTTGAGTTGATTCCCGAGGAGCTTGGCGCCCCCGACCTCACTTCTGCGCTGGAGGCGCTTCTTCTGGTGGCGGATGAGCCGATGCCGATCATCACGCTGGCCCAGATTGTGCGCCGTCCTGTCGTTGAAGTCGAGGAGTGCGTGCGCGGGTTGGCGTCTGAATACACCGAGCAGGGTCGCGGCTTTGATTTGCGCGAAGTCGCTGGCGGCTGGCGCTTCTACACGCGCGATTCGTGCTCTGGAGTTATCGAACGTTGGGTGCTCGATGGTCAACAGGCCCGTCTCACGCAAGCAGCTCTAGAGACCCTTGCGGTGGTTGCTTACCGTCAGCCCGTGACGCGCGCTCGCATCAGTGCCGTACGAGGCGTCAACGTTGATGGTGTGCTCAAGACTCTGGTTGCTCGTGGGCTAGTGCTCGAAGCGGGCTCGGAGCACGAGTCTGGTGCGCATCTTTACCGAACAACTTCTTACTTCCTCGAACGTCTCGGCATCGCCTCACTAGAGGAGCTTCCAGATCTTGCTGTACATCTCCCCGATTTTTCGGAACTTGAAGAAATGGTCGAATCTTCGCGTGTTGACAGTCCCGGTGAGCCGGTTCAATCGTGACGAATGAGGCAGAGGCCGGCATCCGTTTGCAGAAGGTGCTCGCTCAGGCAGGAGTGGGTAGTCGTCGTGCCTGCGAGCAACTCATCGAAGAAGGCCGGGTGAGTGTCAACGGCAAGGCCGTGCGCGAGCAGGGCATGCGCGTGGATCCCAATCGGGACGCGATCCACGTTGATGGCACTCGAGTCCCGACTGCAGAAGAGACGCTGGTGCTTGCGGTCAATAAGCCCATTGGCATGGTGTCGACGATGAGTGACGATCGCGGCCGGCCATGTGTGGGTGACCTCGTCTTTGATCGACCCGAGAGGCTTTTCCATGTGGGTCGTTTGGATGTGGACACAGAGGGTTTGATCCTGCTTACCAATGATGGTGATCTCGCCCAGCATCTTGCTCACCCTTCACATGGTGTGCCGAAGACCTACGTCGCGACACTCCTGGGCATTGTGCCGCGCGATCTTGGCCGACGCATGAAGGCTGGCCTTGAACTCGAGGACGGCATGGCCCGCGTCGATGAATTTAGGTTGGTTTCTTCGACCCCGGGGCGAGCGATGATCGAGGTGACTTTGCACGAGGGTCGCAAGCACATCGTGCGCCGTCTCTTTGCAGAGGCCGGACATCCGGTCGAGTCGCTGGTGCGTGTACGCATAGGGCCCATCATGCTTGGCCAGATGCGGCCAGGCACCGTACGCACGTTGCATGGGCCCGAACTCGGATCGCTGTACTCCTCAGTCGGGCTGTAACCGATCCACTAGATTTACCTGCTTAAGGAGGCGAGTATGGCTGTCAGAGGGGTTCGCGGAGCGACGTGTCTCGCGCACGACGAGCGAGACGAAATGTCTGCCGCTGTCGTCGAACTCCTGCTTGCCATGCTTGAGCGCAATGCGCTGACCGAAGCCGACCTCATTAGCGTCCTATTCACCGCTACACCGGATCTCACCTGCATGTTCCCGGCTGCCGCTGCGCGGGAAGCCGGTCTCGCAGACGTGCCCTTGATCTGTGCCACTGAGATCGATGTGGATGGTGCATTGCCTCGGACCGTCCGAATTCTTATGCATGTCGAGACGAGTCTGGCAAGAGCTGACGTGACTCATGTGTACCTTCGTGGCGCGGAAGTTCTCCGCCAAGACCTGCAGCGGTGAGACGGGTGGCGCAGTCCATCCTCATCATTGGCTCTGGCCTAATTGGCACGAGCATCGGTATGGCTATGTCTCGAGCAGGCGCGAAGGTCTACCTCGTCGATAGAGATCCAGCTGTGGCTGCAAGGGCCGAGCAACTCGGTGGCGGTCATGCAGCCCTACCCTCGAATGATCCCGATGTCGTCATCGTGGCTGTGCCGCCTCGTGACGTCGCCGATGTCGCAGCAGCGGCGCTGCGTGACTGGCCCTCATCGACTGTTACGGATGTCTGCTCTGTGAAGGGCGTTCCGATGCGCGCGTTGTCGGCCACTGGTGCGGACATGACGCGTTGGGTGGGCGGTCATCCGATGGCCGGGCGTGAGGTCACCGGACCTGAAGGTGCTCGTCGTGAACTCTTCAATGATCGTGTCTGGGTAGTTGCACCGAGTGACTCGGCGAGTGCGGAGCGCATTGCGGCGGTGACACACATTGCGGTGACGTGTGGTGCCACTCCCGTGCAGATGTCGGCCGATGATCATGACCGTGCGGTTGCCCTGACCTCGCATGTGCCACAGGTGTTGTCCTCGGTACTCGCAGGCAGAGTAGGCGCCGCAAGTGCTGATCATGTGCAGGTGTCGGGTCAGGGCCTGCGCGATATGACGCGCATTGCAGCATCGGACCCCGAGTTGTGGACGGAGATTCTGTCTGCGAACCCAGGGCCCGTACGTCAGGTGCTCGAGGGTCTCATCATCGATCTTGAGCGGGTGCGCGACGCTCTTGCGGCTGATGCGCCAGACGCCCTGCGCGACATGCTGGAGCGCGGCAACGAGGGCCGCGCGGCGATCCCCGGCAAGCACGGTGGCGAGTCGACCGAATACGACATCGTGCCGGTGCTGATTGCGGATGAGCCTGGTGCCTTGAGCGAGGTATTTGTCGCTGCAGGTGGTGCAGGATTCAACCTTGAGGACGTGCGCATCGACCACGTGCTAGGTCGCCCCAGCGGACTCGTGGAAGTCTCCGTGCGCGTGGGTCTTGGTGACGACCTTGCTGCAGCACTGCGTGAGCGTGGGTTTGATGTCCGCTACTGAGATCGTTGTGGCCATCGATGGTCCGGCGGGTTCGGGTAAGTCCAGTGTGTCTAAGGCGATTGCGGCGCAATTTGATTATGCGTACGTCGACACTGGTGCGACGTACCGCGCCATGTCCTGGTGGGTGCTGGCTGAGGGAATCGACCCGAAGGACGTCGAGACCGTGGCTGCACGTTGTGAGGAGCCGAGGATTGACCTCGCTACAGACCCCGCGGCGCTAGGCGTGCGGGTAGATGGTGTCGATGTGTCGCGCGCAATCCGTGAAGCCGACGTGACTGGTGCGGTGAGTCACGTGAGTGCAGTGCCTCAGGTGCGCGCCCGGATGGTTCAGATGCAGCGCGACATCGTCGCGCGTGCGGCCGCTCAGGGGCGTGGCTCGGTGGTGGAAGGTCGCGATATTGCCTCTGTTGTTTTTCCGAATGCGTCGGTGAAGGTGTTCTTGACTGCCGACACCGAAATTCGTGCTCAGCGTCGGGCTCTAGAGGACCAAGAGCGGGTCGGGGGATCCCCGGTGGACGTACGCAGCACCGTGGCCGGGCTCGAACAGCGAGACGCGTTGGACTCTGGTCGAGCGGTCTCGCCCCTCACGAGGTTGGCCGATGCCGTCCATATTGATGCGACTCATCTCACGCTCGCGGAGGTAGTGGCTCTGGTGGCCGATCTGGTGGTCAACGCGGGCTCAATCATGCGGGAGGATGGACCCCATGGTTGACGAAGAGTGGGTAGATATTGATGAGGCCTACGCGGCAGCTCTTGAGGAGTTTGGCGATCTTGAGGCCCAGATCGAGGAGCTCAGTGTCGATTCGGCCACTCTGCCGGTCGTGGCGATCATCGGTCGCCCCAACGTAGGCAAGTCGACGCTGGTCAATCGCATCATCGGTCGCCGTGAAGCAGTCGTACAAGATCTGCCCGGTGTCACCCGTGACCGGGTGTCCTATGACGCGCACTGGAACGGCCGACGTTTTTGTCTCGTAGACACCGGCGGCTGGATGAAGGATGCGCGCGGGATGTCTGCACAGGTCGCGGCCCAGGCTGAGCGCGCGATGGCCGAAGCAGATGTGGTCGTGTTCGTCATTGACTCCACTGTGGGCGCCCTTGATGCAGACGAAGCGATCGTCCGTTTGCTGCGCAAGTCCGGTCGCCCGGTCGTTTTGGTGGCAAACAAGGTCGACGACGCGCGTGGCGAGGCCGATGCTGCCGCACTATGGTCGTTGGGTCTTGGCGAGCCATACATGGTGTCGTCCATTCACGGTCGTGGCAGCGGTGATCTGCTTGATGCAATTGTCAATGCGCTGCCGGAACATGGCGAAGGACGTTCACGCGAAGGCGGACCTCGCCGGGTCGCGCTGCTCGGCAAGCCCAATGTCGGTAAGTCGTCTTTGCTTAACCGGCTGGCACGCAGTCAGCGAGTGGTGGTTGATTCGGTTGCGGGCACCACGGTTGATCCCGTCGACGAACTCATCGTGCTCGGCGAGCGTGAGTGGTGGTTTATCGACACCGCAGGCATTCGCCGGCGGGTGAAGGAAGCCAGCGGGCATGAATACTTTGCGTCACTGCGTACCCAGGCTGCACTTGATCGGGCTGAAGTTGCTGTTGTACTCATTGATGCGTCTGAGCCACTGAGCGAACAGGACACCCGCATCATCTCGATGGTCGAGGAGTCTGGCCGCTCACTCGTGCTGGCGTACAACAAGTGGGATCTCATGGACGAGGAGCGGCAGCGCTACCTCGAGCGAGAGATCGAACGAGACCTAGTGCAGGTGCCGTGGGCACCCCGAGTCAATGTCTCGGCCAAGACTGGACGTCATGTCGACAAACTTGTGTCTGCTCTGGACACCGCGCTCAATGGATGGGAGACGCGCATCCCGACCTCGCGTCTGAATTCGTTCATCAATGAGGTAGCCGCGGGCAATCCGCACCCGATCAGAGGCGGCAAACAACCTCGCATTCTCTTCTGCACTCAAGTGTCGGTGGGGCCGCCGACGTTCGTGCTGTTCACCAACGGATTCCTTGAGGCAGGCTATCGCCGGTTCCTCGAGCGTCGACTCCGTGAAGAGTTTGGTTTCGTGGGCAGCCCGATCAGGCTCAA